>DASVKG010000170.1:0-2716 GCA_036385495.1 Anaerolineales bacterium | reverse complement strand
GTTTCTCGAAAACATTGACCACTGCCATCAACCCAGATACGACTGTCTACCAGGGCACTTGTTTCACGGATGTGCCAATGGGACAATATAACGTCAGCGCTGCAGCGCCGGATGGGTATAACCCCACAATTAACCTGAATTCCAAAATAATTGTCACCGCCGGCGATATCGCCTACATTGATTACGGTGCACAGTTGCAGACAATCGTTGATCCCGGCAGCCAATCGAATAAACGCTCCCCGCTGCTTGGCATCCTCGGGGCGGTGTTTTTACTGGCCGGGATCGGGATGGGAGTGTATGTTTGGAGTCTGCTTAGAAAAAAGTAAGCTGGAATCAAGTCAATAGTCTGACGGGCTGTGGTAGCACAGCCCGTCTTTTTATTGCATAATCCAAGCGTCAACTTCCCAGGTCAGACGACGTTATATTCCCGGATTTGACGACCTTCCTTGAACCTGGCCAGATCGAGCATTGAAACGTCCAAGCTTTGGAATTTTCCGTCCAGGATGCATTCCGCCATTAATTTTCCTGAGATCGGGCCATGCATGAAACCATGACCCGAGAAACCCGCAACAATAAAAAGGCCCTCCACGGGTGTTTTTCCATAAATTGGATGGGCATCGGGAGTGACTTCGTACAAGCCGGCCCAATGAGACAGCAAACTTGCTTTCTCCAGGCAGGGCATGCGGGCAATTGCCGCCTCCAAGTTAACCATCTCAAAGGCTTCGTCTACGGCCTGATCGAACCCAACTTTTTCGTTCGTATTGGACATGCCAGTTAAAATTCCATCCCCCTCCCGATGGAAGTATAGGGACTGCGCGAAATCCAAAACGAAGGGGAAATCCTGAGGCACTTCGGGTAATGGAGTGGTGGTCATGATTTGCCGGCGATAAGGCTGGATGGGGACTGGAACTCCCGCCATTTGGCCAATCAGACCAGCCCACGGTCCTGCCGCGTCCACGATCACCGGGGTGGAGATCAACCCTTGATTTGTTTTTACGCCAACAATTTTGCCTGCTGCAGCTTGAATTCCGGTTACTTCAACTTTATTGAAGCACTGTACTCCCAAACGCTGCGCCGCGCCCACATAACCCATGACGACGCTGTTAGGGTCGACCAGGCCGTCTTGCGCATTGAAAGAGCCGGCCAGGGCATCTTCAAAGCGCATCAAAGGCAGGCGACGGTGAATTTCATCCGGGTCCAGCCATTCGGTGTGGACGCCAAGCTTTTGCTGGAGCTCCAGGCTGTGTCGAAAGGTTTTAACATCTTCGGGCGTGGTAAGAACGAAAAGATAACCACACTTGCGAAAGTTAATTTCCTGACCGGTCTCGTCCTTGAAACGTTCGAGCATCGGCAAGCTCTGCAGGGAGAGGCGTACATTCACCTCAGTTGAGAACTGATACCTCACTCCCCCGGCACAGCGACCGGTCGCACCCTGTCCGAAGAATTCATCCTTTTCAAGGAGCACGATGTTCTTTTGACCGCGCAGGGCAAGGTGATACGCAGTACTTGCACCCATTACACCGCCGCCAATAATTACCAAACTAGCTGTTTTCGGAACCATAATTTCGCCTAAGACTCCTCTCATCCAAATATAAAGGCAATTTTCCTGCGATAAGATTCAAATGGATAACGATATGAACAACGCTGCAAAACCGGGTGATAAAACGCCCAACCAAGTGGGCGTTTTATCAATTAATGATAGTTGATTCATTATAGGGGCAGCCAGGTGCCGATCCCCTTATCCATTGCCCGCCGGTGGATTTCCGGCGCGATGGCCATATCGTCCATGGCCAGCCCCAGGTTGATCGCCAGAGTCCGCTCTTTGTCAGAGCCCCTCCCAGGTTTCTGACCAGTGGCCAGTTGTCCCAGGTCCGCGTAGGGTGCGGGGGTCTGCTGGAAATATCCACTCGTCCGGTAATACTCGAACTGGGCATGATCGTCCGTGCTGATCCGGTCCATTTGGGCCATCGCCGGGCCGGTCCAATACGAGTCGAAATCCACGGCGGAACCAAACCCGCCGGGTTTCAGCCAATCCTTTTCGATGGTGGGGGTCGGATGCTTGAGGATGGGGCCGGATGTCACGACCAGATCGCTTTCCATGACAGCCTCTTTAGGTCCTTTGGCTGGCACGATCTCAAATTTAAATTTCTTCTTCATCTCGGCAATGAATTTCGCCTGGACTTCCGGCAGTATGTCATAGGCGTATACGCGCTTGAGTGGGAAGAGGCAGGCAAGTGCTTCCAGATTGGTTCGCCCCTGCACCCCACACGCCAGGATCGCGGCCACCTCGCTGTTTGGACGGGCGAGAAACCTGGCAGCCAGCCCAGTGGCCGCACCGGTTCGGTAGGCGGTGATCCAGGTACAATCCATCACGGCGTAGGGAATACCGGTCTCATCTTCATTGAGTATCAGCAACCCCGTAATGTAGGGAAGTCCTCGCTTGAAATTCTCAGGATAGCCGCTGACCCATTTGATCCCTGCCGAATGCAGGGAAGGAATATAAGCAGGCATGGCATGGATGAAGGCGTCCGGCATGGTGTGGATCCCGGGTTTGGGTGGCATTTCGACCTTCCCATTCCCTTTTTCCTTGAATGCCTCTTCGAGAAGTTTCAAAATGGTCGGCATGTCGAGCGCAACTTTTTCGACGTCGGCGCGTGAAAGGTAAAGCAGTCGTTGTTCAGCCATTTGGGTTCCTTTCTCTTGACTTGATGTTCAG
>DASVKG010000169.1:0-3815 GCA_036385495.1 Anaerolineales bacterium | reverse complement strand
AGTGGCTTGTTGCCTGTGCAAACCGTATACGCAGATTTCTACATCATCGATGACCTCTGGCCGGATTTCAAGCCGGAACACTTCTTCAATGCGTTGCGCTGGTATGAGTCGCAGGATGTCTCGCTGGGAGGATAGTTTTAGTGTCTCGGGATTTGGGCACCGTTGGGTTTTCTGTGGGTAACGCGGGACACCTCACTGCTGCCATTGTCACTTGGGGAGATACTGCGCGAAGCCAAACCGTTGGGCGGCCTGCTTATCAGCAGGATGGTGATGATTTTACTTTACATTGAAACATAAATGAGCAGGACAAACCATAGAGCACTGATGAGAAATTCCTGTACGTGGAGAGATGGATGTGTCGCATGTCAGTTTGAGATCCGGTTACACCGAACTGGTAGAACGCTTGAACCGTTTTCCGCAAGGTGCGCCGCCCTCTGAGACGCTCTACCAGATCCTCAAAATTTTATTCAGCGAACGAGAAGCCGGATTGGTGGCGCAGCTGCCGATCAAGCCTTTCACTGTTGCACAAGCCAGCCGCATCTTGAAAATGGAGCTGGCCGAAACCCGCCGCGCCTTGGATGAACTGGCCAGCCGGGCCATCCTGGTGGATACCGAGCACGATGGCCAAATCACCTACACCTTGCCGCCACCCATGGCGGGATTCTTTGAGTTCTCGATGATGCGCCTGCGCGGTGATATCGACCAGAAAGTATTGGGGGAATTGTTTTACCAGTACATGAATGTGGAAGAAGAATTCATCCGAAACCTGTTTGTCAGAGGGGAAACACAACTGGGCCGTGTGTTTGTCCACGAGCCGGTGCTTTCAAATGAAAATGCCCTGTATGTACTTGATTACGAACGCGCCAGCGAAGTCATCCGCACTGCCACACATCGCGGGGTCGGGGTGTGCTACTGCCGCCATAAAATGATGCATCTCGGCCGCAACTGCGATGCTGCCATGGATATTTGCATGACCTTCAACGGCACGGCCCAATCGCTGACAAAACACAGCTACGCCCGTCTGGTGGATGTGAGCGAAGGGATGGATCTACTCCAGCAGGCGTACGAGCAAAACCTGGTGCAGTTTGGGGAAAACGCGCGCGAACGCGTCAACTTCATCTGTAACTGCTGCGGATGCTGCTGCGAGGCGATGATTGCCGCACGCAAATTTGGCATTCTCAACCCGGTACATACCTCCAACTTCCTCCCAGTGGTGGATGAAACACAATGTAACGGTTGTGGAAAATGTGTCAATGTCTGCCCGGTGGAAGCCATGACGCTAGTTTCCAGCAACGATCCCCACCATCCAAAGATGAAAAAAGCCAAAGTGGATGAAGACATTTGCCTGGGCTGCGGCGTTTGCGTGCGGACCTGCGCTCACGAAAGCCTGTCGCTGCGCTCGCGCCCGCAGCGGGTCATCACGCCGCTCAACTCCGTCCACCGCACCGTGATGATGGCCATTGAGCGCGGCGATCTGCAAAACCTGATTTTCGACAACCGCGTACTGTGGAACCATCGCGCCCTGGCCGCGGTGTTGGGTGTTATTTTGCGTTTACCGCCCATCCAGCAAGTCATGGCCAGCCAGCAAGTAAAATCACGTTACATAGAGTACCTGATTACGCACGTCAAGATGTAGCCGTAACAATATTTGCAGCTAGAAAACTGGTGCTAAAGTTGGTCTTTTATCACAGGATCCCGCCGATTCAGAACCGGACATGAAACCCTTCGCAAGCTCTGGGCAGACTTTTCGCTTCATCCGGTTCCCCGTCCCACCAGCGTGTACTATACTCACCTCATGCACATCATCGACTGTCAATGGACCGAACTGGCTGCCAGCTACCAGGCCGTCCAGGCGCTGCAGACCCGGCTGGAGGCTGAATTTGGCCGGGCAATCCAGGCCGGGCACAAACAATAATTCCGCCGGGAACTGACGGAGTGGCAGAAGAAACGGCGAGTCTTTTTCGCCTTGGCGGCGATCGCGCCGCCCTCCATTCTGACCCTCTTTCTGACCGCCTTCTACTTCCGCGATGTGGCCTGCGTGATTGTCTACTGGGCCGTGGTGGTACTGACCATCCTGATCACGCTGGCGGTGGCCGGACGCAGTTACATCCGTGAGGCGGTCAACCGGCCCGAGCCAGGTGCGGCTCCCGGGCGAACCGCTGACCTGGAAGATCGCTGGTGGGCGAGCCTCGCCCCTAGGGAACTGGTCGCCACGAAAAAGGAGGTCCAGGTAAAAAACGACTTCCTGGCCTTGCTTGAGGCCTCCCTGCCGGAGGCGTTTATCGTCAAGCGCGGGCTGCGCGCCCCCAACGATACCCGGCTGCTGGTCGCGGGTCCCTCCGGGCTGTGGGTTTTCATCGACCTGCCCTGGAGCGGGACGGTTGTCAAACAGGCCGGCGTCTGGAAGTTGGTGGTGAAAAAGAAGGAAACGGTCCTGGATCCCGCTCCTGACGATCTATGGCGGCAAGCCCAGGGGGAAATCGTCGCGGCCCTCCAGGCCCGTCTGCCGCAGCACGCCTGGACCGAGAGCCTGATCCAGGGCGGGCTGGTCTTCTCGGGGGCGCTCTCCGGTATGACCATCGCCGAGATCGTCCGGCGGGTGCAGCGGGTGGTGGTGCGCGGAGTGGGTAGTGATATTGGCTAGATAGATTGGAAAGAACAATGAAACTTTACAACACCAAAACTCAAACAACTGAAGAATTTACCGTGCGGGATCACGAAGTAACTTTGTATGTTTGCGGCATTACCCCTTACGACACAACTCACCTCGGGCATGCATTTACCTATACTGCTTATGACCAGCTCATCCGTTATTTCGAGCTGAAAGGCATCCATGTGATCTATGCTCAAAATGTGACAGACATTGACGACGATATTTTGAAGAGAGCTAAAAAAACCGGTGAGGACTGGCGCGAGCTGGGCAACCGCTGGACCAATCACTATATCGATGACATGATGGCACTCAATATCCGTCCGCCCGATTATTTTCCGCGTGCTACGGATGTCATTCCGGAAATTATTCATTCTGTCGAAGATTTAATCCGCGTGGGTGTTGCATATGTGAAGAACGGTAGTGTGTATTATGAGGTTAGCCGCTATCCGGAGTTCGGACAGCTAAGCCACCTCCTGCAAAGCGAGATGCTGCCAGTCGCCAATGAACACGGCAACCACCCGGAAGATCCGAACAAGCGCGAGCCTTTAGATTTCGTTTTATGGCAAGCCCAAGCGCCCGGCGAGCCAGCTTGGGAAAGCTCCTGGGGACCCGGCAGGCCGGGCTGGCACATCGAGTGCTCGACTATGGTAACCAAATACCTGGGAAAAACGGTCGACATTCATGGAGGCGGGCTGGATCTTTGTTTCCCCCACCACGAGTGCGAGATCGCCCAGGTAACACCGTTCCTGGACCACGATCCGTACGTTCGTTACTGGATGCATACAGCCATGGTTGGCTACCAGGGGGAGAAAATGAGCAAATCCCTGGGGAACTTGGTGATGGTCGACGAACTTATGGATAGCTTTTCGTCTGATGCGCTGCGCCTGTACCTGGGCTCTCATCATTATCGTGAGGCCTGGTCTTATAATGAAAAGGATTTGGAAAAATTCCAGGAGCTGGCGGACAGTCTCAGCCAGGCTGTGCAGGTGGAAAGCGGGAAGGACGATCCTTTTAGCCCGACTGTATATGTAAGTGAATTCAGCGAGTCGATGGAAAATGACCTGGGAACCCCGGGAGCAGTGCACGCCTTACAGGGGCTGGCCCATGCTATCCTGGAGGCTGCCAAAGGCCAGCGTGACGTGAAAGAAGCTCAGGAAATGCT
>DASVKG010000168.1:0-3315 GCA_036385495.1 Anaerolineales bacterium | reverse complement strand
GCAATTCGGGGCTTCCAAACTCAATGACCTGGGTTGGGAACAGTTGATGGACTCCTTTGCCTGCATCATGTGCTTCCGCTGTCAGGAGGTCTGCCCGGCATACGCCACCGGGAAGGTGCTTTCTCCGGCCGCGCTGGAAATCAACAAAAGGTATTTCCTTAATACGATAAATTTGCTCAAAGACTCACCTGCCCTCACCGAGTTCGCCATCCCGGCAGAGGCAATTTGGGCCTGCACCTCCTGCGGGGCTTGCGTGGACATCTGCCCGGTAAACAACGAGCCGATGCGCGACATTCTCGACATTCGCCGCAGCCTGGTCCTGATGGAGAATAATTACCCCAAGCAGTTGGAAACTGCTTTCCGCGGTATGGAGCAGGAGGCCAACCCCTGGGGCGTCCCGCCAACTGAACGGATGAAGTGGGCTGAAGGATTAAAAGTACCCACCATCGAGCAGAATCCCAAGCCGGATGTGCTGTGGTGGGTGGGCTGTGCCCCAGCGACCGAGGTGCGCGCCCAGAAGACTGCCCGGGCGTTTGCAAAAATCTTGAACGCCGCGGGAGTCAATTTCGCCGTCCTTGGTCACAACGAGCAATGCAACGGCGATTCCGCCCGCCGCGCGGGCCGCGAGGATATCTTCTTTGGGCTGGCAACAGCCAACGTTGCGCTTTTGAACAAAGTCAAACCCAGGCGTATCGTCACAACCTGCCCGCATTGCCTGCACACTCTAAAGAACGAGTACCCGGCCTTCGGCGGGAATTACGAGGTCATCCATCACACCCAGCTGATCAACGAGCTGATCGACGGCGGCAAGCTTCACATGGAGCCTAAAGCGCTCAACGAAAATCATCAATCGGCAATTACGTATCACGACCCCTGCTACCTGGGGCGACACAATGGCGTCTATGCCGACCCGCGCCAGGTCTTGAAAAAGGCACACGCTGAACTGGTCGAAATGGCGCTGCATGCCGATAAATCTTTCTGCTGCGGGGCGGGGGGAGCGCAAATGTGGAAAGAAGAAGAACATGGCACCTCCCGGGTCAGCGCAGAGCGCGTGGCCCAGATTCACGCCACCGGTGCGAAGATGGTGGCCGTGGCATGTCCCTTTTGCATGATCATGCTGACCGACGCTGCCAAGGCAGACGGTGAACAGGTCAAGGTGGTGGATGTGGCGGAGATCGTCGCCGAGAGAATAACCGAAGCTTGAAAAGATAACCTCGTATAGAGCACACCCTGCTCGGAAAACCAAACTGGCACAAATCTTGGTAAAATCCAATCGACGTTAGAAAATGAAGGACTCCTGACAGAAATAATAGTCAGGAGCTTTTCATCTGTGGGCCCGGAAGGAATCGAACCTTCGATCAAGCGATTATGAGTCGTCTGCGTTGACAATGACGTCGTACTTTTTTTCAAATTCACATCTGTGAGCTTGGGGGTTTGACTGCAAACGCAAATGATACATTTAGTCTATTTAGACAACTTTAAAACAAAATCCCCCAAATTTTGGGGGTTTTTGGCGGTATACCGCCATATCTAGGTGACCGACCGGGGACTTGAACCCCGAACCAATTGCTTAAGAGTTGGGAGCGATCTTTTTATACACAGTCCAACCCGTATATATAGCGGTATTGTATCTATAGAGTACTACATATTGGGGAGTAGTCATGCTCGTTTTATCCATTTCTTCTATGTTTTCCACATCTTCCATTCTGGTAGCTGTAAGGTAGCTGTAGTAAATTTTAGGTTATATATCTTCATCCTCTTTCCTATCCTCCCTGTATATCTATCCGCTACAGATTGTTGTTCTGGCCGTAATGAACCAGTGAAATTTACATCAATGAAATTACCTTCAAAGCGCTCATCTTTTATCACTACCCCTATTTTTAGCAAGTTTAACAGCTGCACCACATCCTCAAGGCACCCTCTTGGAATTCCGAGGTGATTCGGGAATTCTTCGCAGCAACTAATAATGCGAGGTTTATCATATGTTGAAAGACGCATTGCTTGTGCCTTGTAAAATTCCGGATTCTGAAATGCAGCTAGCCTGATCAAACGGTTACGCAACGAGGGAGATAACCCATCCTTCGGAATATACACTTGATTGTTTAAGATCAATGTGATTTTTTCGGGGAATGGTCCCGAGATCGGCGCTTCTCTTGAAGTCTTCGATGGCAACATCTTCCAGGGCTCTGCTTCGTTTTCATCCACTAAAGGCATTCGAATCCCGGTCAACTCACCTTGTTGTTTTTCAGCTTCTTCGACCACCTGTATGATTCTCGTTTTGTCTATTCTTTGAACAGTTGAAAGAAATGCCCATTGATCTGGATATGGAGTCAAAGAGTGATCAACAAAAACACTGTTCCCGCGATCACGCGGTTTCTTTTGCAATGGTAAAGCGATCAGGTTACCAAATCCTCCCCTGGGCAATGTATCCTGACTTGGAAAGAGTCGATCATAAGAATCCAATCCCAATTCAGGCCTGCGAAGCATGGTTTCGGTAAGCAAAAATGTACCCACCTTCCGAGCCAGAACTGCCGGCAAAGGTTCGGAGAAGAAAATCCATACGTGACCGCCGTTTCCGGACCGCGAGCGTTCCAATACTGCCGGGATATTGCGCAAATCGCAGCTCTCAAGAAAAGCCAAAGCATCCTCAGACCAGGCGGATTTATCAAAATCCATCGCTAAGAACCAGCAGCTTTCATCAAGAAGCATTGGGTAATCACCAATTGTACAATCCCGACCAAACCGTTCGGTCGGATCAGCTCCTTTAAGATGAAAACGGATTACGTCATTGCTAAGGGGAATAAAATCTCGGGCTGAACATTCAGTGCAAGGAATCTTTGGCTTAAGACAAACGCCGTTGACCCATTCATTTCGGCAAACCAACTGGTATCCAGATTTCCCCGTCCGAACATTCTCAAACCTGCGCGGAAATACATCTTCTCGTCCTCTGAACAAAGCACGGAAGAGCGCAATTTTATCTTCCTGATTGGATTGATTAGAGACTGCTACATTCGGTAATTCAAGCCCAAGCTGAGCCGGCGGATCAAGCAGAGCTTTTCGTTGCCGAAGCAGCTTTAAACGTACTATAAATTCTGCGCGATGGTTATCTGAAGCGACAAGCTCATTTTCGGCTTCGGCTAACTGTCTGTCCAATTCAATATCAGAGGCCATACCTTTATTCTACTGTGAATCTCTACGGATGTAGAAAGAGAAGGTGATATAGAAGGAGTATCTCAGTTTAGGCTCTTCACATTTTGCGGAGGCCGGACTCGAACCAGCGACCCGGCGGTTATGAGTTCCAGTCCTAAATCCGCA
>DASVKG010000167.1:0-16985 GCA_036385495.1 Anaerolineales bacterium | reverse complement strand
AACTCAAATACCCTCTTTGACTGGTTGAAAATGGAAACTCCGGTCACATCGCTGGGAAGCATATCTGGAGTGAATTGCAACCGATGGTAGGTGCACCCCAGCGATTTTGCTAAGCTGCGCGCCAATACAGTTTTACCAACCCCCGGCACATCCTCAATCAGCGCGTGTCCCTGGCAGAGAAGGCTCACGACGATAAGTTCAACCGCATGTTCTTTTCCGACAATAACCTTCTCAAGGTTGTTGATCAGTATTTTTCCAAAAGATTGGATGTCAGACATACCTTAATTCCTTTTTATCAATTTAGCTCGGATTTATAACCGGAGCCGGTGAGAATAACGACAACAGGATCAGGTAAATCCTGAATTGTTTGTTCCAAACCAGACCAGACGATAGCAGAAGTTGGTTCCACATTAAATCCCAAATGGGCTAATGCCTCTCTGCAGTGTAAAATCGCATTGTCTTCCACAATGCAAATTGTCCCACGACTAGCCGACACGGCTTCGAGCACATTGTCTCCCCTTACTGGAGCGATCACCCTCACGCCTTCCGCCAGGGTGGAGTTATCGACAACCAACCCTGCCGCCTGCTTGCCTTTAGTAAGCATTGACCACAATGGCGCACACATGCTTGCCTGTACCCCAATAATAATCGGAGTTTTATGAAATGAATTAATGGCTATGCGCAGCGCCTTAAATCCACGTACCAAGCCGAGCAGCAATCCGCCCTGCCCTGCTGGTAAGATCACAGCTCCCGGCATTTTGTTCCCTAACTGTTCGAAAATTTCATAAGCAGTAGTGGCATATCCGGGAAGGTTAAATGGCAAATATGCATGACTGGCATACACTGTCCCGTTATCGGCTAACACCTTGGCAGCTTCAGCTGCTTCTTTTCGCTGCCCGGAAACCGGAACAATCTCGGCACCATACGCTTCTATTTGTCTCCGCTTGGGACCAGACGCGGTTTCAGGGATGAAAACCCGGGCTTTGATCCCGGCTCGGGCCGCATAAGCAGCAAACGAGGCTCCTGCATTTCCAGACGAGTCCTCCACTGCTTCGCGAATATTACGTGATTGGAGCCAGGCTGCAATTAAAACCGAGCCGCGATCTTTGAAAGAACCGCTTGGGTTTTGAAACTCGCATTTGAAAGCAACCTTTCGTCCTAATACTTTTGACCAAAGTAATGGTGTATTCCCTTCGCCAAGAGATAAGGATTTAAATTCAGGGGAGAGACCAAAGGTGTGACCATAGCGCCATATACCTGGTTGGCATCGGTCTACCTTGGCTGGGTCAAAAGGGAAAGGGTTTCGGAAATCATACAACCCGCCACAAGTGGGACAACAAAAAGGCAAGCCATCTCGAGGGAAAGAGCGATTACAAATTGTACAATAAATATCCATCATTCACCGGGTTTCGGATGGTACTGCCCTTCGACCCACTTTTCGCCAAGTGATCCGATTTCTTTCTTCCAAATCGGGACAATCTCTTTCAGGCGATCAATGCCGTAACGCGCTGCCTCGAAGATTCCAGTATCGCGGTGCGCAGCTGTGCAGGCGATCAATGTGGAGAGGATGCCGGGGTACAACCGCCCGGTGCGTTGGACGATGACGATCCCTTCAACGGTCGGCCATTTCTGGCGGATCTCCTCGGCCACCTGGCGCATTTTTATTTCCGCCATTGGCTGGTATGTCTCATAATCAAGATACACCGTTTCATGGGCGTCTCCGCGGGAAGTTTGCTTGCGCACCAGTCCAGTGAACATCGCCGCTGCCCCCGTTGTCGGGAGCGTAATCTCGGCGAGGAGAGCATCCAGGTCGATGTCCGTCTCAGTAATTGAAATAATGGTCGGGAAGTTCATATCATAGTCCTATCCGCCAGATACGGGCGGGAAAAAGGCAATTTCAGCTTCTTGGGGGATGATTTGATCATCGGCAGCGAATTCGCGGTTTATCGCAGCCATCATTGAATCTTTGGCTTTTTCCAAGCGGGGATAGGTCGCCATTAGCATATTGGTTAGCCCACCAATGGTTATTCCAAAAGGGATTTCCATCTCCACTGATTTTGCACCAACATAATCGCGCAGAGTGGCAAAAAATAAAATTTTTACCTTGTTCATTATATGCTCCACATACTGATAAACGGTCGGTCTAACAGGTAACCTGCTACTTGTTTACAATATCTCCTGACCTCCCGCCATGTTTTTCCACCAGTCGGATATTCTGGATCTTCATCGTTTTTTCAGCTGCCTTGGCCATGTCATAGACAGTCAGTGCTGCCACCGAAACTGCCGTTAGGGCCTCCATCTCTACCCCGGTTTTGCCCGTTGTTTTTACCAAAGCCGTGATGATCACGCCTGGAAGGGTGTCATCCAGGGTTAGTGATACGTCAACGTGGGTGATGGATAAAGGATGGCACAACGGGATTAAATCTGAGGTCCGTTTTGCTGCAGAAATACCGGCAATTTGCGCCACTGTTAACACATCCCCTTTTTTTATCATCCCGGCCCGGATCAATTTCAGTGTCGCGCCCTTCATAATCACTTCTCCGCTCGCTATTGCGCTACGATCGGTAACGGGTTTGTCGCCCACATCCACCATCCGGGCTTGGCCGGAGTTGTCAATATGAGTTAATTTCATTTTCATGGTCAGATTATACCGTAGGGGGAGCGGTGAGAATATGGGTTTCTGGTTATAATGGCTGCATGGAGTTCTTCCTCACCGACCCAAATATCGAGCGAACGCTGCCTGCCGATACACGCTTAATAAACCTGCGTGCCGAACCTTATTCCGAGGGGAGACGCCTGAAGGTTAATTTGGACCTGACCCCATTCCAACAAAAACCGTACCTCGACCTGGCTCTGACCGATTTTTCCGGAGAGCTTATCGCCGCTACCAGCATCGTCGAACCTATCACCTGCGGAATAGAACTCAACTTGCACATCCGCAAGTTTGGCGAAGCTCAGGGCGGGCCATATAAACTCACGGCCCTAATTTCTTACCCCGATCTTGGTGAAGTTGATCGTCGTGATCTTTACATAAAATTCCCTTCCCCAATCGAATAAAATGCCTCATACTCCTCGCCTCATTTTAGTGGTCAAGTTCTTTGCCCTTACCTTTTTGTTGATTCTCCCAGCCTGTGGTTCTGCCCCTACACCTGTACCGACCAGCACCTTTTTACCCACTGGCACCAGAACACTGACTCAGCCTACAATTGAGGTAAACACTCAGACGCCCTACGTCATCACCGCCACTCCCGACACGGTCGACACCCCTCCGGCGACTCGGGGTGTTTTCTTCCTGTCCTTTGAAGAAGGCGGTTATTTCCACCTGTTTGCATATTCGCCTCAGACGCTTTCTTTTACCCGCCTTACCGCAGATTCCTGGGATGATATTACCCCAGCACTTAGTCCTGATGGAAAATTGCTGACTTTCTCTTCACGCAAAAATGGTTACTGGGATTTGTATCTATTAAACTTGGGCAGTGGAGATGTTCTTCGGCTGACAGATACGCCAGAATACGATGCAGCACCCTCGTGGTCACCGGATGGGGCTTGGATTGCTTATGACAGCTACACGAAAGGCGGTTTGGATATCTTTATCCGCTCAGTTACGGACCCAAAGCAGGCTCCCTTCCAACTAACGATAAACTCAGCTTCAAACACATCCCCTGCTTGGTCGCCGCTCGGACGCCAGATCGCCCTCATCTCGAATCGCTCGGGTGAACCTGATGTTTGGATTGCAGATCTTGATCATGCTGGGACTTTCATAAATGTCAGTCACAATCCCGAGGCGGTCGAAACCCACCCTGCTTGGTCACCTGATGGCAGCAAATTGGCGTGGGCTTCCACCGATACAGAAACAGGTTTAACCGGTATCCTTGTTTGGGACGCCCGAAACCCTGATTCCCCGGCACGCTGGGTGGGTTCGGGTGATTGGCCTGTCTGGCAGGATAACAATAATATTGCTAGCCGCTTGCCAGCTCCTAATCAAACCTTTCTAACTGGGTGCTCAACAATTGGTACAATCAATATTCCCCCTGTACTACTCCCGGGTGAGCTTAACGGACTATCTTTTGGCATTACAGACGCGGAATTCCCGGGTCATTACCAGACTGCAGCACAAGTTACGCAGCCTGCCCTTTCCGATTCCGGAATCAAATCGCAACCGATTCTCCCTTCCCAACGCCTATCGCTGGTCACACTTTCAAATGTCACTGCCGCCTATCCACAACTGAATGAACTGGCCGTTACCTCCTTTCAAGGATTGCGCACCTGGATTTCTGAACAAACTGGCTGGGATGCCCTTGGCAACCTTGAAAATGCATTTGTCCCACTAACCTCACCTCCCGACCCTGGAATGGGCGAAGACTGGCTTTATACAGGAAGGGCTATCACCCTCAACCCGGCATTGATTCAGACATATTGGATGGTAGTTGTCCGCCAAGATTTTGGCCAACAGCTTTATTGGCGCATCTATTTACGTACCACTGCTCAGGATGGCTCCCAGGGTATGCCACTAACACAGTTACCCTGGGATTTTACAGCCCGAACCACAAGTTCCTTCGCATATGAGAATGGGGGGCAATTGATGAAATCCATCCCCGCAGGCTACTGGCTCGATTTAACCTCGTTGGCATATCAGTTTGGTTGGCAGCGCCTGCCAGCTCTGACGAATTGGCGGACCTACTATTCCGGCGCCCGTTTCAATGAACTGGTCTATTCCCAAGGAATGGATTGGCGCACTGCCATGCTCCAACTTTATCCACCGGATATCCTGGTTACACCCACCATTGTCATTCCTCCCACCCGAACCCCCACTCGGACTCCCTTTTGGTACAGACCTCCCACTCCTACAAAGACACCGACGACTCGACCAACCTTTACACCTTAGCCATGGAACCCAGATTCTGGATGCGGCTCTGTTTTTTTTCAGTAATATTGGCAGCATGTACGCTACCATCAGAATTTACGGCTTCCACCCCAGCAATCCAATCTCCCGAATCATTAATAACTGCTCCCGCTACTAACCCGCAATCAACTCTCCAGGGCACTCCCATACTGCCATCTGCGACTCAACCCCCTCAAGCTACGAACGTAACCCCTCTCCCATCTCAGACTGCAACCTTGAGCATTTTGCAGTTGTTCTTCCCTACTTTCATCCCTGCTGAAGGTGCGGAATACCGCCCACCTCTCTACCCAACACCCTGGGCAATATCACCTTTTGATCATTTCTATTTCGCTGCTCCCATTGCTGCCACTTATCCAGGTGACCCGATCTGGGACTATCGCTATGGTGGTATTTACTTTGGCCCAGACGTAATTCACTCTGGAATTGACCTGCCTGCTCCACGCGGAGCCGAGGTGTTGGCTGCCGGCCCTGGGACTGTTGTTTGGGCCGGAATTGGACTTTATTCTGGCTCAAGTTATAATTTAAAAGATCCCTACGGCTTGGCTGTGGCTATCCGGCATGACTTCGGTTACAAGAACCAGCCTCTTTTTACTGTCTATGCCCATATGGAAGAAGTGGATGTGATTGTAGGTCAATGGGTAAATACTGGTGACGTGGTGGGCAATGTCGGGGATACAGGGATGACAACGGGACCTCATCTCCATTTCGAAGTCCGCCTTGGAGAAAATGATTTTTGGATGACACGCAATCCGGAATTATGGATATCGCCTCCCCAGGGATATGGCGTCCTGGTAGGACGTGTGCTGAGCACGTTCGGTCAACGGCTTGATTCATATCTGGTCTTACTAAAATCGCTCGCTACGGAGAAGCAATATACAGTCTATACTTATGGGCCGTTGACCGTCAACAGTGATTCCTATTACAATGAGAATGTTGTTTTAGGCGATTTGCCCGCTGGAGTATATGAACTTAATATTCCCTATGGCGCGTTAAACAGGAAGGTTGACATACAAATCCTTCCGGGACAAATCACCTATTTTTCATTCTTCGGATATGGTGGTTACGACTTCACCCCGCCTCCGGTCCCCGCGACCGGCATGCCCTGAACACTTGACTAATCGAACATCTGTGCTATACTCGATCCAATTCAAGGATAGAGAGGATAATTATGGCTCGTAAATCTGACAGTACTAGTGGTTCGACAATGGATGATGGGCGCCGCAGCATGCTTGACAAAGCTCTTGGGGATATTATCAAACGCTACGGCGACGGCTCCATCATGCGTCTGGGAGAAGCCCATAAAATGATCATTGACGCCATCCCGACTGGGTCGCTCTCACTCGATTTGGCATTGGGCATTGGCGGTATACCGCGTGGACGCATCACGGAAATTTATGGTCCGGAATCATCCGGGAAAACCACCCTTTGCCAGCACATAGTTGCTGAAGTTCAAAAAATGGGTGGTACCGCGGCTTATGTGGATATGGAACACGCCCTCGACCCGGCCTATGCAGCCAAATGCGGCGTAGACATTGATAACCTGCTCGTCTCTCAACCCGATACTGGCGAACAAGCTCTTGAAATTACCGAAACCCTTGTCCGCTCCGGCGCAGTGGACTTGGTGGTTATTGATTCGGTCGCTGCGCTGGTTCCCAGATCCGAGATCGAAGGTGATATGGGCGACGCGCAGATGGGCGCCATGGCTCGTTTAATGTCCCAGGCACTGCGCAAACTTTCTGGTGCCATCAACCAGACCAAGACCTCGGTTATTTTTACCAACCAACTTCGGATGAAAATAGGTGTGATGTTCGGCAACCCAGAAACCACTACTGGCGGGAATGCCCTAAAGTTTTACGCCTCGGTTCGCCTGGATGTGCGCAGGATCCAATCGATAAAGATTGGAGCTGAAATTGTTGGTAACCGCACGCGTGTACGCGTAGTCAAGAACAAGGTCGCGCCTCCGTTCCGAACTGCTGAGTTTGATATCATGTACAATGAAGGCATCTCGAAAGTTGGAGACCTGATTGACCTGGCAACTCAGCTCGAAATCGTTGATAAGCGCGGTGCATTCTTCTCATATGGCGAAACCCGCCTCGGGCAAGGCCGCGAAAACTCAAAGGAATTCTTGCGGCAAAACCCGGATATGGCGAACGAAATCGAACAGGTGATCCGCCAGCGCGCCAACGGCGGGGAGGTTGCGATCCCTCTCGTCGCCGGAGGTGGTGAAGATTCCGGGGGTGATGCAACGGAAGAAGCCTGATAGCTGGGTATTGATCGGAGGCATTAAATGGACACAGAAAATAGGAAAAACCCTGTTTCTGTGTCCTTTTTTATGCATTCGACAATTGCCGCATTTTTTACTTATTTGTTATTCCTGTTGTCTGCATGTGGGGGAACAGGTACTACAATCCCCATGTCCTCAAATCCTACCCCTCTATCACCTTCATTTCCACCCGTTATTCCTACTGACACCATTGTTCCAACCTTGCCCATCCTTTTTACACCCACACCCATCTGCGTAAATGGGTTGACTTTTATTAACGATGCGACGATTCCCGATCTTTCTCTCGTCGCTGCCGGGAGTTCGCTGGATAAACAATGGCTTGTTCAAAATTCCGGTTCCTGCAATTGGGACAGCCATTATCGTCTGCGGCTGGTAAACGGGGATGGAATGGGCGCATCCCCGGAACAGGCTCTTTACCCGGCTCGGGCCGGGATGCAAGCCAACCTGCGTATTGTTTTCACTGCCCCTTTAGGACCAGGGGAATATATTAGTGAATGGCAAGCCTTTGATGCTCAAGGTGTCCCCTTTGGCGAGACGTTCTTTATTAAGATTATTGTTCAATAGTCCTAATTTCAAATATCCGATTTATTTAGATGCCTGATTGTTAAGTACGACCACTGACCCCTGCCGTCCATGTCTGCGTTTCTCCTTTATTAACGGAATGGGGAGTGGGACTTTTTATTACCCGCCTAAAGAATTTCCATGCCACCGCTATGACCAACTTTGTTGCCTTCGTTGAAAAGTACGTTGTCAAAAATCGCGTTTACCCTAATATTTAGGAGAACTTATCCTAATGGAGAATTCATGGAAAATTCCAGTCTCAATTTGATCCACCGTCATTCATCGGTGCGGAACTATAAACCAGATCCACTGCCAGCTCACGTCATCGAGACTATCATCTCTGCTGTTCAATGCGCCTCCACTTCTTCTAACCTTCAGGCTTATAGCATCGTCGCGGTTACCGACCTCGTAAAGCGCACTCGCCTCTCGAAACTGTGTGGAAACCAGGCTCACATTCAAGAAGCTCCGGTCTTCCTGGCGTGGTGCGCAGATCTGGCACGTCTCGAGCGCGTCTGCAAATTGCGGGGCTACACCCAAGTGACAGAATATACTGAAAACTTTCTTATCGCCGCTATTGACGTGTCTATCGCTGCGCAGAATGCTGCGTTGGCTGCTGAGTCTCTCGGGTTGGGTGTCTGTTACATCGGTAGTATTCGCAACAAACCGGCAGAAGTCATCGACTTGCTCGGCCTTCCGCGGCTCACCTTCCCGCTCATTGGTATGACTATTGGGTGGTGCGATAAAAAGTCTGACATCAAGCCGCGTCTGCCTCTCCAATCAGTGCTGCATTGGGAATCATACACTAATGTGGCCGAAGACAAAAACCTACGCTCCTATGATGCAACCATGATTGCCACCGGCATTTACAGTGGGCGCCAGGTGCCGGTCCCTGGCAAGCTGGAAGAAATGGAAGACTACGGTTGGACGGAGCACTCTGCCAGACGCGTATCGCTGACAGCGAGAACAGAAATACGCGCCATATTGGAGAAACAAGGCTTCACCCTGAAGTAATTGTGAAAATGACGACTCAAATACCATATCTGTCATCACCAAAGTAAGGCGGTTTTTATACAATTCTTACCTTATTTTGGTACAATCGTCATATTCGAGGTAAATTGGTATGAATATAAGCCGCCCCGTCAAAGAGATTATTGAACCTCAATATGTCATGGAAGGTGCTGGGGTTCTCCTGCGCCGTTCAATAGCACCTCATGTTTCCAACCGGTATGATCCCTTCCTTCTGTTCGATCATTTTGCATTCAATGATCCAGCTGAAGGCCCAATCCGCGGGTTCCCGATGCACCCTCACCGCGGTATTGAAACGGTTACATATATCCTCGAGGGGAGTGTCAACCATCGTGACAGCTTGGGCAATGCTGGGCTGATCGGTCCTGGTGATGTGCAATGGATGACCGCTGGGGGTGGAATCCTCCACGAGGAAATGCCCCGCCGTGGACTGGATGGGATTATTAACGGATTCCAGTTGTGGGTCAACCTCCCAGCTAACCAAAAAATGTCTCACCCGCGTTACCAGGAAGTCGGTGCTGCAACCATCCCGGTTTTCGAAAAGAACGGCTGCCGCGTGCAGGTAATTGCAGGCATGGTGGGCAACCTCAATGGTCCGGTAACAGAGATCGCTGCCGATCCTATCTACGTGGATGTGAAGCTTGTCGCCGGAGCTAAATTCAACATCCAGGTTCCCAAGGAACACACTTGTCTAGCCTATGTTTTCGATGGACAGGGGAAATTCGGGAATAGCGAAGTCTCAGCAGTAAAGATGGCGGTGTTTGGCGATGGTAACCAAGTTGAAATCCAGGCCGGAACCTCGCCAATGCGTTTCGTTCTGGTATCAGGCGCACCGATTGGGGAACCAATCGTCCCATACGGACCGTTTGTGATGAATACGCAAGAAGAAATCCAGCAGGCGTTGGTAGATTTGAAGAATGGGACTTTT
This sequence comes from Anaerolineales bacterium, assembly GCA_036385495.1. Lineage (GTDB taxonomy): Bacteria > Chloroflexota > Anaerolineae > Anaerolineales > Villigracilaceae > UBA877. The sequence continues at coordinate 7,283 of DASVKG010000167.1, read as the reverse complement.
GTCCGGGCACGATAGGCAGAACACTGATGCGTGCCCTTCTTGTATAATTGGAACATGACCCATATTCTTTATGGCGATCGCATAAGTAAACAGGCCAAACTTCGTCTTGGATGCTCTGCAGTACTTTTCGACGAAACCCGTGCTAAAGTTCTGCTTACCTGCCGTAAAGACAATGGGAGCTGGTGTCTGCCCGGTGGGATGATCGATGCGGGTGAAACAGTCTCTGAAGGCTGCGAGCGCGAAGTTTGGGAGGAAACCGGGCTGCAAGTACGCGTTACCCGGTTGACAGGTGTCTATTCTGATCCGAATTTTATGGTCGTTTATCCTGATGGCAATCAGGCTCACATTATTGTATTAAATTTTGAAGTGGAACTCCTCAGCGGAGAACCTGGTCTTAGCAGCGAGACTACCGGTGTGGATTGGTTCCCCGTCGGTCAGGCAGTGGAAATGGACCTTTTTCACGGTCACGCTCAACATATCCGTGATGCCTTGGTAGGAAACCAGGCAGCGTTCATCCGATGACCCGTTCTTCTACGCGCATTAACTACAACCGCATGAGTGGCTGGTACGATTGGTTCGCCAGCAGCGAAAAGCAATTTATGGAGATCGGTCTGCGGATGCTGGATGTTCATGCTGGGGAGAAAGTACTGGAGGTTGGCTTCGGTACTGGTCATGCTCTGGTTGCCTTGGCGCATGCGGTCGGTGAAGACGGCAAAGTATTTGGGATCGATCTTTCTGATGGGATGTTCCGCATTGCGCAGGGAAATATCTACCGCGCTGGGCGGTCAAGCCGGATCGATTTACGTCTTGGTGATGCGGTCAATTTGCCTTTTGCTAGTAATTTCTTTGATGCAATCTTTATCAGTTTTACTTTGGAACTCTTCAACGCCACCGATGTCCCGCTAGTGCTGGGCGAATGCATACGAGTGCTAAAAAAAGATGGGCGCGTGGGAGTGGTGGCATTGGCAAAAAAAGACTGCCGGGCAGTAAAAATCTACGAGTGGTTCCATGCTCGTATGCCTTCTCTCATGGATTGCCGCCCGATATATTTACTCGAGATTCTCGATGCAGCGGGTTTTAAACCTGCCCAAACCATGGAAGAGACAATGTGGGGATTGCCTGTCAGCATGATTACTGCGAGGAAACATGGATAACAATATAAAGGAAACCCTTAGTCCTTCCGTTCTAAAAGTTCAGGCGGCTCTGTGCGCATTGGGGTTTAACGGCAAAATAGTTGAATATCAGGACAGCACGCGAACGTCTGCCGAAGCTGCCGAACGCGTCGGATGCCAGATAGGTCAGATCGTCAAGTCGCTCATCTTTCGCGGCCAGTCTTCCGGCAAGCCAATACTTGTCCTGACCAGCGGTGCTAACCGCGTGAACGAAAATCTCTTAAGTCGTTTCGCTGGTGAATCCATTGGTCGCGCCGACGCCGATTTCGTCCGCGCCGCGACGGGCTATGCGATAGGTGGTGTTCCACCTGTTGGGCATCCGCAACCGTTGGAGACTTATTTTGATGAGGACCTGCTCCAGTACGGGAAAATATGGGCTGCGGCTGGGACACCGAATGCGGTTTTTGAATTAACCCCTGCCGATTTGGAAAAGATGACTGGCGGAAAGGTGGTCAAGCTAAAGGCGTGACAGGGAAACGTAATATTGAACAAACGCGGCGCAAGGAAATTTCTTGCGTCGCGTTATTATTCTTCGAGGGCTTCTTTGGATTTTTTATCCTGTTTTCCTCGATCATCTGTATTTAAGATGCGTTTGCGGATACGGTAGGAAAGCGGTGTTACTTCGAGAAGTTCATCATCAGACAGGTACTCGATGGCTTCATCTATGCTCATCTGCCGCGGAGTTGTCAAACGAATTTCCATGTCACCATGCGACGAGCGCATGTTTGTCAAATGCTTCTTGCGACAAACGTTAATCGGAATGTCACCGGGGCGGGCGTTCTCGCCAATTACCATCCCTTCATACACGGAGACGCCCGGACCGTAGAATAATGTTCCGCGGTCTTCGGCACTTTTAAGCGCGTAAGCGGTTGTATCGCCCATTTCCCATGCCACCAATGAACCAGTTGAACGTTGGGCCATTGGGCCAGCCATTTCCTCATACCCGTGAAAAAGGGTATTCATCACACCCATGCCGCGAGTGGCAGTCAGGAATTGATATCGGAAACCGAGCAGGCCGCGCGTCGGAACGATATACACAAGTCGGACACTCCCCTGACCAGTATCTTGCAGGTCCATCATTTTGCCGCGCCGACCCCCGAGCATTTCCACAACCACCCCCACCGTCTCAGGGCTGGTTTCAACGTGGACTTCCTCAAACGGTTCAAGTTGGGTGCCGTCTTCGGCCTTCCGGAATATTACTTCCGGGCGCGATACCTGGAATTCATAACCTTCCCGGCGCATTGTCTCAATCAGGATGGCCAAATGCAACTCTCCGCGCCCGGAGACGAGGAATGTTTCAGAGGTCGCGGTCTCCTGCACACGCAGGGACACATTGGTACGTAGTTCATCAAACAGGCGTTCGCGCAACTTACGGGAGGTGCTCCAGCGACCTTCCTTCCCAGAGAACGGAGATGTATTGACGCCAAAAGTCATTCGGACGGTTGGTTCTTCTACTTTGATGGTTGGCAGGGCGACCGGGTTATCCAAATCCGCCAGGGTTTCGCCGATGGCAATCCCCTCCAGCCCGGCCAGGGCAATGATTTCTCCAGCTTCAGCATGTTCCACTTCAACTTTGTTTAAGCCCTGGTGTACATACAAATAACGGGCGCGCTCAGGAGTGTTGGTACCGTCAATTTTTAGACGAGCAAGGGGCTGCCCAACTTTGATCTTGCCTGCATGAATACGACCTACCGCCGTTACACCGCGATAATCATCGTACCCCAGGGTGGTTACGAGTAACTGGAGTGGGGCATCCGCATCCACCATGGGGGCGGGGATATGCCGAAGGATGGTTTGGAACAGCGGCTGTAGGTCTGGACCGAGGTCTGGGGAGAAGCCTGCCTGGGCGCTGGTAGCTTGGGTATAAATGATGGGAAAGTCCGCCTGCTCGTCGGTTGCCCCCAGTTCGATGAATAAATCAAAGGTCTGGTTAACAACCCGTTCGGGTTCGGCATCCTTTCGGTCCACTTTATTGATCACCACCACAGCCTTGTGGCCCATCTCAAGGGCTTTCTTCAGCACGAAACGGGTCTGAGGCATTGGGCCTTCTGCTGCGTCCACCAGGAGCAGGACACCGTCCACCATATTCATGACTCGCTCCACCTCACCGCCGAAATCCGCATGACCGGGAGTATCTACAATGTTGATTTTTACCACTTGGCCTGTTTCCGGATCGGGGATGGTGATGGCAGTGTTTTTTGCAAGGATGGTGATGCCGCGTTCACGTTCGAGATCATTGGAATCCATTACACGTTCGGCAACCTGCTGGTTGTCGCGGAAGGTGTGCGATTGGCGCAGGAGACCATCCACCAGTGTGGTTTTTCCGTGGTCCACATGGGCAATTATGGCAATATTTCGGAGATCTGTTCGTTCTTTCAACATAGATAATTTACCTTTGCAGGGGTTTTATGGGTCCGCTCACAGCGTACAGCCATTAACCTCTACGGTTTTCCATACAAAAACCCCGGAGTAGAGACCGGGGTCTGACATGACGAAATAAAATCCGGCGTGCGGAATGTATTTTATCAGATTGTGCGGGATTTGGGCAGGGTAACAAAAGAGAGCAGCAGCTCATTACTCAGCAAAGTAACGATCTGGTCGAGAAATAGGCATTTTTCCAACCTTAGACCGATCTGCCTATCAGAAGCATCACTGAAATAAAATGAGCCGTAGCACCAAGCAGCACAAAGATGTGCCAGACTTCATGAAAACCAAACTTCTCAGGAACAAAGTTGAAGACCTTGATGGCATAAATTACCGCTCCCAACGTATACATCACCCCACCGATAACTAACCAAACGATGGTACTGAGCGGTAACGTCGCGGGTAACTGTCCTACCGCGATAACACCCAGCCAACCCATACCCACATAAATTGTCGCATTTACCCAGCGCGGCGCCTTGATATAAAATATCTTTACGATAATCCCAATAAGCGCAATCGCCCAGATAATTGCTAGCATGCCCCAGTGGAAAAAACCGGTGAAGGCGATCGTGCAAAAAGGAGTATAAGTCCCTGCGATCAGTAAAAATATTGCAGAGTGGTCCAATTTCCTTAAGATTTGGATAATGTCTGGATTGGCATTTATCAAGTGATAAGCGGCACTGGCAGAAAATAGAGCGGTCAAGCTTAGGCCGTAAACCAAAAGGGAGACGACCTTCGCCGTGCCAGACCAGCCAGCGATAAGCAGAGCTATTAGTCCGAAAAAGGCGGCAATCGCACCGCCGAGATGAGTTAATCCGTTAACAGGTTCTCGTAGTTTGGAAAGCATTTGAATCCTTTTTATAAATCATATTGAACATATTCTTCGCACTTCGCGGTGAAGCGGGAGGGGTTCCAAGGCATTCTCGATACAAATTCGGGTTTTGTTTATTCTACCTTCTGCCAAGTGTTTTAGCATATCATCCGCCTAATAGTATGCTATCAAAATAAAAGCCTCGCGGGCTTTTCCCCGCGAGGCCATCAATCGGTATTTATAAATTAGCAACCCTACGTTCCCTCTTGCCACGAATTCAGATATTTGACCTGCTCAGGGGTCAGCTCGTCAATTCTTACACCCATGGCATAGAGTTTAATTCGCGCAATTTCGGCGTCGACTTCGGGGGGAACCGAATAAACTCGTTTTTCCAATGTTTTCGCGTTCTTGACAATGAACTCGGCCGCCAGTGCCTGGTTGGCAAAAGACATATCCATCACCGAGGCAGGATGCCCTTCTGCAGATGCCAGGTTGATGAGCCGGCCTTCAGCCAAGATGTTGATCTTGCGACCATCGTTCGTCTCATACTGCTCCACGAAGGGTCGGACAAGTTTCGGGTCGTCCTTCGACAACTCTTTGAGTCCGGGAATGTTGATTTCCACATTGAAATGACCGGAATTGGCTACGATTGCGCCGTCCTTCATCACTTCAAAGTGTTTTTTATCCACAACGTTTATGTCTCCGGTCACAGTGCAGAAGATATCGCCGATCTTTGCAGCTTCCAGCATCGGCATAACCTGAAACCCATCCATGACGGCTTCCAGCGCCTTGAGCGGATCCACTTCGGTAACAATGACAAGTGCTCCCATCCCGCGTGCCCGTGAGGCAAGTCCGCGTCCGCACCAGCCATAACCTGCCACTACAAAGTTCTTGCCGGCCAGCAGTACGTTGGTGGCGCGGATGATGCCGTCCAATGTGGATTGTCCCGTACCATAACGGTTATCAAAGAAGTGTTTGGTCATGGCATCGTTTACCGCGATCACTGGGAATTGAAGCATCCCATCTGCTGCCATCGCACGCAGGCGGATGACTCCAGTGGTGGTTTCTTCGGTACCGCCGATAATGCCCGGTAACAATTCACGACGGTCTTTGTGGATAGTGGAGACCAGGTCGGCGCCATCATCCATGGTCATGTGTGGTTTATGATCTAGGGCTGCGCCAATATGTTTGTAATATGTCACGTTGTCCTCGCCTTTGATGGCAAAGGTAGGCACCTCGAAGATATTGACCAGCGCAGCCGCAACATCATCCTGAGTGGAAAGCGGGTTGGAGGCTGTTAGGACAAGGTCTGCGCCCCCCGCAACCAGAGTGCGCGCCAGGCTCGCAGTCTCACTGGTAACGTGCAGGCAGGCTGAAAGGCGAATTCCCTTGAGTGGTTTCTCTTTGGCAAACCGTTCGCGAATTTGTCTTAGAACGGGCATCTCGCGCTCTGCCCACTCAATGCGCCTTCTTCCGCCTTCGGCCAGATTAATATCTTTAATATCAAAATTGCTCATCATTTCTCCTTCAGATTTAGTAACTCATTTAGTTTACCACCATCATCAAAATGATCCCTGAACCGCTTTACAAACTCCGCCCTGGTATACAAATGGTTTTGAGGGCCTTTTTGCTCCAGACAATATACAGCTGCTAGGGAACCGATCTCTCCGCACAATTTCCAGTCGAAATCCCGCGCATATCCAACCAGGAACCCACCTCGAAAGGCATCGCCCACACCAGTCGGATCAACAATCCTCTCCTCAGGGACGGCCGGAATTAGGTGTTCCGCTTTGTTGGTGTAGACCATCGCTCCGTCTTTGCCGCGCGTCACAACCACTACCTTTACATGCTGGAGGATCAGCCCAAGATCCCAGCTGGTCTTTTTGGTGATCAGCTCGAACTCGTAGTCGTTAACAAAAAGAAAATCCGCTCCATCCATGTCGCGTGCCAATTCTGGTCCTTCTAAACGCAGGATTTGTTGCGACGGATCATATAAATAAGGGATTTTTGCATCGTGGCACTCGGCAGCAAATTTGGTCATCGCATCCGGGGAATTAGGAGAGACAATAACCAGATCGGGTCGGGGTTCTACTTGAAGAATGCTTTGCTTTGACGCAACTCTCATTGCCCCGGGATAAAAAGATGCCAATTGCGCGTTGGACTGGTCGGTTGTAGCAAAGAACGAGGCAGTGAAAAGTCCTGGCACGACCTGCATCAAAGTTGTATCGACACCCGCACCTTCGAGAAATTGCCGATACTCGCCAAAGTCCTCGCCAACAGTCGCCATCACACGTGGTCGCTCGCCCAGCAGTGCCATCGTAAAAGCGATGTTGGGAGCCACGCCGCCGCGTTGGCGGGACATGGAATCAACCAGGAAGGATAGGCTTATCTTTTCCAACCGTTCCGGAAGGATTTGTTCTTTAAATAGACCGGGGAAGGTCATCAGGTAGTCGTAAGCAACGGAACCGGTCAACAAAATATCCATTATTTTATTCCTTTAGATTCGCAAGGATTATTCCTGGGCGCAGGCTATTCGCCTCGATATTATTTTCTTTAAATTCTGCTTGAATGGTGGATGTACTATCCCATTCTCCGTAACAATTGCAGTGATTAATTGGTTGGGCGTCATATCAAAACCCGGATTGCGCGCCTTGGCACCTTCTGGTGCCACGCGTTCACCGTGGAATCGTATCCCTAATACTTCGTCTGGGTCGCGCTCTTCGATGGGAATCAGGTTGCCATCCGCGATAGAGAAATCGATTGAGGAAATGGGAGCCACCGAATAAACCGGCACATCATTATCCTTGGCTGCCAGCGCCAGCATATAAGTACCAATCTTGTTTGCCACATCGCCATTTGCTGCGATCCTGTCAGCA
>DASVKG010000166.1:0-8075 GCA_036385495.1 Anaerolineales bacterium | reverse complement strand
CATTTAAGTCGTTCTTCTGCCCGTCATACATCCGCCCAATTCAGGATAAACATCACTTGCCTTAGATTGTGCTAAACGGCACAATCTAATAGGAGTGTTTTTAACAGACGAGGAGGTACCAGAGGTGTCCGTTTCGTCTTTACTCATAATAAGGGAAACCCCCTTATGACGCCCACCACACACGCGCCTACGCAGTGTCCACCCCGCGTGGGCGTTTATGTTTGCCACTGCGGAACAAACATCGCTGGCATGGTAGACGTGGAAGCGGTAACGCAATTTGCCACCTCCCTTCCGGGCGTGGTTGTTGCCCGACATTATTCATACATGTGCTCGGATCCCGGTCAGGGGCTCATCGCAGATGATATCTTCAAAGAGGGAATAAACCGCGTCATTGTCGCCTCGTGTACACCCAACATGCACGAAGGCACCTTCCGCAAAGCTTGCGCCGTTGCGGGACTCAATCCCTTCCTGTTCCAAATGACTAACATTCGCGAGCATTGTTCCTGGGTCACCGATGATCCGCTCGCTGCGACTGAAAAGGCCAAGGCACTGGTTTCCGCTGCCGTTCAGCGCGTTGGTTGGCAGGTTCCTCTCGAGATGCGCCAAGTGGCAGTTAAACAATCTGCCGTGGTAGTCGGGGGTGGGATCGCCGGTATCGAAGCAGCCTTGCGTCTGGCAGACTCAGGCAAGCATGTTTATCTCGTCGAACGGGAGCCGTCCATCGGTGGGCATATGTCCCGCCTTTACAAGACCTTTCCGACGCTAGACTGTGCAGCCTGAATACTTACACCCAAAATGGTGTCCGTGGGACGCCACCCCAACATAACACTCCTTAGTTACAGCGAAGTTACAAAGGTCGCCGGGTATGTCGGCAATTTTACTGTGACCGTGCGTCGGAAACCCCGCTATGTGAACGAGGAGTTATGCACTGGCTGCGGAACCTGCATTGAGAAGTGCCCCTGGAAAAAAATCCCGTCCGAGTTCGATCTGAGTCTGGGGCTCCGCGCGGCCATCTTTTATCCTTTCCCACAGGCGGTACCGCGTATTCCGGTCATCGATACCGTTAACTGCGCCTTTTTTAAGAACGGTAAATGCGGAGCCTGTAAAAAATTCTGCCCGCGCGAAGCGATAGATTTTGAGCAGAAAGATTCTTATCTTGATCTTGAGATAGGGACAATTATCCTGGCTACTGGCTTCCGCGATTTTGACCCTCATACCGTACCCCAATACGCGTATGGGGTTTTGCCGAATGTAATGACAGGCATGGAGATGGAGCGGTTGATCAACTCCGGGGGTCCCACAAGCGGAAAAGTGTTGCTCAAGAACGGAGAAAAACCACGAAAAATTGCCATTCTGCACTGCGTCGGCAGCCGCGGCAAGGAGCACGAGTACTGTTCGAGGGTCTGCTGCATGTACTCGCTGAAACTTGCCACTCTCATCCGCGAGTTTGTGGATGCTGAAGTGGTCGAGTTCTACCGGGATATGCGCGCCTTTGGTAAAGATTATGAAGGATTTTTTCACCGCGCCGAAGCACATGGAGTGCAATTTTCCCGCTTTGACGGTGATATCCGCGTGGAGCAGCGCGACGGGCACCTGGCTGTCTTAACAACCGATGTGTATACCGGAGAACCAATAGAGGCGCAGGTTGACATGGTGGTTCTTTCCACCGGAGCAGAGGCCCAGGCTGACCAAAAAGAGGTTGGGGCTTTGTTCGGTGTAAGCCGCAGCCCGGATGGGTTCTTCCTGGAAAAACACCCAAAATTGGCTCCAGTCGAAACAAGCACAGACGGAGTTTTCTTAGCGGGCGCCTGCCAGGGACCCAAAGATATCCCCGATAGCGTTGCTCAAGGTGGTGCGGCAGCTGCAGCAGCGCTCGATTTGCTCGACCACGGCTCGGTGGAACTGGAGCCGTTCACGGCTTTTGTCAGTGCTGAAAAATGCGGCTCCTGCCATACCTGTGAAGGGTTATGCCCCTATGGCGCAGTTTCGATGGTCGCATGGAATGGGAAACAGGTGGCGCAAGTCAATGAGGTGCTGTGCAAAGGTTGTGGCGCCTGCGTGGCGGCCTGTCCGGCCGGCGCGGCTACCCAAAACGGTTTTACCAACGATCAAATAATGGCAGAAATTGAAGGTATTTTGGGTTTGGTGGGCGCGAGGCATACCTCGCCCATAGAGGAGATGGTATGAATCTTTCCAAAATCAAGACGGGCGTTTACGTCTGTCATTGTGGTACGAACATCGCTGCCACGGTGGATGTTGCTGCAGTGGCAGAGTTCGCCCGCGGGCTGGATGGAGTGGCCTTGGCACGCGATTACACATATATGTGCTCAGACCCTGGTCAGGACTTGATCAAACAGGATATCAGCGAATACGGACTGAACCGGGTAGTGGTAGCCTCCTGCACACCGCTGATGCACGAACCAACCTTTCGGAGGGCGTGCGCTGAAGGCGGGTTAAACCCGTTCTTCTTCCAGATGGCCAACATCCGTGAACATTGCTCCTGGGTAGTCAGTGATCGGGCACAGGCCACCGCGAAGGCCAAGGCACTGGTGTCTGCGGCAGTAGAGCGCGTACACCTTCATCAGTCACTGGAAATGCGCCAAGTCCAGATGACACCCGTTACCCTGGTAGTAGGCGGGGGCATTGCCGGAATTGAGGCGGCTCTCAAACTGGCAAATGCAGATAAACAAGTCTATCTGGTCGAACGGGAATCGTCCATCGGCGGGCATATGGCACAGCTTTATAAGACCTTTCCCACACTCGACTGTGCAGCCTGAATACTTACACCTAAAATGGTGTCCGTTGGACGCCATCCTAAAATCAAACTACTGGCATATAGCGAAATCGAATCGGTTTCTGGTTATGTCGGCAATTTCAAGGTGCATGTCCGCCGCAAGCCTCGGTATGTGGATGAGTCAAAGTGCACAGGTTGCGGCAATTGCGCTTCGGTCTGCCCGATTGATGTAAGCAACGATTTCGACCATGGGTTGAGCACCCGCAAGGCAGCTTACCGCTTCTCGGCCCAGTCCGTCCCTGGCGCGTTTGCCATCGACAAAAAGGGTATTGCGCCCTGCCGCGCTGCCTGCCCCACTGACCAACGTGCCCAGGGGTATATCGCCCTGGTCAAGCAGAAACGTTATGCTGATGCCTATTGGGCTATACGGCGCGAGCATCCTTTCCCTTCGGTTTGCGGTCGAGTTTGTAACCGAAACTGCGAGGCGGCCTGTTCGCGAGGCAAGGTGGATGAACCAGTCAACGTAATGGGTATCAAACGTTTCGTGGCGGACTGGGCTTACAAACACCGCGACGAACTCCCGAATATGCGCAATAAATCAATCGTGGGAACACCCTTCCAGCACAAACCCAATCCCACCGGGAAACGGGTCGCCATAATCGGAGCAGGTCCGGCTGGTTTAACTGTCGCCCTAGACCTGGTACGCCTCGGACACAAGGTCAAAGTTTTTGATGCCCAACCCGAAGCGGGAGGGATGATCCGGGTTGGGATCCCCCCCCATAGGCTCCCCTATGAGATGCTCGACTGGGAGGTCCATCAAATCCTTGACGAAGGCGTTGAATTGCAGCTAAATACCTGGATTGACGACATCCCGGGATTGCTTAAAAAGAAGAACCTGGGTGGTCCATTCGATTCGGTTCTGATTGCCACTGGAGCCCATGTTGCCAAGAAGGTGGACATCCCTGGAAAAGACCATCCTGATAACTGGCTGAGTCTGCCATTCCTTAAACAGGTTTGTCTGGGCACCCCGCCCGACTTGACCGGAAAACGAATTGCCGTCATCGGCGGGGGAAATGTCGCCCTGGACTGCGCCCGCTCAGCGGTGCGCATAGGAGCCAGCGAGTGCCGCATGATCTTCCGCAAACCGAAGGGCGAGATGACCGGTTTCGAATGGGAAGTGGAAATTGCCGAAGAAGAAGGCGTCACGATGTGCGGCGCGACCATGTTCAAAGAAATCTTGCTCGAAGACGATAAGGTCGTCGGTGTTAAGTGTATCCGCACTGAATACCATGGTTACGACGCCAAAGGTCGCATACTGATTGACGAAATCCCCGGAACCGAGCATGTTTTGCCGGCAGACATTGTCATTTGGGCCACCGGTCAGGGCTGTGATTTGTCGTTTTTACCGGAGGATGGTTCAGTCAAACCTGTCAAATCCGGTATCGATTCCGACGACAACATGATGACCAGTCTGCCCGGTGTATTTGTAGCCGGAGATGTGCACCGCGGCACCACGTTTTACGTAGTAGATGCCATCGGCGAGGGTCATCACGCAGCCCGCAGTATGGACCGTTTTCTGCGCGGCGAGCAGGGTATTCGCGAACCGATCCTGCCGCCAAAGGTGGACATCAGCGAGGCTGAGGTAAGGGCGCGTCTCTCACGAGGGGAAGCCTCCCTTGCGAAGCGAGTCCTCATCCGCACCATCCCATTGAAAGAACGCTATCATAATTTCCATGAAGTGGACTTGACACTGACCGAGGATGAAGTCCTCCTGGAAGCAGAGCGCTGTGTCCGTTGTGGGACATGCGCGGAGTGTCTCGAGTGCGTTGCTGCCTGTGAGCGCGGTGCAATCGACCATGATATGCAGGAGAGCCACGAGGAGTTAACCGTTGGAACAATCATTCTGGCTACCGGTTTTCGGGACTTCGATCCTGTGCGTCTACCTGAATTAAATTATGGCAAAATCCCCAATATCCTGACTGCAATTGAGTTCGAAAGGTTGGTTAATGCCAGCGGACCGACCAATGGCAAAGTTCTTTTAAAAAATGGACAACCACCAAAAAGCGTGGCTGTGGTTCATTGCGTCGGTTCGCGAGATGCCAGGACTCACGAATATTGCTCGCGTGCCTGTTGCATGTACTCGCTTAAAATCTCACAGTTGGTGCATGAATATGCCGGAGCAGAAGTCCACGAAATTTATCGTGATATTCGCTCATTCGGTAAAGGATACGAAGAGTTCTATAACCGCACATCAAAGATGGGCGTGCATTTCTATCACGGTAAAGTAAAAAGCATCGAGAAAATTAATGACTATTTACACGTGACTTGGGACGAAGCCTTCCATGGCCAGCCGGATACCATAGACGTGGATATGGTCATCCTTGCTACCGGATTCGAGCCGCAGGCAGATACCGCTCAAGTGGCAGCTCAATTCGGTGTCAGTCGCAGCCGGGATGGATTCTTCCTGGAGCGCCACCCAAAATTGGCTCCAGTCGAAACAACCAGCGAAGGGATATATCTCGCCGGAACCTGCCAATCCCCAAAAGATATCCCCGACACGGTTGCCCAGGCAGGTGCCGCGGCCGCGGCCGCCCTTTCGCTGATGGACCAGGGAATAATTGCCCTCGACCCATCCATCGCCGAGGTTACCACCGCACGCTGCGCGGGGTGTGGTCAATGCGTTTCTGCCTGCCCTTACAATGCCATTGATTTTGAGAAAGGTGCGGCAAAGGTAAATGGCTACCTTTGTAAAGGCTGCGGTACATGCGCTGCAGCTTGCACAAACAAAGCCATCACGCTCATCCATTTCGATGACCGCGAGTTGGTTGCAGAGATTATCGGGTTGCTGGCCGTGGAGCCCTTGCCGGTTTAAAAGTCTGTTTCAGTCGAACAAAGTAATACAAACTCGGTTTTCCTGGACTTGGCAGACGCTATGGAGAAATGATGTACGAACCCAGGATAATTGCCTTCTTATGTTCGTGGTGTAGTTACACTGGCGCCGACACGGCAGGGATTGCCCGTATGAAATCCCCGGCCAACATCCGTGCTGTGCGCGTGCCTTGTTCAGGGCGCGTATCACCAGAATTGGTCATGCGTGCTTTTGACCAAGGTGCAGATGGCGTGCTTGTTCTTGGCTGCCATATCGGTGAATGTCACTATGATACTGGTAATCACCGGGCCGCAAAACGATTACCCATTTTACGAAACCTGATGGCATTTACCGGGCTGGAGCCAGAGCGCCTGCGGTTGGACTGGGTGTCCGCTTCGGAAGGGGAACGCTTCTCAATAATTGCCGGTGAATTCACCGATGCCGTGCGTTCCTTGGGACCGGTTCATTGGCGGGTTAGCCCGGAAATGAAGCATGCTGACAGCCGTCTTTTGGCTGCAACTCATGAAACCATCCCCTACCCGGAGACAGATTTCACCTCCAAGACGGATGGCATTCGACAGAAAGCCAGGGAACTGCTTGCGAGCGAACAGGTCAGCTGCGTGATCGGTTACGAAGTGAGTCGCCGTGGACGTACTCGACCAGCATTCATTTACAAACCCGAGGATGCCGGGCGATTGGTTTGGAACCCGGACTGTACCAACAATCTGACCACTTATCTACCTTCCAAACTCCGTCTAATAAAAGGGAAAGAACCGTTAAAGCCTGTCGCGGTTATTGTCAAACCTTGCGATAGTAAAGCGATTAACGTTATGGTTGCAGAGAACCAATATCGGCGCGACCAGGTCTTTGCATTGGGCGTAGCGTGTGAGGGAATCCGGGCTCCGGATGGAAACCTGCAAACCCGCTGCGTCACTTGCCAAGAGGCGGTCCCAGTAGTTTGCGATGCGCTGGTAAGTGGAGCCACATCATCCTTTATTCCACGACTTTCGTCATATGCCCGGGAAGAAATTGCGGAACTTCAGAACGCAGAACCGGTCGCCCGAATGGAATTCTGGCTGGCACAATTCGATCGCTGTATCCGTTGCTACGCCTGCAGACAAGCGTGCCCGATGTGCAATTGCCCGGTATGCCTGTATGAACGCGATGAATCAACTTTTGTCGGCCTGGGGATTGGTCTGAATGAAAAACGCACCTTCCATCTGGGGCGTGCATATCACCTCGCTGGCCGCTGCGTGGGTTGCAATGAGTGTGAACGCGCTTGTCCAATGAATATTCCAATTGGCCTCTTAAATCAGAAACTGGCAGAGGAAATTGAGGCGGCCTTCGACTTCCGTGCCGGACTTGCCATTGCCCCCTCCCCGATTGTAACCGTCCTGTCGGGCGAATATAAGGAGGGCTGAGGTGAGAAAATCCAATATTGATAATAAACATTGGTTCATCTCCCAGTCAGAATTGGAAACCTGGCTTGACGATATTGCCAGCGCCCGGACGCTCATCGCCCCGCGCAAGGTAGCTGGAATATTATTGTATCGCCCAGTAGCGAAGAGCGATGAAATTGCGTGGAATGGACAAGATCCAAGGTCTGCACCTTCCAGTCGCCCGGTATTATCAGTCAAGGAAAATTTCTTTCCTTCGACTGAGCAATTATTCATTATTCGAAAAAAAGGACAAGAAATTCAGCTGGAGGAATCGTTCCCGGATTGGGAAACCGTCGTTTTTGCGGTTCGTCCATGTGATGCACGTGGCGTCAAATTACTTGACGCCCTCTTTCTTGATACCAATCCGGTGGACTCCTTCTATGCACGACGTCGCGGGAATACCACTCTAATTGGGCTTGCATGTAAGTCTCTTGGAGCGACGTGCTTTTGTACCTCTGTGGGTGGTGCACCCGACGATCATCACGATGTGGATATCATGCTTTTTGAGACCGATGGCAGCTACCTGGTCAAGGCAGTGACCGATAAAGGGCGCTATCTCATCCCTGGCGGCGAGTGGAAGGAAACATCTACTGGCTATCAATCGGCACAATACAGCGTTCAATACCCTGTTCCAAGAAAAGGGAAATGGCCCGAGCATTTCAATGACGAATATTGGATGAAAATGTCCGAGCGTTGTCTCTCCTGTCGTGCCTGCGCATTCGTCTGCCCTACTTGTCGTTGTTTCGCTGTCCGCGATGAAATGCTCGCCCCTCGCGAGTTTGAACGCATCCGCTGCTGGGACTCCTGCGCGGGGGAAAATTACCGTCGCGTCGCCGGCGGACATAAACCGCGTGCTGAAAAAGGTGAACGACTGCGCAACCGCTTCTTTTGCAAGTTCTATTATTACCCCGAGCAATACGGACTGGGCGCTGGATCAGCATGCACCGGTTGCGGACGCTGCATCGATGTGTGCCCAGCCGGGGTGGATATCACCGAAGTGCTTTTGGATCTGGAGAAATTGGCATGAATGAGA
>DASVKG010000165.1:0-4154 GCA_036385495.1 Anaerolineales bacterium | reverse complement strand
GTCACACTGGCCGCGACGGTTTCACCGTAGCCCAGCAGTGCTTTAACCATCTCTGGATTGCGTCCTTCAGCATAAACGCGCAACACCGGTTCGGTTCCAGATGGACGGATGAGAAGCCAGGAATCATCAGCCATGATGTATTTCACGCCATCTATGTTACTGATCTCGGCCACCTTCTGTCCGCCAATTTCCGCAGGGGCTTTTTTGACCAGGAAATCGGCCATTTCGGCCTTTGCAACTGGATGATGCAGGCGCAAGTCAGTACGCTCGTAGAAGGCCGGGCCAACATCTGCCAGCAGGTCGTCCACCAGCACAGAAAGCGGTTTCTTGGCCACTGCCAGGATTTCCACCAGCAACATTCCCATGACCGGGCCGTCACCTTCCGGAATATGCCCCTTGAACGAGATACCGCCTGATTCCTCGCCTCCAATAAGAATATCTTCGGTCATCATGTAATCGGCGATATGATTAAAACCGACCGGCGTTTCAAAGAGTTTCAATCCATAGCGCTTGCATAAACGGTCCACCATGCGGGTGGTCGAGACTGTCCGGACCACGGCACCGCTCCAGCCGCGCTTTTCAACCAGGTAGCGCAGGGCCAGCGAAAAAATCTTGTGCGGGTCCACGAAGTTACCGCGTTCATCCATGGCGCCGATGCGGTCCGCATCCCCGTCGGTGGTCACACCAAAATTACCTTTTCCTGCCCCAATTGCCCCGGCCAATGCACCCAGGTTCTTGGCAATTGGTTCGGGATGAACGCCTCCAAAGCCTGGGTTCATCTCGGAGCGAATTTCGGTAATTTCGCAACCGGTTCCTTGCAGGAATGCCTTGATCACACCGCGCCCGGAGCCATACATCGAGTCAACAATAAAACATGGAGGGTTTTCTGCAATCAAATCGCTGTTGATTAGCTTTCGCAAATGCTCAAAATACGCCGGCAGAGGATTGAATCTCTGGATGAGACCCTTTTCGCGCGCCAGATCAAAGTCCATCAAGTTTGGCCCCCGGGCGCGTTCTTCGTTATCATTCAGGTAAACCTCCACCCGGTGACACTGCTCAGGGAGGGCCGAGCCCCCGTAAGGGGCCTTAAGTTTGACGCCGTTATAACGCGGGGCGTTGTGCGAGGCTGTGATCATTACTCCGGCAATCGCCTTTAGGTTCTTGACCGCATAGGAAATTGCTGGGGTGGGTGCATCTGATTGAGCAAGATAAACGGTAAAGCCATTTGCTGCCAGGACGCGCGCCGCATCTCCTGCATAGCGGTCGGATAGAAAGCGCGTATCGAAACCCACCACGAACTTTTTTGGGTCGGGAATGGAACCTCCATTACCGGATTTATCCCAGGACTCCGAGGTCACAGCATCGGAAATGGCCTGGGTCAACATGCGCAGGTTATTGAAAGTAAACGTGTCTGAGATGACGGCGCGCCAGCCGTCTGTACCAAAATGGATGGTCATTTCTAACTCCAGGTAGGGGATTAAAAACTAGGGGGTTGGCGTGGGTGCAGTGACAGGGACGGGTGTCTGTGTGGTGGCAATCAAGACCGATTGTAATACCCAGCCTTCCACGTTATTTACCCGGATGTGTACCCAGGTTGTCGTGCCAACAATTTGAGTTTCGGGCAGGACCTCGACCAGGATACCATTACTTAGAGGTGTGATCACTGTCCCGGAGGAACCAGGCAGGGTGCGCATTAATGCCCCGCCACCAGAAGGAGAGGAGATTATTGCATAAGCGGGAGTCGGTTGGAGGGTGGGGATCAGCGTATGCGTGGCACTTGGCACGCTGGAGGGTAGCGGTGTCGAGGTTATGTAAACGGTCGGGGTGGCGGAGGGCAGGATCATGCTTGTGGGCGTAGGTTCCACGTGGCGAACGGCAGTAATGCTGTCCCGGATAAATGGCACCAGCCCGGAAAGAACAACTAAAACTACCACGGAAAAAAGTCCGGTGAAAACTATGAGGATGTATCCACTGGCTCTCACTGGTTTGAAATGCATTGCTACCAGGACAATCCCGCCGGCCAGCATTGCCAGGGACAAATGGACCAGGGAGACCAGCAGCCCGTTTGGCCAGAGAGTCACCCCGCCGATATCCTTCCCGATGCCCCACCCGATACCCGCCGCGCTGATCGGCAGGAACAATCCGTACGCCAGCATTATACTGGCCAGGATTGGTTTTTGCTCGGAACGGACAAAGGAGATCGCAAGGAGAGCCGCCCCCAGCGCCACTACCAATAAATCCGGCCACCACAGTTGGGCATAAATCCTGGCATAATTAAATGGCAAATTCTCCCAAAGGCGGCCAGCCAGCCCGGCCAGCGCCCCGGTCAGGAAAACCAGCACCCCGGCTACCAACAGCACCCCCAGAGTCAGGAAGAAAAAACGCCAGGAGCCGGTAACCGCGGCCAGCATCAGACCCACCCAGGGGGTCAGAAGGGGCGCCAGTAAAACCCCCAGCAGGATCAGAGCGGGTGCATTCAGCAGGTAAGCCGCACCTAAAATTACCCCACATAGAAAGGCGAACAGGAAAAACTCAAACGACGGGAAGGCCCGCCGCGCCAGGTCATCTAACAGGGCAGCCCGTTCGTCCGCTGCAAGCGGGACCAACATGCGCCGCGCCCTTCTGCGACGTGCGCGCGGCAAATGGGCAACTTCGCCGATCGGGGTAAACCCCTCCGGCAAGATCGGCTCTTCGGGGAAGGTCTCTTCCGAGGGGGTGGGTTCTTCCGGCTTGGGGTTCTCTTCTGGCAGGTCCATTTTTATTAACTCGCTTTGCTATGGATACCCATATTATACAACAACGAAGGACGCCAGGTTGCCCTGGCGTCCTGGTTCTTTGAAAACTGTAGGTTGGATTAAATCCAGCCGCGCAATTGCATTGCCTTGGCCACGCGGTCAATGGCAACCATGTAGGCTGCATCCCGCATGGAAACTTTCTGTTTTATTGACATGTCCAACACACCGTGGAAGGCGGAGGTCATCTTCTGGTCGAGCTTCTGCAATACTTCTTCTTTCGGCCAGTAGTAGTTGGCATCATTCTGAACAGACTCAAAGTATGAGCAGGTCACGCCTCCGGAATTGCACAGGAAGTCGGGGATGTCAAATATATTGTTCTTCTTGAAATAATCATCAGCTTCGGGTGTGCAGGGGCCATTGGCTCCTTCTGCCACGATTTTCACGTTTTTGGAAATCTTCTTGACGGTTTCGCCATTGACATGCCCTTCGATGGCCGCCGGGATCAACACATTGCAATCCTTCTCGATCCATTTCTCGCCATCTTCGACAACGTAACCGGCGGCTTCGGCCTTTTTCTTATCGATCGTGCCGTATTGGTCTACGATGGTGAGTAAATAGCGCGGGTCCACACCGTTTTTGTGGCTGTAGGTATAAGAGGTCTTGTCATGGCGGTCCCAGCAGGAGACACAGGCAACCTTCCCGCCCAGCATTTCGATGAAACCGATGGCAGCATATTGCGAAACATTGCCAAAACCTTCGATGGCAGCCACGGATTTTTTCGGGTCAATGCCCAGATGCTTCATGGCCTCACGCACTGTGTGGATGACGCCGTAACCGGTCGCTTCGGTGCGGCCTTCAGAACCACCACCGCCGAGCGGCTTTCCTGTGAAAACGCCCGGGGTGTACACACCGCAGAGTTTGGAATACTCGTCCATCATCCAGCCCATCATCTGCGGGGTCGTGCCGACATCAGGAGCAGGGACGTCCGTGCGCGGGCCGATATTCTTCCACATGATCTGCACCCAACCGCGGCACAGGCGTTCCTTCTCTGCAACGGAAAGCGTGGACGGGTCAACGATGATGCCGCCCTTGCCACCGCCCAGCGGAATGTCAGCAACGGCGCACTTCCAGGTCATCCAGGTTGCCAGGGCACGTACGGTATCCAGCGTCTCGGCGGGATGAAAGCGAATGCCGCCCTTGTTCGGGCCGCGGGCGTCGTTGTGCTGGACACGGTACCCCTGGAAGATGCGCATCGCACCGTTGTCCATGCGTACCGGGATGCGGAAGGTGAATTCGCGCATCGGCCATCTTAGAACCTCGGCCACCTGCGGGTCGAGTTTGAGCATCTTGGCAACACTATCAAACTGCTTCTGCGCCATTTCGAAAGCATTAATCTGTCCTGCCATATTAATCTCCTTA
>DASVKG010000164.1:0-11545 GCA_036385495.1 Anaerolineales bacterium | reverse complement strand
CTCGCCGAAGCGATCTGTCCGATGATCAGGGAGATCAGCCACCCGAGCAGGATTCCGATCAACCCGCCCAGCAGGCTCAGGAACGATGACTCCGCCAGGAACTGGTTCATGATGTCCCGGTTGCGGGCTCCCAATGCTTTGCGCAGCCCAATTTCGCGGGTCCGTTCCACTACCGAGACCAGCATGATGTTCATGATGCCGATCCCGCCTACCAGCAGGCTGATCCCAGCAATGCCGCCCAGGAAGACCGTTAGAATACCGGTGATCGAAGTGGCCGTCGTCAGCAAACTTGCCTGGCTCAAAACGCTGAAGTCTTCCTTGCCAACCACAACGTGGTGGCGCAGGCGCATGATGTTGCCAACCTGCGTGGTCGCCTCAGAAACAGAATCGGCGCTGGTGGCCTGGATATAGATACCGTCCACGTTGGTTCCGGGGCGATTGATGACTCGGTCACGGGCAGTGGTGAGCGGGATGATGACCTGGTTGTCGGAACTCCCGGCCGAGGTACCACCTTTCGATTGCAATACGCCGATGATCGTAAATGTCTGGCTGTTGATGAGCATTGTTTGCCCGGTCAGGCCTGTTATCCGGCCAAACAATGTCGTTGCCAGGTCCACACCGATGATGGCCACGCGAGCATGGGTGCTCACCTGCTGGTCATTGAAAAAAGCGCCTTCGGTAACCTGCTCATTGCGAATGGAAAAGAAACTGGTGGTTACCCCAAAAACGGTGGTGGTGGTCGTCTGCCCATTGGCAGAGGCAGAGATGTTGCCCCCCTGGATGATGGGGGCGACCGCCTTGACCGACGGGGCTTGTAGCGGAATCGCAATCGCCTGCGCATCCGCCAACGTCAATGGACGGATATTCCGCACAGCATTAAACCCGCCTCCTTCGAAACGCGCCCGCGATCCCGCGGATAGGTACAGGACATTCGTGCCAATGTTATTGATCTGGGCTGTGATGGAGTTCTGGGCCCCCTGCCCCACGGACAGCATGGCAATCACTGCCGCCACACCGATCACGATACCCAGTACGGTCAGCCCGGTGCGCAGCTTATTGGCGCTCAAACTGGTGAAGGTTTCCCTAAAAACACGTGCGATCTTCATTGTACAATCTCCTCGACCAATCCGTCCCGGATATTGATCGTGCGCTGTGTCTGAGCGGCAATCCGCGGGTCATGCGTGATGATCATCAGGGTGGTATTGCGCTCGCGATTAAGTCTCAGCAGCAGGTCCATGATCTCCTGGCCCACCTTGGAGTCCAGGTTGCCGGTGGGTTCGTCGGCCATCAGGATTGCCGGTTCGTTGACCAGTGCCCGGGCAATGGCCACGCGCTGCTGTTCCCCGCCAGAGAGTTCGGTCGGCCGGTGTTTCATGCGGTTTTCCAGGCCAACAGCCCGCAGTGCCGCCACCGCCCGTTCCCTGCCCTCGTTTGCTGAGTTGGAATAACTCATCGGCAGTTCGACATTCGCAAGCGCAGATGTGCGCTGAAGCAGGTTAAAAGACTGGAACACGAATCCGATCTTGCTGTTCCGAATGCCAGCCAGTTGGTCGTCGTTCAGGCCTGAGACCTTTGCGCCATCCAGGATGTAATCTCCGCCGGTCGGCCGGTCCAGGCACCCCAGGATGTTCATCAGGGTGGTTTTACCGGAGCCGGAAGGCCCCATGATGGCAACTGCTTCGCCGCGCTTGACCTGCATGGATAACCCGCGCAGTGCCTGCACTTCAACCTCACCCATGCGATAATATTTGGTCAGCCCTTCGGCCCGGATAACTGGTTCTTCCATGTCAGCCTCCTGCCCTATGGGGTTGCCACAGGCTGGCCGTCGCCGCGATTGCCGCCGCCCAATCCGCCCAGTCCACCAAGCCCGCCCAGCCCGAACCCACCTCCGGTGCTGGATGTGCTGGCAAAGCTGAGGATGATCGTATCGCCCTCTTTGAGAGTATTGCCGGTGACCTGGGTGGTGGTATCCGAGATGGCGCCAACCGTAACGTTCACGGCGGTCGGAGTCCCATTTTGGATCAGATAGACATACTGCTGGCCACTGGTATCGGTGAAGATGGAAGTGCTTGGGACCAGCAAAGCATTAGCAACCTGGTTGGTGACTATGGTGACGTTGGCTGCCATGCCCGGTTTGATCTGGGCATCGGCATTGGTGATCAGGACGGTGACCAAAAAAGTAGTGCTGTTTTGACCCACTGTCCCGGCCAAGTTGGTCTGGACGACCTTGCCGGTATATGTCTTATTGGGGATGGCGTTAAAGGTGATCGTGGCAGGCTGCTCATTCTTGATGCCGTTGATGTCAATCTCTGTGACCTGGACGACCACCTCCAGGCTGGACAGGTTGTCAATGCGGAAAATCTGCAAACCCGCCGTAACAATATTGCCGGGGGTTGCATTTGCCTGGGTGATGGTTCCATCGAACGGGGCGGTGAGCTTGGTGGTATCCAGGTTTCCCTGAGCGGTCTGGACTGCCAACTGGGCCTGCTCGAGCCTAAGTAACGCGGTCCCGGTTGCGTCTGCAGGCACCGTCCCACCGGTCAGAGCGGTCAGATAGTTTTGGTCTTGCGCAAGATTCGCTTTTGCCAGTGCCAGGGCAGCATTGGCTGCGTCAATCGATGTTTGATTTGCCTTCCCGGTAAGAGCGTTGTAAGTATAGAGCGCACTATTGTATTTCTGTTGAGCAGCATACATGGCCTGGTAAGCCCGGGCCTTGGCCGGATCGGTTTCAGGTAAGCCCAACTGATTGTAAGCATTTTGGGCAGCTTCCAAATTGATTTGTGCCAGGGTCAGAGCAGCTTGCGCATTCGCGATGGCGCTCGGGTTGTGATACCCTAAATTAGCAACGTTGATCTGAGCGGTGTTAAGGGTTTGTGCATCTGCTGCTACTGCCGCCTGGGCCGAAGCAATGGCAGCCGGTGAGGTCAGTTGGTTCAGATTTTCCTGGGCAGTGACAAGATTGGACTGCAGGGTACTCTGTGTCAGGGAGTCCCGGACCAGGGTGGCCAGAATATCTCCGGCCTTGACCTGGGCGCCGATTTGCCCGATCACGTCGCCCAATTGCCCGCCGGTTGACCAGGACAGGTTGGCTGACTGGGAGGATGCCACGGTCCCCGAGCCTTCCACGGAGGAAGTAAGCGTACCGAGCTGGACGGTCGTCGTCTGGTACGCAGTTGTGGCGCTGTTGGTTTGACCGCGAACGCTTATGACAACGAGTACCAGCGCGATGATTACCACTACTGAAACCCCAGCGATAATCCAGGTTTTTTGGTTTTTACTCATTTCAGATCTCCTTTTATCTGCTGCTATATATTTATCGTACAAAAGATACCGCGCAGATATGGAGAAATTGTGGAGAATGGATGGCAAAGTGTCGAGATTCCCATCCAAGCCAAGGATGCCACCATGCACAGGTGCCGCAGGCTCCCTGCAGGGTAACCGCTGCAAACCGGCCAAATGCCCGTTCCTTTGGAGAGACCGGATTTCTCGTCAAATCTTTGGTATCATGGGTGCATGGAATCGAAACCTCCCTTACCGCACATCTCGGTCCAGTGCCGAGTTTTGGTGGAACTGGTGGATTCGTCCGGGATGGCCGAACGGCGCGAATTCACGATTGTCACGGGGAAACAGGCTGATTTCAAAAGCGGCCTGCTGGACGAGAATGCCCCGCTGGGCCGCGCCCTGCTGGGTCACAGCGCCGGAGAGACGATCCCTTACCAGGCGGGCGACCTGACCGAGGTGCGCATCCTGTCAGTGGAGGGCGGGGACGGGTCCTTTTCAACGGATGCCGCTGAGAAACGCCGGGCTGACGTGCAGAAGGCTGCTGCACAGTCGGAGATCACCAACCAGATGATTTTTTCAACTGCCAGCGGCAGTAAATGGGGCAATTACGATGTAGACATGGATAAACTGCTGAAGGATGAAGAATAGATCGCCCTTTTGGCATGAACATACAGATTGCCCGCCACCAACTTCGTTTAGTGTAACTTATCTCACCCCATTCCCGGCCATCTTGCCCGCCTCTATTACCAGCGCCTGACCGATCAGCCGGTCACCAATTGTTTCCGGTAAAAGCGATAGCGCTTGTATATTTTGGCTCCCATGCGGTGGGCCAGCGGAAAGGTGTCCGGGTTATCCTCGCCGGTCAGGGACAGGTCGGCCCACTGGTAGCCCTTGGCGGCGGCGCGGCGGGCCATCTCGTCGAACAGGAGCACACCCGCCCCTGTGTCCCAGTGTTCGGGCACCACGGCAATGCTTTTCACCGCCAGGCATTTCGGCTTGAGTCGGGCATATTTCGCCAGGCGCAAATAGTCCCAGGAATGACGCAGGCCGTTGAGGTGGATGAGTACTTCGTTCATGTTGGGCACCCCCGGGAACCATCCAATCGCCTTGCCGTCCAATTCAGCAAACAGGACGAGTTCGGGATCGATGATGTCGAGCACCGGCAGGATCATGGCCTGGATGTCGTTGCGTGTATAAGGGGTAAAGTCGGTGAAGTGTGCCAGGCCGCGATTTTGCAGTTCCAAGATGCGGTCAATTTCGCCGTCAACATCCTTTAGGTTTGCGCCGCGCACGGTGATTTTCTTGCGATGGCGGATTTTTTCTGCCAAACGCATCAGATGCTGGATTTCGGGGGTATTTAGATTGATATCAATGGCATAGGCCAGACCGTCTTCTCCAGATTTCTGGAATCCATACCGCTCAAAGAATGCCTGGTAATACGGCGGATTGTGTCCGCAGTATGAAGTTGGGGGACGGTCGCAACCCTCGATCAGGATGCCGCGTGATTCTTCCCGGTCCAAATTGTAGGTCCCATATAGATTGACAAGACCATGTTCACCTGCCCAGATCGTTGCCCGGTCGAACAGCGCTTCAGCCACGGCGTAGTCGTCCACGCATTCGAAGAAACCCAGCATGCACTCGCTGAAACCCCTGGTGCGGGTGTTATTCCTGTCCTCGGCGCAGACGATGGTGCCGGCTGGTTTTCCATTTTGCCAGGCGATGAACAATTCAGCATAGCCGTCCTTAAAAAACAAACCGCGCTGAGGGTTGATTGTTTTGGCACGCTCAGACAGGAGGGGCGGGACCCACAGCGGATCGCGCTTATAGATGCGCCAGGGGAAGGTCAGGAAGAGTCGCCTCTCGCGGGCAGTGCGCACAGGTAAGACCTGGATGCCGGTCATGAATGGTTCTCCTCATCAAGAATAACCCCATTACACAGTCATCAGCACGATGGCGGCCAGGGCAGCCAGGATGCCGGCGAGTTGCAGGCGGTTGAGGCGCTCGTGCAGGAACAGGCCAGCCAGCACAACCGTGGAGGCGGGGTAGAGGGAGGCCAGCACTGCGGCCACATCCATGCGTCCAGCCTGCCCGGCCAGGATGTACAACCCGTTGCCGCTGGCGTCCAGTATGCCGTTCAGTACGAGCAGCGACCAGATGGATTTCGAAGGCAGGAACGGCTGGCGTGTGACGAGTGTATAAACCACCATTGTCACAACACCCGAGAAACGGGATGACACCATTGGCCAGAACAGTCCATTCTGGCTGCCGCGGTGAATGAGGATGAGATAGACACCGAAGCTGACACCTGCAATGAGCGGGAGGCTCAGATCTGCGAGCCGAAGCCGCAGGCTTTTCGGACCCCCATCCGGTTGTGAGATGAACCAAATGGCCGCCAGCGCCAGGACGAATCCGGCCATCGTCAGCCAGCCGGGGAAGCCCTCCACGAACGAGCCGACGATGACCGGCAGTATGGCGGCTGTCAATGCGGAGACGGGCGCGGCGACGGACATCTGTCCTTTACTCATCGCCTGGAAGAAAAGAAGGAGTCCCAGCACACCCATGGAACCGGCGATGGTGCACAACAACCAGGCTAACCAACCGATCCACTTTTCTCCGGAGAGTAGCAGGGCAGCCAGCAAGATGGCCAGCCCAACCGCTTCGCCAAAAAGGACAGCCTGGTAGGCTTTGGCTTTCCGGCTGGCCAGTCCGCCGCAAAAATCAGCCGCACCCCACGTGATAGCAGAAGAGAGACCAAACAGGATGGAAAGCAACACGACTCCCAGGATTCAAAGGGTACGAAATATATGATAAGACTTGAAAGAGCGACTCCCCGGCACAATCGACAGGCCTGTGTAATCGTCCTTTTAGATTTTACCATCTACCGTCAGGGCATCCGCCTCTTTTTTTTGCTTTATTCGAGCATTACTAAGTGGGGCGCGGGCTTCCCGCGACAGCCTGATAGTGCCAACCATTTTCGGATTTGGTATACTTTCCCCATGCCGCCTCGGACTCCGCTCCTGCTTGTGTTAACCCTTGTTGTTTTACTGGTGGCCTGCCAGCCGGTCTTTTTTAAAGGGCCACTTGCCGCGTCCATAACCCTTCCCACTATTACGCGGCTGCCTTCCTTGACAGCTAGCCTGACTCCAGCACCTGTCCTGATCACAATCGAAGCACCGAAGCGGGCTCCAATGTTAACGGATACCACAACCCCCACTGCGACCCTCGAACCCTCGTTCACTCCCATGCCGACAACTACGCCGCTCCCCGCAAGGCTCTTCCTCGACCCGGCGAACTGTTATGACTGGCCGGTGGTCCCCATTGTGCCGGAAAATGCCCGCCAGATTTACCTGCTTGGACAAACACTTGGCAACGACCCGCACACCTTTTCGGTCTTTGGTGATTGCCAGTCCGAGCCGAATGTCTTCCTGGGCATCTACGAAACTGACCCTCAGGCAGTAGCCGCGCTGCCCCTTAATCTACAGGAGACGGTGGCCTGGTTCAGCGGATCGTTCAATCGCCTGAGTCCCACGGTGCGCGGCCGCACGACCACCGGCGCGCTGCTCTGGGCGCAGTGGCACCAGAACAAGTACACCTGCACAATTTATGAGACTCCACTCCAATGCGAATTGCGCATCCACAAACCATCTTTCGTCATAATCCATGTTGGCACGCATTACGAGAACCGTAACGAAAGTTACATGCGGACCATCCTGGATCAGCTCAGTGCAGCTGGAGTCGTCCCCATCCTGGCCAGCAAGGCCGATGACCGTGAACTGAACGAGCATGTGAATGCCCATTACGCCCAACTGGCCGTGGAATATAATATTCCCTTCTGGAACTTCTGGGCAGCGGTGGGCGGTCTGCTCAACCGCGGCCTCTACACCCGCCCCGACGCCACTTACCAGGGAGACCTCTACTTGACCGATGTAGCCGCCGCCATTCAACGCTTATCCGCTTTGCAGGTGCTGGATATCGTTCGCAGGGCGGTGACGGGACCGTAAAACAGACCCCGAATCTTTACCCTTGTTATCCCTTGTTATTTTACTGGTGGCCGGCCAGCCCATCACAATGGCTATTCTCCCGGGTTAGAATGCCTGAGAATTCGGAGGCCTTGGTTTGTGATAAGATACGGCCTATGGATTTTTCCAAAATTACCGATAATCTGTTTATTGGGGATACTCCGCGGCCCGATGAATATGATTTCCTGCGAGACCTGGGTGTGCGCCTGGTGATCAATATGCGTTTTGACTGGCGCCCCCCCAAAGACCGGCATCAACCGCCCCTCGATTTCCTGTGGTTGCGAACGTTTGATAACCCGGTAATGCCCATCCCCATTCACTCTTTGAAGCGCGGCGTCGAGGCTGCCCTGAAGACGATCGCGGAAGGCGGGAAGGTTTACACCCATTGTGCCAGGGGCCGTCACCGCGGGGTGGCGATGGGTGCAGCCATACTGATCGCGCTGGGATACGACCCGGATGAGGCCATCGAATTGATCAAGGTGCAGCGTCCCATCGCCGACCCGGATGCCTTTTATATCCGCAGACGCATCCTGCGCTTTGCGCGTGCGTGGTCGCGTACATGAACCGGGACTACTTCGCAGAAGATCGAATGAAAGGAATTAGCGATGGATGCCTCTGAAAAAATAAACCAGCTGATCTCCGACCAATGGGAAGCCTGGATGAACTGGGATCCGCTCTTCGCCACTTCCTGCGGCGACCATCGTTTCAACGACCGTCTACCCGCTGCCGGGGAGGATCAATATGTTTTCTGGCGCGAGCAATTGGCAGCCTTCCGCCAGAGACTGGAGAAGATTGACCGCCCAGCGCTCACTCCTGCGGACCGGCTGAACTGCGAGATCTTTGCACGCATGTTGGACTTTGAGATTGCCGGGCTGGATTACCATGGCTACCGCCTGCCAATTTCCAAGGCGGGCGGGTTCCATGTGAGCTTTCCGGATCTGTACCTGTTCTCCCCATTCAGCTCAGTTCGCGATTATGAAAATTACCTGGCCAGGCTGGAGGCGCTGCACCGTTATTTTAACGAGAG
The DNA here is from genome assembly GCA_036385495.1 of Anaerolineales bacterium. Classification (GTDB taxonomy): domain Bacteria; phylum Chloroflexota; class Anaerolineae; order Anaerolineales; family Villigracilaceae; genus UBA877. Next base: position 3,217 of record DASVKG010000164.1, on the reverse strand, counting down.
CATAGGCCTGATGCGCCTCGGCCTGCGAACCGGCTTTATCCCGGCGCGTGTCACGCTGGATGGTGTGGACCAGTCCCTGCGGGCGCAGATAGTAGAGGACCCATTCAGCAGCATTTTCCACAAGCCATTCGAACAATTCCCCGCCCCGGTCGGCGGAGTGGACCGGCAACGGTTGATGGCTGCAGCAGGAGATATCATCCGCGGATCAGTGGTGCCAGCCTATCAAGTCCTGCTCCAGTTTCTCGAAACGGAGTACATTCCCGGATCCCGTACAGGGATCGCCGCGTCGGATCTGCCAGATGGGCGTGCTTTTTATAGGGACCGCATCCGCTACTTCACCACGCTGGACCTTTCCCCCGAGGCCATCCACGCAACCGGTCAAAGCGAAGTGCAACGCATCCGGACCGAGATGGAAGCTGTTATCCGCAAGACGGGTTTCGAGGGAAATTTCCGCCACTTCATCGAATTCCTGCGCAGCGACCCGCGTTTCTACGTCACCACGCCCGAGGCGCTGCTGGAGAAATCCGCCCTGGTGCTGAAGCGCATGGATGGCGAGCTGCCAAAGATGTTCAAAACTCTGCCGCGCTTACCCTATGGCATCCGGGAGATCCCGGCATTCAGCGCACCTGGTCAAACTGCCGCGTATTACCAGCCTGGCACAGGGGATGGGACTGTGGCAGGTAACTACTACGTCAACACTTATGACCTGGCCAGTCGCCCATTGTATGAGATTGAGGCCCTGTCGCTGCACGAGGCGGTGCCAGGGCATCACCTGCAGATTGCCCTCCAGCAGGAACTGAGCCAACTGCCCAACTTTCGCCGCTTCGCCGGGTTTACCGCATTTGTCGAGGGTTGGGCGCTGTACTCCGAACGGCTGGGAATGGAAGTTGGTTTTTACCAGGACCCTTATTCGGACTTTGGCCGCTTGTCCTATGAGATGTGGCGCGCCTGCCGCCTGGTAGTGGATACTGGCATGCACGCCCTGGGCTGGACGCGCCAGCAGGCGATTGATTTCATGTCTGAAAATACTTCATCCACCCTGCTCAACATCACCAATGAAGTTGACCGTTACATTGCCTGGCCTGGCCAGGCATTGGCTTATAAACTGGGTGAGTTGAAGATCCGCGAACTGAGGACATTGGCTGAAAAAGTATTGGGCGACAGGTTCAACCTGCGTGAGTTTCATGACTTGATCCTGCTGGGCGGAGCCGTCCCGCTGGATGTACTGGAAGTACGCGTAAGGGAGTGGGTGGCGGTGCCAAATAATCAATAACTCCGGATTCACCGTGAACCCGGAGTATTTGATTTATTCACTTTCCAGCTTTGCCACCGTAACCCCCGCTCCACCCTCCTTGTCCCCACCTTCCTCGAAGGAAAACACATGCGGATGGTCCTTAAGCGCAGCCCGCACCTCCTGCCTGAGTTTCCCGGTACCTTTGCCGTGGATGATCCGGACAAAGGGCAGCCCGGTCATATAGGCCTTTTCAATATAGCGCTCGAGCATTTCCAGCGCATCTTCGGCGCGCTGCCCGCGCAGGTCGAGTTCGATACCTGGGGAGGCTGCAAGGACAGATCGCTGGCGATTTCCATTGGATAATGGTTCGACAACTGCTTTGGGAACCTTGAGTTTTTCGACGGTCCGCGGTTCCTCGTCTATGGTCTCGATTTTCCGCTTCAACTCTTCCAGGGGGACGCGCATGCGGAGGGGGCCAGCCTGGATTTCAGCCATATCCTCGTCAAGCGAAATGATGGTCCCTTCGTTACCGAGCTTTTTCAGGACAACTTTCTCTCCAACTTTGAGGGGTCCCCGTGATGTAGTCCGTTCAACTTTAGCGGTGCGACGTTTCACCGGCTTTTGGATTTCCTCCTCAACGATTTCAACTTTCTCCTCGAGCGTCTGGAGAAGATCCAGCGGCTGGTGGGCTTTCTTTAATTCTGACTTGAGCAGTTTCAATTGCGCCTTGAACACTTCCACTTCCAGTTCACCCTCGGCGCGCGCCTGTTCAAGAACTCTCTGGCGTTCTTCCTCGATTTTTTCCAACCGTTCAGCCAGGTCGTGTTCCAGCCGGCGGGCCTCGGAGCGGGCTTTTCCGGCCTTTTCGCTCTCTTTGAAGGCAATCTTGCGCTGACGATGGATGTCACCGATGAGCTTGTCGGCTCTCAGATCGTCGGGATTGATTTCACCCTTTGCGGCTTCGATGATCTCCTGCGGCAGTCCCAGGCGTTGGGCGATGGCCAGTGCGTTGGAACGTCCGGGCAAACCGATGGTCAGTTTGAAAGTTGGACGCAGTGTTTGAACGTTGAACTCCAGCGAAGCGTTGACTACACCCGGGGTGGTATGGGCGAAAGTTTTCAGTTCCGGATAATGCGTGGCGACGAAAGTGGTGATGCCTTTTGAAAGCAGGCTGGAAAGGATGGCGCGCGCCAGCGCTGCGCCCTCCTGGGGGTCCGTGCCTGCTCCAAGTTCGTCCAGAATGACCAGGGCGCGTTTATCTGCTTTTTTCAGGATATGGACAATATTGGTAATGTGACCGGAGAATGTCGAGAGCGATTGCTCGATGGATTGCTCGTCGCCGATGTCGGCGTAGACAGCCTGGAAGCAGGGCAGCTCTGAGCCGGACTGCGCTGGGATGTGGAGACCGCTCTGGGCCATGACCACCAGCAGGCCAACAGTCTTGAGTGTGACAGTCTTGCCGCCCGTGTTTGGGCCGGTGATGACAAGCGCGAAAGTCCCGGGAATGGCGTCAATCGTGACCGGTACCACCGTATCAGGATCAAGCAAGGGATGCCTTGCATCGATCAGTTTAATCGTGGGAATGTCATCAGTCGTACGCTTGCCCCGATCCTTATCGAAAGGTCGAGATTCATCGGGTTGTGACTTACGATGTTTTACATTCGATATCTCAATCAGGAGTGGATTTGACCCGTCAATAGCCTCTGCAAACTTTGCTTTTGCAAAATCCAGGTCAAGTTCCGCCAACGCGCTCACGCCTGCCTCGATCTCTCCGGCCAATTCACCCACTTGCGCAGAAAGCGCTGCCAGCACCCGGCGGACTTCGTCACGTTCAGCGATCTGGGCTTCGCGGAAGGCATTATTGAGCTCGACCACTGCCAGGGGTTCCACAAACAAGGTGGCCCCGGTGGACGACTGGTCGTGAACGATGGCTTTGACCTGGCCCTTGAACTCTGCCCGCAGCGGGATAACATAACGCCCGTC
>DASVKG010000163.1:0-15998 GCA_036385495.1 Anaerolineales bacterium | reverse complement strand
AATTCGCAAGGCCTCGTCGGGGTTGTGGAAACCCATGCTGTTCGACGAAGAAATAAAGTCCCACATAAACTGGGCGTGCCGGTGGAGAGTCCGCGCCTCCTCCAGCAGGGCAGCGTCGGAGTCAGGTTTTCCTGCCGCGGCTTTGACGGCTGTTATTGCGTCGATCAGGGCATCCTCGGTGCTAATCTTTGCCTGGTGGATCGTATCCTGGATGACGCTGACCCGTGCCAGGACGACATTCACATCCGTGTGGCATTGTCCGCACGCCTTTTGCGGGTCGAGCAGCGGGCTCATGATGTCATGACTGGAATATTTCATCGCACCATCGCGGGTGTAAGGCATGTGACAGTCTGCGCAGGCGACTCCAGCCCGGTAATGGGTGCTGTCGGCGGTAAACAATTCGTAATCCGGGTGGCGCGCCTTCATGATGGGAGTACCTGTGTCGGGGTAGGTCCAGTCGGAGAAGTTGACCGCGTCTTCAGTTTGGATGATATCTTCGACGCGGCTGCCGTTGGCCCATGGAACGGTCAGGGTTTTATTGTTACCAGCAAAATAATATGTGACGTGGCAATTTGCGCAGACGGCTGAACGCATCTGTTGACGGGTGAAGGTGCGCCAGTCCAGGCCTTCGGACTTGAAGGCGGCCTCGACCGCCGGGTTGGTGATTACCAGGCGCATGCTTCCCGCTTCGTGGCAGTTGGCGCAGCCGATGGGGTTGTTGATATCAGGCGTCAAATCTGAAAACAGTTTCGCATCGTAGGCTTCCATACCCATCTGCGCCCAAAGGCCGGGGTTGTCGGAGGATTTGCAGGAATAGCAGGTGGCATGCGTGGTGGCGCTTACGCGCTTTGTGGCGCGTACGTCGATCAGCGTATTTTCATGGCCGCGCGGCTGGTTATAGTCTTTGCTGAATGGGTAGCCCATGAACAGGAGCACCAGGCGCGGGTCTTCGAGCAGGTAAGATTTTTGAGCCGACCCGCCGTAGGTGGTGGAAGTGTGGTTATTGGCGGTCTGGAGCAGGGACGAATATTCATTGGGGTAGTTCTCACCCCACACGGAGGAATCTGGTTCCAAAGGTTGAACCGTGATTACCGGCGGGATGACTGCGCGCGCTTGCGGGGGTTGGTTCTTCAGGAAAATCAGCACTCCAGTCAGGACGGCAGCCAGCACGATAATGATTCCAACCATAATGAAAGTAAGAATATTTTTTCTCATTTGTTGTAGACCTCCGAGTCCTGATAAGGGGAAAGCGATAGCCCCCGTTCACCGTGCGCGGCGGAGCGATGGCAGTCCCAGCAATAGCGGTCAAGCGGCTGTGGATCGGCGAGGATGTTCTCGACCGTATCCGTGTGGCAGCGGATGCAATTGGCCTGGACGATTTCGTCTGTTTGCCGCGTAGCTCGGATGGCTGCTGGGTATGTCTTGAAAGTGAACGAATACACGTCCCGCATTCCGGAATACCCTTTATAAAGATAATAACTGGCGATATTCTGGTGCGGGAGATGACAGTCGGTGCATTCGCTGACTTGTACATGAGCCGCGTGAAACCAGCCTTCGTACTGCGCATCCATCACATGGCAGTTGTTACAGGTGGAAGGTTCGTGTCCCAGGTAGGATGGCGCATTCGTCACCCAGCCGAAAACACCGAGAGCGAGCACAAGCGCGACAATCCCGATGGTGAGTGTTAATTTGGAAAGCATGTTTTTTTGCGTTCTTCCTCTAACTAAAATCTAGCATAATTATAAGTCTTAGTTTGTGATTTATGTCACACTCAGCAAATTTCCCAGACGCTCTTGCATCCTAGGAGACATGAGTGACGGACATTATGCCAGAGGCAAACCTCATTGCAATGGGAATTGACAATTTATATTTTTTATGCTAATATACTTATGGTATAGTACTATACAGAAAGATAGCTTATAAGCGAGGTTCCCTTGTCTGATATGAATCCTGATGAAATCGACCGGTTGCTGTTGAAATGGGAGGATGTATACAAGAAAGGCCTTTTGACGTTTTGGCTCCTGCTCTTACTGCACGAACGCGCCGCGTATGCTTACGAGATAAACGATGCTATTCAGAAAATCAGCCAGGGCACCATTTCTGCAGACAACAACAGCATTTACCGCGCTCTCGCCCGCTTTGAAGCGATGGGTATTGTCAACAGCGATCTCCGGCAATCGGATATTGGCCCGGCGAGGAAATATTACGGTCTTTCTGAAAAAGGAGTGATGCTATTAGGGAAGTTCATCCAGCGAAATATACTTCTCTTTGAGACACCTCTCGTTGCAAAGCGTATTCGAACTATATTAAAGAGTGTGGAGTCAATATCCGAGGAGGCCTGAGCATGGACGTCGAACAACTTGAAAAACGACTTGAATTCTGGAAGCAGGGGCTGTTGGTAGCGCTTGGTGCATCGGTGACATTTCTTGCCGCCACCCTTGCCGAAAGTCCACGGGATTCTTTCTTCTCAGATGCTATCTGGGGTTGGTATCTCTTGTGGGTGGTTATTTGGCTGGCGGTTGCGCCTCCTGGCTTTTATTTATTATTGAGCAGGAAATGGAGAAAAGTTCCATTATCCAGCCGTTTGAACACGGCTTTTGGATATCTTGGTTGTGCCTGGCTGGTCCTGCTAAGCTCTGGGATTATGAGATTTTCAAGCGATCTTGCCTGTAATTCGTTGATCGTTATTTCCGCCTTTGCCCTTGGAATGGCATATTGGTACTTACGGAAAAAGAAAGATGAACCCGAAGAAATATTTCCCTGAAATAAAATTGGGCGGGCAAGATTTCTCCTATTAGGGAACACAAATCCCCCTCTGGGTTTGATTTTCAGTAAGTTCGCGGTTCAAATGACGGTAACTGTTGAACCCGTCTCCGTCTTTTCGACCTCGATCCTGGTTGGGAAGGTGTCTTTTAATTCGTCCAAATGGGTGATGACCAGGATTTTGGCAAAATCGCCGCGCACGGCGTTGATAGACTGGATCAACCGCTGGCGGCCCTGGGCATCTTGCGAGCCGAAGCCTTCATCAATGACCAGCATCTGCAGGCGTGCTCCTTTGCGCTGTGCCAAAACCTCCGAGAGCGCCAGCCGGATGGCAAAGTTAACCCGGAATGCCTCCCCTCCGGAGAACATTTCGTAATCGCGTTCCCCGGCCCCGTCGCTGACCTGGATCTCGAGCGTCTCACGCAGGTCCTTGCGCTTCTCATCCTTATACTTCGCCTGTGTCTCGAAATGCAGCCGCATTGTGTCGTCGCTGAGTCGGCCCAGGATTTCGTTGGCCTTCATCTCGATCTCCGGAAGAGCTTGCTCGATGAGCAGCGCCGGAACGCCGTCCTTTCCAAAGGCCCGTTCCAGCGCCTTGTACCGTCCGATCTGCAAACCAAGTTCGCCCCGCTCGACTTCCAGTTTTTTCTTTCGTCTACGCAACTCGTCCAGTACGGTGACCTTCTGGCGTGCCGCCCCCACTTCCTGGTTCAACTGGTTCTCGCGCTCCTGCGTGTCATACAGGCTGCGCTCGGCGCCATCCAGGTCAGGTGCCTGGGCTTCTACCCCAGCCAGGGCTTCCACCGCTGCCTCGTGTTCAATATGCTGGTTGGCAATTTGGGCGATAAGAGCCCTGACCTGAGAATTAAGATTGGCGATCTCATCATCCAGCGGTTTCAGCGCAGCCCGGGCGGACTCAAGCTCGCGGTATTCACTTTCAGCGGAACGTGCCTGCATTTCCGTCCGGCGCGCCGCCTCGTGGGCAGCCACCTCGTACCCCAGGGTCGCCAGTTCCTTGTCCACTTTGGCTAGTTTTTTACGCGCCTCGACCGCGAATTTTTCTCCGGTAAGCTTTTTATTGACCTGTGCCAGGCGTTTCGCCCCTTTGGTTTCCCATTCCTTGGTCTGCTTTTTCAGCGTCTCCAGCCGCTCGGTCAACTGGGCAACGCTGTTCGAGAGGCTGAGCTGGTCGGCATCGGCGCTGGCATATATTAAGATTTGCGCTTCGTAATCTGTAAGCTGGGCAGCCAGGCTTTCCGATGCGGACTTGTTCGCCCGCCAGATATCGCCTTTTTGCCTGCCCTCGCCTTGCAGTCGTTCCAGGGTGGATATGCGGTGCTCCGTACTGAGTGGCTGCCCGCATAGCGGGCAGGTTGCACCTTCAGCAGCTTCAAGTTTTTCAATGCGCAGCATGAGGTCGTCCATCTCCCCTTTCAGGCCGGTGTTCTCAGCCCGCAATTCCGCCTGTCGCTCGCGCCCGGCTTGGATCTGCTTTTCCATTTTGGTGTGCAGTTCCAGTTTTGTTTCAGTTTCGGCCAAAGACTTATTTGCTGACTCCAACTCAGCTGCCAAATCCGCAGATAAGATTAACTGCTTGCTGGCAACGGCTCCCTGCCCCTCCAGCGTCTCTTTCTCCTGTTCCAGCTTTGCCCTTTCACCATTAATTTCGGTCAGAAACGGAAGGCGGAGTTTCTCCTGCTCGTGGAATTGGGAAGCAATTCCATCCCATTCTTCCAAATCCAGGCGTGCTTGTTGCCAGGCGGTATAAGCCGCCTCCACTTCGCCGGCGCGTCCCAGCAGGTCTGCATGGGGTCGGCGTTCTCCTTCTCTTCCGGCAAGACGAGCCTGCTGTCCGGAAAGGTTCTCCTGAAGATGTTCCAGGGCCTGCGCCATTTTTTGGACCAGCTCACGCTGTTTGTCCAGCCCCGCGCGCACCTGCTTGATGCTTGCCAGGGCCGCCTCCTGCACCTTGCGGCTGGCAACCAGCCCGCTCAATTGAGTTTCCAGTTCTGTCAGGCGCAGCTTGCGCGGTCCTTCCTCGGCCAATTCTGCGTCGATTTCGGTCGTCCGTCCGTCCACCTCAGCCAGGGTGCTCTCCACCGCCTTGCGCCGCTCAGCAGTGCGCTCTTTATAGACTTCCCAGATTTCCAGGCCAAGGATGTTCCCAAGGATTTCTTTACGGCGGGTGGGTGCTTGCTGGGCAAATTGGTCAGCGCGGCCCTGCAGGAAGAAAGACACATTAATGAAGGTATCGTAATCCAGGCGCAGTATCTGCTCGATGCGCACTTGGGTTTCTCGATTGGTATGCTCGGTGAGCGGGCGCCAGTCGCTCCCGTCCAAAATTTGGAATTCCAATATGGTGGTTTTCCCACGCCCCAATCTGCGGATAATCCGGTACTGGTTGTTCTCGTATTCAAATGTGAAGGACACTTCTGCAGTCGTCGACTGCAAGTTGATGACTGACTCGTCGCGCTTGCGAGCCTGGCCGAACAATGCCCAGGTCATCGCATCCAGCAGCGACGATTTTCCCGCGCCGTTCTGCCCCGAAATGCAGGCTAGGGTGAAGCCGCTGAAATCCACCTCGACTGGGTCGCGGTAAGAAAGGAAACCGGAAAGTTGCAGGCGCAGGGGAATCACACTTTGATTTTACCTGCAAAGGGTTGTTGAGCGCAAAGAGAAATGACGTTTGGACCTGGGTTTTTTTATTATTTTTTGGCTCGGATTGCTGGTTGGCTTGCCCATCCTCCCGAGTGATGTTATCATACCGGAGTGTTCTCACCAATTTCCAAGCGCAGCCGTTTGCGGGGAATCCTGGTAGTCATAATCTTGGCTACCATTCCTTTCTATTGCTTGGGGCTCATTGCCCGACAATTGGCCCCGGACAGGAATTCTGTCACTCCGACAGCCTCGGCGACAGTTACTTCCACGTTCACACAGACCTTTACGCTTACACCAACGCCATCAATTACTTTGACTGCTACCTCAACCCTAAACCTGACATCCAGCCCAACTGATACCTCCACCTGGACGCCGACACCTACATTTACTCTCACCCTTAGCCCAACCTCGACGCCGACACCTACATTCACATTCACGCCGACTTCCACATTTACCGACACCCCCACTTATACACCCACCCATACCTCCACCTATACTCCCACCTTTACTCCCACCTATACCCCCACCTTTACCCCCACCTATACCCCCACCTTTACCCCCACCCATAAATCTACTGTAACCTTAATTCCAACAACATCCCCATAAATTCCAATGACAGACCTAACCCCCTTCCTTAAAGAATTGCTCACTGCCCCCGGTCTCTCTGGTTACGAAGATCCGGCCGCCGAAATCATCTCCGCCAAATGGAAACCGCTCGTCCACGAGATTAGCCGCGGCAATCTTGGCTCTCTGCATGGACTGCGGCGCGGGACAGGCACAAGCCCGCGCCCATCCATGATGGTTGCCACGCACATGGATGCCATCGGCCTCATGGTCACCGGCATTGCAGACGGTTTCCTGCGTCTCACCCAGGTCGGCGGGGTGGACTCGCGCGTCCTGCCTGGCACGCTGGTCACGGTATATGCCACGGGCGCTGGAAGGGTTCAACCCATCCCCGGCATTGTCGTCCTGCCGAACTCCCGTCTCCTGCCCCCCGAAATAGGCCTGAACCCCGTTCCGCTGGAATATTTGTTTTTGGATACCGGCCTTCCCTCCCGTAAAGTGGAAGGTCTCGTCCAGGTTGGCGACTTGGTCTCGTTTGCCCAGCCTCCACTCGAATTGAGCGGTGGGACAATTGCCGGTCATACACTGGATAATCGCGCCTCGGTCGCTGCCCTCACGGTCTGTCTGGAAGAATTGCAGTCCCGCCCCCACGTCTGGGATGTTTGGGCTGTAGCTACCTCGCAGGAGGAAATTGGCACAATCGGAGCCACCGGCTCCACCTATGAATTGCACCCTGCTTTTGTAATTGCCTTGGATGTAACCTTCGCCAAAGGTCCCGGAGCCAGCGACTGGCAGACCTCTCCGCTTGGCAAAGGTCCCACCCTGTGCATGGGACCCAATATTCACCCGGCCCTTTACAAGGCAATGAAAGAATTGGCCGACAGGTTGGAAATCCCCTACGGACTTGAGTTTGTCCCTCGCCACACAGGTACGGATGGTTATAGCACTCAGGTGGTTGCCGCAGGTGTTCCCACTCTGGTGATGGGCATCCCGCTACGCTATATGCATACACCGGTGGAAATGGTTGCCGTCAAAGATATCCAGCGCGCTGGACGGTTGATGGCTGAATTCATCGCCGGGCTGACGCCGGATTTCATGGAAAAAATTGTCTGGGATGATTAGCATGCCGACTTTCGGAAACGCTCAACTTAAACTGCTCGAAAAACTGTGCAATGCCAGTGCTGTCTCAGGCAATGAGGGCGAGGTCCGTAAAATCGTCTTGGAAGAACTAAAGGGGCGCACCGGGGATGTCCGGGTGGATGCCTTGGGCAACGTGCTGGTAACTTGCACCGGGTCTGGTAAGAAGAGATTGAAAGTAATGGTCTCCGCCCACATGGACGAAGTCGGCTTCATGCTGGTGGCCGATGATGGCGAAGGCTTTTTCCGCTTCGAGACCGTCGGCGGAATGGATGTCCGCCAGTTGCCTGGCAAAGCCGTTTTGATTGGAAAAGAACACCTGCCCGGGGTGATCGGGGCACGTCCCATCCACCTTACCACCGCTGAAGAACGCAAAAAGACAATTCCTCTGGATGCCCTCCGCATTGACTTCGGCCCGGGCGACGGCAAGCTCAAACCAGGAGACCGGGCTGTTTTTGCCACCCGTTATCAACGCAACGGTCCCGTGATTATTGCCAAGGCTCTCGATGACCGTTTGGGTGTCGTCACCCTGCTCGAATTGGTAAAAAACGCCCCGCCCAATATTGACCTGCTGGCAGCTTTCACTGTCCAGGAAGAAATCGGCCTTCGCGGCGCGAAAGTTGCCGCCTATGCTTTCGGCCCGGACCTCGCCGTGGTGGTTGATGCGACTCCTGCCAACGACCTCCCCAGCTGGGACGACGAAGAGAATACCTCCTTCAACACAAAACTTGGACTTGGCCCGGCAATTTACATCGCCGACGGTGACACCTTATACGACCCGCGCCTCGTTCGCCATTTTGGGAAATCAGCCCAATCTGCAGGCATCCCTTGCCAGTTCCGGCAGCCGGGTGGGGGCGGCACGGACGCAGGAGCCATCCACAAAGCGCGCGCTGGAGTTCCCAGCGTTTCAGTCTCGGTGCCCCACCGTTACAGTCATACCGCCGCCTCGATTGCCCGTCTCGACGACTGGAAGAACACCTACGCCCTGCTTCTCGCCTCGCTGAAACACCTCACGCCCGAACTTCTGGCATCTGATCGGGCATAATCCATGTCCGCGTATATCCATATTCATCAATGGCTTAGAACTGGAAAACGCTTATGAAAAAACTTATCCAAAAACTGACCGAAACCTTCTCTCCCTCCGGCTTTGAAGCCGGTATTCGCGAAGTTATCCGCAAGGAAATCAAGCCCTTCGCCAATGAGGTTCGCGTGGATGCACTGGGCAACCTGATCGCCCGAAAAGGTTCCAAATCAAAAAGCGGTCTAAGAATCATGCTCGCCGGTCACATGGACGAGATTGGTTTGATGGCCACCCACATTGATGCAAATGGCTTCATCCGCTTTACCGGTCTCGGCGGTATCCGCCTGACGTATCTGGCTGGCGGCCGCGTCCGTTTCATGGATGGCACTCCCGGCATCATCGGTACAGACCGCCTCACTGACCTGACCAAAGCTCCCAGCCTCGATCAGTGCTTTATTGATGTGGGCGCTTCCAGTTTGAAGGATTGCCCGGTCAAGGTGGGCGATGTTTGTGCCTTTGATCGTCCATTCGTCGACCTGGGAAACCGGATGGTTGCCAAATCCATGGACGACCGCATCGGCTGCGCAGTAATGATCGAAGCCATGCGCCTCTTGAAGACTTCCCCACATGAACTGTATTTCGTATTTACTACGCAGGAGGAAGTGGGCCTGCGTGGAGCCACCACCTCTTCTTTTGGCGTTGACCCGGACCTTGGGTTGTCATTGGACGTGACCGCCACTGGCGACACGCCCAAGGGTTCCAGGATGGAAGTTGCCTTGGGGAACGGCCCGGCGGTCAAGGTCAAGGATGGGGGTATGCTGGCTGACCCGCGCATTGTCAGCTGGATGATTCGCACGGCAGAGAAGGCGAAGATACCTTTCCAGCGCGAGGTCCTCGAAGGGGGCACCACCGACGCGCGCGCCATCCAGGTCGCACGCTCCGGGGTTCCGGCTGGCTGCCTTTCGGTCCCCACCCGCTATGTTCACAGCCCATCCGAGATGGTGGACACCGCTGACGTGCAAAATTCCATCAAGCTGCTGGTTAAGTTGTTGGGCGCTCCAGTGGTTTTGTGAACGATATTCAATAATAAAATCGGCGCACCAATTCATGTGCGCCGATTGCTTTCATAAGGGAACGTTTCCGGGCATGGATTAACTTTTCTCTTCTTCCTTCTTTTCCTTCTTCGGTAATCCCCACATCAGAATGGCCACTCCAACGCCAATGGCGAACGCGCCCAGCGCGCCCCAGCCTGTGAAGACGGTCATGGCGATGATCAAGCCGGCCAGCCCGAGGAAGATGGCAACCTGTCCCTGCCAGACCAATATCTTCTTGAGCAGGTCAAGTACAAGCCAGCCAATTCCCAGTCCAAGGACTGCCAAGCCCAGGAAACGGAGGAGTTGAGAAAACAGAATGACTATCTGGTTAACGATTGGTGGCATTTTTCTCTCCTTTTCTAAGTAAAAGAACGGTTACGCCCAGGCCCAGATCAGCCACAGACCGATCATGATTAATCCAATTATAACTCGGAATACCACCGCCCAGCCCCACCCAATCAGCATGCCTCTCATGGATGCCAGGGCTTTCCTGGCATCTTTCAATCGCAGCCATTCGATCAGGAACAGCACGAGCAGTGTCGCCAGGATTCCGCCAATAATAGGTATTGGGATGAGGATACTGCCAATGATGGCCGACGCCATTGCGATTAAAACAACCCACCAGGGAGCACCTTCTTTGTGCGCCTGTGCTCCCATCAAAACGTTATCCAGGATGGACCCCGCCAGCATCAGCACTGTGATGAGCGCGAACATGATCCAGCCAAGGGCACCAAACCCCGCAGCAATCCCGTATCCCAGCGCTGATACCCAGATAATTACCAGCCCCGGCAGGATCGGGATGACCAGCAGCCCCACCGCCATCATCACGATGGTGATGCCTCTGGCTAGCTGTTCAATATCGATGGTGTAGGGGCCGATTTGCACGCTTTTCTCCAGGGTTCCCTAAGGGCGGATTATTTTCGCTCCGCCCATCCACGGGAGCAAGGCCTCCGGCACTTTTACCGACCCGTCCGCCTGCTGGTAATTTTCGAGTACCGCGATTAACGTGCGCGGCATTCCCAGGCCTGAACCGTTCAGAGTGTGGACGAAGCGCGTCTTGCCTCCGTCTGCAGGGCGGTATTTGATATTCGCCCGACGCGCCTGGAAATCGGTGTCGTTTGAGACCGAGGAAACCTCCAGCCATTCCTGCAAGCCTGGCGCCCAGACCTCGATGTCGTATGTCATTGTCGCCCCGAATCCGATGTCACCGGTGCATAATTGTTTCACACGGTAGGTCAGCCCCAGCCCGGTACACGTTGCTTCGGCATGTTCCCGCATTTTCTCCAGTTGGGTGTCAGATTCCTCCGGCTTGCTGAAGATGTACATTTCAACCTTGTCAAACTGGTGACCGCGCTTGATGCCGCGCACATCGCGCCCGGCGCTCATTTTCTCTCGGCGAAAGCAGGGGGTATAGGCCGTGTATTGCAGCGGAAGTTGTTTCTCTTCCAGGATTTCATCCATCAGCAGGCCGGTCAGGGGGACCTCGGCGGTGGGGACCATCCACAGGTCCTCTTCGGCGTCGTGATACAAGTTCTCGGCAAATTTGGGCAGTTGACCGGCCGCGTAGAGCGTGGCAGCTTTGACCATGAATGGTGTGTATTGCTCGGTGTAGCCCTGTCGAATATGCAGATCGAGCATATAAGAGATCAACGCTCGTTGAAGGCGTGCCCCCAGCCCGGTAAGCACATAGAAGCGCGAACCGGTGATCTTGACTCCGCGCTCGAAGTCCAGGATGCCGAGTGCCGGCCCAAGCTCCCAGTGGATTTTCGGTTCGAAATCAAACTCGGGAAGCTGCCCCACTGTCCGCAGGATGACATTCCCACCTTCATCCTTGCCGTAAGGCGTGCGGGCATCCGGAAGATTGGGAATGATGGCTGCCACGGATTTAAGCTCTTCTTCGACCTCTGCCACTCCCCTGTCAAGATCGGCAATTTTATCGCCGGTCGCGCGCATGGCCTCGATCTTGATTTGGCGGGCTGAAGCATCTTTCATTTGGCTGATTTCTTTTGAGCCTGCATTGCGCTCGGCTTTAAGCGCCTCCACTTCAGTGAGGAGCATGCGTCGCCGGGCGTCCAGCTCCAGGATGCGATCCACAGGCGCAGGGTCCATTTGGCGGTCCATTAATGCCTTGCGAACCAGATCGGGTTGTTCGCGGATAACGGTAACGTCCAACATAAAGCACCTCCATGTGGAGCCCGTCGGCTGTCCGAAGGATTCCAGAAAAAAGAATACGCCCCCTCGATTTGCAGGACGAAGGGGCGTCTCGTGGTGCCACCTGCTTTTGTTCTCTCATACGCGCTAACGGGCGCATCCCGGCTCTCTTACAGTTCTTTGTAGGCACGACATAGCGAAGCACCCTTTAGGGTTAGTCGTTTCTGACGTCTGGTGCTGTCTCTACAAAGAACTCCTGCAAGAGCAACTCTCCTCTTTCGAGGGGACCGGAGGGGATTTCACCACACTTCCGCCTGCCTCGCACCAATCGGCAGGTCTCTGGACGGAGGGGTGGCTACTGGTCTCCGGGATAGTCGTTGAATGTTAGGCAGATTATACCAAAAACGCAGGCAGGCACGCAGGTCCTTCTCTATTTTTTCCCCTTAAACTCCTCCGCAGTAGCTTGGCCCAGTTGGCTGATTCCTTCGCGCTTGAATACTTTCCATGGTGTCAGGAACAAAATTTTGATATCCAGCCAGAATGACCGGTGATCCACGTACCACACGTCCAGGCGGAATTTTTCGTCCCAGTCCAGCGTGTTACGCCCGTGGATTTGCGCCCAACCGGTGATGCCCGGCAGCACGTCATGCCGGCGCATCTGTTCCGGGGTGTAACGTTCCAGGTAGCTCATCAGCAAAGGTCGAGGTCCCACCAGGCTCATTTCTCCGCATAATACATTCCATAATTGGGGCAGGTCGTCCAGGCTGGTGGAGCGGAGAAATCGTCCGAATGCGGTCAAACGTTCGGAGTCCGGCAGCAGGTTCCCGTCTGGGCCGCTGCGGTTTGTCATCGTCCGGAATTTAAAAGTAATGAAGGGTCGGCCCTTGTAACCGGGACGCTTCTGGAGGAACAGGACGGGCGTGCCTAAAAAAATCCAGACCAAAAAGCTTAAGATTAGCAGAAGTGGAATGGTTAATACTAGGCTGAGCGTGGTTGCCAGCAGGTCAAAAATCCGTTTTGGAAGAGACATGTGGACATTCTACCAAAAGATTGTGGTATATTGTGGACAGAGGCACAATATGAACGAACGTATCCTGATCATTGAAGACGACCCGGCCATCTTGAAAGTGCTCCAGCGCGGGCTTGCCTACGAAGGTTACCTGGTGGACATAACCACGGATGGTCGCACCGGCCTGAATCTGGCACACGACAATCATCCCGACCTTGTTATTCTGGATTGGATGCTGCCGGGGATGGATGGTCTTGAGGTTTGCCGCCGCCTGCGCATGGGAGGTAGCCTGCCCATTTTGATGTTAACCGCCAAGGATACTGTTCAGGATCGTGTTCAGGGTCTCGATGCAGGTGCGGATGATTACCTGGTCAAACCATTCAACCTGGAGGAACTTCTCGCCCGCATGCGTGCCCTGCTGCGGCGCACTCAAACCGAGCGCAACCAGGTCTACGAGTTCGGCGACCTTACGATGGATAGTGTTTCCCGCCAGGTGACCCGTGGCACACGCCTCATCCCGCTGACTGCCAAGGAATACGAACTGCTCGAATTGTTCCTGCGCCACCCGCGCCAGGTGCTGACGCGTGAGGTGATCTTCGACCGCGTTTGGGGTTACGATTTTGGCGGTGAGAGCAACGTGCTGGAAGTATATATCCGCTACCTACGGCAAAAACTTGAATTGGATAGTGAGCCCCGCCTGATCCATACCGTGCGTAGTGTGGGATATGTCCTGCGCGAGAACCCGTAATGTCCCTGCGTTTACGCCTGACAATCTTATACTCGGCAATTACCGGGGGAATATTGCTGATTTTCGGCGTCCTGCTCTATTTCCTGGTCAACATCTTGCTTGTGGCACAGGTGGATTCCACCCTGTCCCAAACCGTCAACGACCTTCTTGTCGGGTGGCGCGTTGGGCCTGCAGGCGAGCTCAGCCAGGAAACCCTGCCCAAACTTAACCTGACTTCATTTGTTTACTATCAAATTTGGGACAATAATGGGCGACTGCATTCCTCCTCCCCCGGCCTCGGTCAGATCAGCCAGCCGTTTGACCCGACCGGTTACCAATTAAAACGCTCTGTTTACCGGGATTCTCTGGTCCAGGCTGTACACTTGCGCGTCCTGAACGTCCCCCTGGAGGCGGGGGGACGCCCGATTGGAACCTTGCAGGTGGCTGCCAGCATGACTATGGTGGATACCACCCGCCAGTCTCTTGTGCAAACAATCATCATCATTGCTGTCGCTGCGATAATTTTTGCCGCGCTGCTATCCTGGTTCTTTAACGCCCGGGTGCTCTCACCGTTGGTTGACATTACCGAGAGTGCCTTGCGCATCTCGGGCGCCGACGATTTATCCCAACGCATCCCTCAGCGCGGCCCTGATAATGACGAGATGGGCCGTTTGGTGACTGCCTTCAATGATACTCTGGGACGCCTGGAGCAGCTCTTCTCTTCCCAGCAGCGCTTCCTTGCTGATGTAAGTCACGAACTGCGCACTCCCCTCACGGTCATTAAAGGCAATGTGGACCTGATGCGTCGCATGAAACAGGTGGACGAAGAATCCCTGGATAATATCGAGGATGAAGCCGACCGTCTCACTCGTCTTGTCGGAGACCTCCTGCTGGAAGCTCAAGCCGAATCAGGGAAACTGCCCCTGCACTTCGCTCCGGTCGAATTGGACACGCTCCTGCTGGAAGTTTTTAAGGAAATGCGTGTCCTGGCACGTGAACGGGTTCAATTGAAACTCCCCGAGATAGACCAGATCATAATCAACGGTGATCGTGACCGGTTAAAGCAGGTGCTGATTAACCTCATCGCGAATGCGATCAAATACACGCCGCAGGGCGGCGAGGTTTTTCTCAGTTTGGGGAAAGTCGGGGAAAATGCCAGGGTCATTGTGCGCGATACCGGTCTGGGCATTCCCGCTGAAGACCTGCCGCACATCTTTGAGCGCTTCTATCGTGCTGAAAAATTCCGCTCACGTTCCAATGTCGGCGGATTTGGGCTTGGGCTTTCCATCGCATATTGGATTGTAAATCATCATGGGGGACAGATTGAAGTTGATTCCGCTGAGGGTAAGGGCACTACGTTTTGCATCTACTTGCCTGTGCTCAAGCCGGCGGAACCCGCTCCTAAGGGCTGATCCCCAACCGGATGTGTGCCTGTCTGCATAGGGATACTCCACTTGCAGCCAGCCATTCCTGCAGGCGCGGGCTTGCTCCCGCCCCGCTGGAAGCCTCGGCATAAATCCCGCTCCCCCAGTACGTATAACGCTGCGTTTCCGCTGCCCAGTTGGACTCAAACCTGTTAATTACGCCGATTCCGCCATTGTACCCGGCCAATGCCAGGCGTGGGTCGCCGTGACCCGCTTCCAGCGATCGCCTGAGATAATCCAGGCCGCGCAACGCGTTCGTATCGGGTTCATAAGGGTCTTCGTTGTTGGTGAAGTGATAAGGCATCACCTGGAAAAGTCCCATCGCTCCGGCGCGTGAAAGGGCGTGCGGGTCGCCGCATGACTCTATCTGCATCACAGTCGCCACCAGATTAGGGTCCAGCCCTGCCGTCCCAGCCCACCCTTGGATCTTGTCAGCCCAATATTGCACTTCGGGTGTAAAAATTGACGAGACCGGCAGGAGCGGGTCATTGGTTTGATTTTCCGCTGAAACAGGCGTCAGCGTCGTGCCCAGCGAAATAAACATCAGCACTGCGCCAATACAGACCACTGCCAGCGGCGGGAGCAGGAACCTGGGCAGACAGCCGCCTCCTGTGGAAACGGCTGTCTGCGAATAAGTTGAAGTATTGTGTCGGGAGGACATGGATTCAGGAAGAACCGGCTAGGAATTACGCGGGGTATCGACATATTCCGCTTCATGCACCGGATTGCTCTGCATGGCTGCGGTGTGATAAGTTGGGTCGCTGCGGGCGTAGTTCGATTCAGACCGCGCTACCTTGCTCGCCGGCCTGAAGGGGGAGATGCTGGTTGGATGCGGTCGGGAGTTCATTGAACTGGCTGGCTGTTGATCCTTTGAGAATTGGGAGGACCGGCGATTTTCAGCCTGGCTGAACAATTTTCCACCTTTGACTGAGAAAGTCCCAATGATCAGGACACGTATGAGCAGGACCATGATGGCCACGAAGACCGGTACGATCTTGGTCAAGGTGGTGGTGTTGATGACCTCGCTGCTCAGGTTTGTGTGGCTGGCAATGGCTACAGCAACTCCCCACCAGGTGAGGGTTGCGTTCATCGCGGCTGCCAATATCCATGCACCAAACAGGTACCAGACTTCGGCAGGCTCTTCACGTCCCTGCTCCGGGGTAAACAGTCGCGCGATTCCGGCAAAGTCGATCCCGCAGAAAGCCAGGGCAAGAATGGTCGCCCAGCGGATACCGGCAAATGTCAGGTTACCCAGCACATCATTCAAAGCGAATTGAGTGGTGCTGTAGTTGAACATCTCGAACGCCAGTAATGCACCGATGATGATGACTCCCCAGGCCATCCCGCGTCGGACGGTTAGACCCTTTAGTGTAGAGAAGAACCCTCGGTTGTTTCGTAAGCTTGTGTTCATGACGACCTCCTTTGTCGTATTAGAACGTTTGTACTATAT
>DASVKG010000162.1:0-3731 GCA_036385495.1 Anaerolineales bacterium | reverse complement strand
TTTTCATGGTTGGTACGGGCTCACGCCTGGTACTCAGGCGATTGGTATAGTGGATTTCCAGATGGAAATCAACGGTAGCTCTGCCAGACCTGGAGTGCGCTATGATGCTAGTAATAAACAAGCAGGTTGCGAGAAATTCTGTGTAGGTACGCAGTATGATTTTCCAAATGGACTACCGGCAGGTACTTACACTTTCACTGGAAATTGGATTGTACCTTGTCAATATGGTGATAATCCATCGGAGTGCTCTACTCCAAACCAAGCAATAATTATTTCAACAGTGACAACTATAATTACTTTCAAATAACCCTCAACCTCTTTTGACATTTTATACATCTGGGCAAATTACCATCTTTTCTGATGGTGATTTGCCATTATTTCAGCGCGTTCCTTCATAGCTTGCATTATTAGATTGACCAGCATCAGTAACACGTTTCAAATGAATTGAACTTAAATTCCATTACATCAAATTGGCGGCGGTTAACAGTCCGCTTAGTACAAAATGGATGAGCGCGATTTATGAAATAGCGCGATAATAATCAGGAGGGAATATATTCAGGGAAAGGGAAAAATATGAATAAGAAGCGTATCGCTAGAATTGTTTGTTTAGCGACAATATTTCTGTCCGCTTGTGCGCCTTGGACGTCAGCCATCCAATCTGCCGTGGTCGGGACTCAAGCTGCTTGGACGCCAATCCCTAGTTACACCCCTCAACCCACTTATACACCTCGGCCAGCAGTCGTCGTTACAAGTGTGGTAATCCAGACTCCCGGGCCGCAAAATACGAATGATTGTGTACCGCTTACAAATATGAATTATTCTGATAATTCGAAGGTCGCTGTTCTGCTTCAAGCCTATGTAAGCCAGTTGCCCGATGTAAAATCAGTTTCCTATACAATTCCGGAGAAATTATATAATAACACGCTCTCAGAAATATTTTTTGTTCAATACACTTCCACGGATGGCAAAAATTATGCAAAAAGATATATCGTCTATTTGAAAGAATTTAGTTGGCAGACAGGCACATTTTCTATAGACGGTCAATGTTGGATTGATCCACCCCATTGAACCGTCGGCGGCTCATGAGCCGACAAAAAACCTGATTGAGGGAAACGGGTGCAATATTTGAAATAACGCTTTCCACTCCTTAAGTGTATTTTTCGCTTACAGTTTGTAAAGGCATTAGATAGTAGATAATCGTTTTCACTTCCCTTTGTTATATAATCATTTAATAGGTTTACTAAATCAATTGAGAATTGAAGGTTTAAGTTTGGATAAAGGTTAATAAAATGAGCCTAGACTTGGTAGAAATTGGTCTTAACTATTTAACCGATAGTTCTACATTTGAGAAACTTGCCTCCGAAGTAATGCGGGAAGAAGGTTACCATGATATAAAACCGCTTGGAGGAGTTTATGATCAAGGGCAGGATGCATTCCAAGATAAGTTCTATTATAGTAAGGGATGTTTTTGTCAATTGAAAACGAGCCCACTTTAACATTGAAAACGGACCCACTTGGGGGTTGTGCAGATTAGATTTAACATTGAATTCGAGCCCATTTTAACTTTGAAAACGAGCCCACCTGCATCATGGTTCCGTCATGCGCTGGCGAAAGCGATAGGATTCGCCCACTAGTTCCACGATATGGGCATGATGGGTCAAGCGATCCAGTAATGCGGCGGTGAGACGTTCTTCGCCGAAGACCTGCACCCAATCGGCGAATTTGAGATTGGTGGTGAGGATCAACGCCAGGCGTTCGTAAAGCTCGGAGCAGAAAGTGAACAGCACCTGGGCGCCGGTTTGGGAGAAAGGAATAAAACCGAGTTCGTCGAGGACAACCAGGTCCATCTTGAGGGTGGCGGCGATGACGCGGTGGAGGCGGTGTTCATCCTGTGCCTGGAGGAGTTCGTTCACCAGACCGGCGGCGGTCCAGAAGCGCACCCTGCGTCCCTCGCGGCAGGCTGCTAAAGCCAGTCCGGTTGCAAGGTGCGTTTTTCCCAGTCCTGGATTGCCGATAAAGATCAGCGACTCATGCTTGTGGATATACTCGCCACGGGACAGGTCGAGGATGTGCGCTTTGTTTAGGCTGGGGAGAGCGGAGAAATCGAAATCGGCCAGTTCTTTCATCACCGGGAACCGGGCCGTTTTGATGCGCATCTGGAGCCGGTTTTGTTCACGTTGATTCACTTCCATTTCAGCCAGCGCCAGCAGGAAGCGGACATGATCCTGGTTGTTGCGGGCTGCATCGGTGGCCAGGGGGGCATAATTCTTCACGAAAGTGGGCAGCCTCAATTGGCGCAGGTAGGTGTCTAACAAGCTGTTGCGTCCCATGGCTCACCTCGCACTCAACAACTGGTTGTATTGTTCCAGATGCAAGGGCTGGTTGCCGACCCTGGCTAACTCCGGAAAGGGGACCATACTCAAGGGGCCTGGAAGAGACTTTTCTCCCAGCAGCTGCCGAAGACACAACTGAACGCCATCCAGATGAGCCGCTCCCAATTCCAGCGCCTGGCGCACAGCCAAAGCCACGCTTTCCCCTGGGTAGTCATTATGCAGCTTCAGGACTGCCACAAACTCCCGCACCCCAAGTCCATCGGGATTGCGGGCCTGCATGGCCTCCAACAGGCGTTCGTAATCTGCAGACCAGGTTTTGCGCCACTGGCGCAGCGGCAGGGCATGTTCGAAGGCCCCAGGACGCTGTTCCAGCAGTCCCAGATAGTGCAAAGGATCCAAAACATCCTGTTCCCGGCCAAAACCGCGCTTGTGGTTCGCCACGATCCGCTCCAGACTGAGGACCTCCACCCGGAAGGGATACGCACGCAGCACCAACTGTCTGCCCACATACTCGGTGGGAACCGAATATCGGTTGGTATCGAACACGACCTGGCTGTATGGGTTCACCTTCACCACGTGGGTGCTGCAGGCCTGATAATCGGTTGCTCCGAGGGGCAGGAACGAAGCTTTCTCTGCTTGCCATAATGCCTCTACCGTTGGCTCCTGCCCGCGTATTCGCCGGTTCAGGTTTTCTTTGCAGGCTTGCCGCAGGCTGCCATTCAATTCATCAAAGCTGGCTGCCTGAGGAATGGGTGCAAAGAAATTGCGCTGGGCGTAACCGACATCATTCTCAACGCCGCCTTTCTCGTGCCCCTGCGCCGGTGTGCAGTAATGGCTTTCGAACAGGTAGTAGCTGCGAAAGGACTTGAAGGAGGCTTGCTCCTGGCGGTTGTGTCCTTCCAGGATCCGGAACACCGCAGTCTTCAAATTGTCATAGGTGATCCGCCGCGGCACTCCCCCAAAGAAATGGAACGCCTGGATATGTCCTTCAAAGAAAGCTTCCTGTTTCTGGAACGGAAATGCCATCGCAAAGCGCGCCTTCGAATAATTCAACCGCAGGATGAATACCTGAACAGCCTGGCGCTCCCCAGCGATCTCTGCCACCGCCTCGCCCCAGTCCACCTGTGCGTCCTGACCCGGATCAAACTCCAGCGGCAGATAGGCCGCAGGCTTTTTCCGTTTTCTGCGTTGTTGGCTGACATAGTTGTGCACGCTCCCCTCACTACCCGTGTATCCAACGGCTTGCAGAAGCTGATAGATCTTGTGCCCCGTGTAGCGCTGCTTACGCGGCATTTTATCGCTATCATCCAGCAGCTCGTTGATCTTCAGTTTGTAAGGTTCAAGTACAGGCGCTTCTCTGGGTTGCGACAACTGGTATCGCTGCGGTTCGGCCTGGGC
>DASVKG010000161.1:0-2446 GCA_036385495.1 Anaerolineales bacterium | reverse complement strand
TTCCTCGATCACATATCCTTCCCAGGATGCCCCGCTTTTGGGGTGATTGAATAGTTCCACATCGGAGCGGATGCCAAGCAGGTAATGCAGTAATCCAGAATCCCTGAAATACACCTTGGGGGCTTTGACTTGGCGCTTCTTGAGATTGGCGTACCAGGGCTGGAGCACGCGCACCATGAACACTCCATCAAGGATGTCCAGATAATGCCGGACCGTTGGTTCGCTGACACCAAGGGAGCGGGCTGGTTCTCCTGCATTCCAGGTCTGACCATGGTAATGGGCAAGCATGTTCCAAAACCGCAACAGTGTAGCTGCCGGAACACGCACACCCCAGGCCGGCAGATCCCGCTCCAGGAACATCTGGATGAAATTTTTCCGCCAGGCCAGGCTATTTACCTCGTTGGCTGCCAGATAGGAAAGCGGGAAACCGCCCCGCAGCCAGTGCTGTTGCATCTTTTCCACCCCAACCTCTTCCAGACTGAAGCCGCTGATTGGGACCGTTTCGATCCTGCCAGCCAGCGATTCAGACGAGGTGCGAATCAAGTCGGGGGAAGCACTGCCTAGGATGAGAAAGCGGGCCGGCAGGGGAACCCGGTCGCTCAATACGCGCAAAACGGGGAAAAGGTCGGGGCGGCGCTGGATTTCGTCGATGACGACCAGCCCGCGCAAATCGCTCAGAGCGATCATTGGTTCATCCAAGCGGTTCTGGCTGGTAAGATCTTCCAAGTCAAAATAATTGAGCGAGTCAGGGGAAACCAGTTGCCGCGCCAGCGTGGTTTTTCCAGATTGGCGGGGACCGATCAATGCCACAACACGACTACGTTCAAGGGCAGTATGGATTGTGGAAAGTAGATTATCTCTCTGTATCATCAGAAAGCAGTATACCACGAAAAAGATAATGTTATTTTTTGTTTTTCATGGTATTAAAGTAGGCGAGGTGGTAGTAATCACAGCCATTATGCAATTCCACCCTCTCAATTCTGTATTGTTAGCATATCAACACCCCTAGAGAAGGGGTGGCCGGGTACGTTTGGGAGTAGACTTCTCGATGGTTAGGAACGGGAATGTCCTGCTCCGGGTGAGTGACAAATGGGCCAGCCGAATACGGATATGAGAAGCCTTTGGCATGCTCGTTGTATTGTTTGGCTGCCCGTTCGGATCCGCTAACCTGGGAAACTCTTTGAGTTAGCCCGAGTCCGTGTGTGATATCCTGCCCATAAATCAATTTACCCGGCCAGATTCCATTTTCACGGAGGTGTTGATATGGCAGATGGTCCCACACGTTTTTTTGGATTGGATATTCACAAAGAATATTTCGTTGCAGTGGGGGTCAACATGCAGCGTCAAGTCATTTTCGGTCCGCAGAGAGTCTCAAACTATCAGTTGGCTGAATGGGCCGAGCGGGTTCTCACGCTCGGAGATGCGGTTGCATTGGAAATGAGCACCAACACGTACCTCTTCATACAACCTGAGTCAAGAGATCGTTTCGCGGAATCGCGAAGCGTTATATTAGTGCCCGGATTTTCCAGATTCAGGGGGGATATCCACCAGCTTTGGGGATTATAATTACTCTACCCCCACCAAAGGCGAGCAGGTCGGTCTTCCACCGGCTGGCTCGTCTTTATAATATCCAACTGGGTGGAGCACTTGACAGATTGTTGAGTCCGTATCCGTATATACCGTATCCCCTTGCCCGCAGACACCCTGCGGGTGGGGGCACACGACCTGCCTGAATAAGGCAGGTTTTTGATTCTCTATACTGCCTTGGGGTGGTTCGCTACAGGCAATGATATAGGCCAAGCCAATCAATTGTGCCCTGACTTGAGCGGCTTGGAAGTCGCTGGCATTGAACAATCCTTACATGTAGGGTATAAGTAATTCTGCTTTCACTCTGCAATCGAAAAATGGGATCGGAATCATGTCCATTTTGCCCAGCCGATGAACCCGGCCTCGAGAAACGGTAGGGCTTGCACTGGAGAAATGCCCATGGCGGCAAAATAGTTTTCTCTGATGGTCAAGGCTGGTTCCCCGAGGTTTTATTTACAAGCCAGCCGGCGGATTGCAGCAGAAGCTGCCGGTAGGTAGCATGCGCCCAGACAGCTGGGAAGTGCCCCGGCGCAATAACAGCAACTTTACCCCGGCCCTCGAGCCTGCTCCAGACCATTGGATGGATACGCTCCTGGTAGGTGGCGGCCATGTGCACCTGCACCGAAGGATCATATTTCTGGAGATAGAATTCATCGTGGATCTCAAAGGCGGGTACCTTCGCCGTGATGGGATGCTCTCCCGAAAGCGGCATGACGGTGAACGAAAAAGGCTCCGGGTGCGAGACGAAGGCCCCGCCCAGCAGCTTCTCCAGTCGGGCATCCGATTTGCCCGTCACTGTGGCGCAGTGCACGCCCAGCAGTCCTCCGCCCTTCTGCAACCATTCCAGCAGCCCGCTTAC
>DASVKG010000160.1:0-2860 GCA_036385495.1 Anaerolineales bacterium | reverse complement strand
TGGAACATCTCCACGCCCGTGCACACCGAGGTGCGGGTCTCGCGCAAGCCAATGATCTCCACCGGCTCACCAACTTTGATCACGCCCCGGTCCACACGTCCGGTTACCACCGTGCCGCGTCCCTTGATCGAGAACACGTCTTCCACCGGCATCATGAACGGTTTGTCAATCTCGCGCTTCGGCTCCGGAATGTACTCGTCCACCACCCGCAGCAATTCCTTGATGCTCGCATACTCGGGAGCATTCGGGTCGGTGCTCGTGCTTTCCAAAGCCTTCAGGGCACTGCCGCGTACGATCGGGGTCGTGTCACCCGGGTAGCCGTATCCGTTCAGCAGTTCCCGCAGTTCCATCTCGACCAACTCCAGCAGTTCCGGGTCGTCCATCTGGTCTATTTTGTTCAGGTAGACCACGATGCTCGGCACTTCCACCTGACGGGCCAGCAACACGTGCTCACGCGTCTGCGGCATCGGTCCATCCGGCGCAGCCACCACCAGGATGGCGCCATCCACCTGCGCCGCACCCGTGATCATGTTCTTGATGTAGTCGCGGTGCCCCGGCATGTCCACATGGGCGTAGTGGCGCTTGTCCGTCTCGTATTCCACGTGCGCAATGTTGATCGTGATGCCACGCGCTTTTTCCTCCGGCGCATTGTCGATCGTGTCGTACGCTCGAAATTGCGCTTTCCCCAGGAACTGGCTGTATTTCGTGATCGCCGCCGTCAAGGTCGTCTTCCCATGGTCAATGTGTCCCATGGTCCCTACGTTCATGTGCGGTTTCGTCCGCTGATACTTCTGCTTCGCCATGAATTCTCTCTCCTTAAGGGTGTACAAACAAATTATGAATTTAGGATTTCACGCGCCACAGACTCTGGTACAGGCGCATAATGATCGAATTCCATCGAAAATACGCCCCGACCCTGGGTGGCCGAGCGCAATTCGGTCGCATACCCGAACATCTCTCCCAAAGGTACAGTCGCATTGATAGCTTGGGCGTTGCCCAGACGCATTTCCATGCCCCGGATCGTTGCCCGGCGGCCATTTAGCCCGCCGATAATATCACCCAAGAATTCTTCCGGAGCGACCGCTTCCACTTTCATGATCGGCTCCAGCAGGACTGGTCCACCTTTTAGGACACCTTCTTTAAAAGCAAAGGTAGCTGCCATCTTGAAAGCCATTTCGCTCGAATCTACTTCATGGAACGAACCATCGAACAGCGTCACCTTTATATCAACAACCGGATATCCAGCCAGCACACCACTCTCGGCAACTTCCTTGATGCCTTTTTCTACTGCCGGAATATACTCGCGCGGGATCACACCACCGACGACCTTATTCTCAAAGATAACGCCGCTGCCGCGTTCGCCCGGTTCCAGTGAAATAACCACGTGTCCATACTGGCCATGGCCGCCCGTCTGCTTGACGTATTTGTAGTTGACCTCGGCCACAGGCCGCGAGATCGATTCGCGATACGCCACCCGCGGTTTACCAACGTTAGCCTGCACACGAAACTCACGCATCATGCGGTCTACAATCACATCCAGATGCAATTCGCCCATACCGGAAATGATTGTTTGGCCTGTGTTCTCGTCTGTGTGGACGCGGAAAGTTGGGTCTTCTTCAGATAGTTTGCGCAAAGCCTCGCCCATTCTAGCTTGGTCGGCAGTCGTCTTGGGTTCAATCGCTACCGAAACAACCGGCTCCGGGAAGGTAATGTTCTCGAGCACGACCATTCTGTTGTCACAGAGCGTGTCGCCGGTAAACGTGTCCTTGAAGCCCAACGCGGCTACAATATCTCCCGCTCGCACTTCGGTGACATCTTCTCGATGGTCGGCGTACATGCGCAACAATCGTCCGATCCGCTCACGCTTCCCTTTGGTCGAATTGGTGACCATTTGACCCTGGTTTAAAGTCCCAGAATAGACCCGGAAATAAGCAAGACGTCCCACATAAGGATCAGTTACGATTTTAAAGACCAGGGCGCTCAATATTGCATCATCTTGAGGCGGTAATTCAACAACTTCGCCCGTCCTAGGATCCGTGCCATGTATAGCGGGAAC
Organism: Anaerolineales bacterium; assembly: GCA_036385495.1. Taxonomy (GTDB): domain Bacteria; phylum Chloroflexota; class Anaerolineae; order Anaerolineales; family Villigracilaceae; genus UBA877. The sequence continues at coordinate 804 of DASVKG010000160.1, read as the reverse complement.
ATCCAGAGGAGATGGCAGATAGTCAATTACTGCATCCAACACCAACTGGACGCCCTTGTTTCGCAGGGAACTACCACAGAAAACCGGCGCAGCTTTACTTTCCAATACCGCCTGCCGGAGGGCTGCTTTTAATTCTTTAACGCCGATTTCCTTGCCTTCCAGATATTTGACCGTTAGATCATCGTCCAGTTCGGCAATCCGCTCCACCATCGTATGGCGGCGCTCTTCGGCTTCCGTCTTTAAATCGGCAGAAATCTCAGCCTCACGCGGCTCTCTACCCATTTCATCATCCCAGAAGACGGCTTTCATTGTCATCAGGTCAATAACACCCTGGAAGGATGATTCCATTCCGATCGGCATCTGCATCGCAATCGGGTTGGCTCCCAAGCGCTGCTTGATACTATCTAATGTGCGCTCGTAAGAGGCCCCGATGCGATCCATCTTGTTCGCAAAACAAATACGTGGCACACCATACCGGTCGGCTTGACGCCATACTGTCTCACTCTGCGGTTCCACACCCTGAACTGCGTCGAAAACCACAACACCGCCATCCAAAACACGCAGCGAGCGCTGCACTTCTGCTGTAAAATCGATGTGGCCGGGCGTGTCAATAATATTGATCTGATAGCCCTTCCATTCCGCTGTCACAGCCGCAGAGACGATGGTGATACCCCGCTCACGCTCCTGCTCCATCCAGTCGGTGACAGTCGTACCGTCATCAACGGAGCCCAGGCGATGGGTCTTGCCCGTATAGAACAGGATACGCTCGGTGGTAGTCGTTTTACCGGCATCAATATGGGCAAT
>DASVKG010000159.1:0-5872 GCA_036385495.1 Anaerolineales bacterium | reverse complement strand
GGTTGCAGGACAGGCAGCTCCGCGGGAAGTAACGGAATTGAGTGAAAAACTTGGGATTGAGTCTGATAGACATCAATCCGATAGTCATTCGACCATAAGACAAAAGAGGATGAGACTGATCCTCGTAACTGCCCACCGGCGTGAGAATTTTGGCCAACCGCTGGAGAATATCTGCGCCGCGTTGAAAGAACTGGCTGGACGTGGGGATGTGGAAATTGTCTACCCGGTGCATCTCAACCCGAACGTGCAGGAACCGGTGAAGCGTTTGCTCGGGAATGTGCAGCACGTCACACTCCTGCCGCCGTTGGATTATCTGCCGATGGTGCATCTGATCAAACGGTCCGCCCTTCTTCTTACAGATTCGGGTGGCATCCAGGAAGAGGCCCCCACCTTCGGCATCCCTGTTTTGGTTTTGCGCGCGGTTACCGAGCGCCCGGAGGGGGTGAAAGCAGGGGTGTTGAAGCTGGTCGGAACGGATGGCAGGCTCATTGTCCGCGCCGCCAACCGGTTGTTGGATAATGCCGGAGCCTACGCAAAAATGGCGAAAGCGGTGAATCCGTTTGGGGATGGGCACGCAGCCGGTCGCATTGTGAAAGCCATATTGAATTTCCGTTCCGGCGAATAAAACTGGTTCTTGGTCGGATGCGAGATCCGTAGGTCACGCTGGAAGTGTGATATTTTCCTGAGCGCTTTTCTACCCCTTTTGTGACTTCAAGACTTGGTGGTAGCGTTTTCAATATGATACTATACGGTTTATGAGCGCTGTGATGCATGTCGGTATCCGCTCCATTTGAGCGGTCGTATCCGGTATAATAATCCCAATTCATCCCAAAAGAGGTATTTCAGGAGGTCCACATGAATATTGCGAGCGTGCTTCAAGGATTGGCCACATTCTCGTGGTTGCTGGTGGTTGGTATCATCGTCCTGGCGGTGTTACGCGCAAACCGGGCGAAACCGTTGAAGGGAGCCGTCTGGCTGGTGATCGGGACAGTGATTTTTTCGCTGGTATTGACCACCTTCAGTGCCGGGCTGGTGTTCCTGCAAGCTGACCAATACGGTATCGTGATTTCTGCGCTTCAGCCGACAGGCTACCGCCCTCAGCCGATAACGCCAGGCTTGCACTGGGTCGTGCCGTTTCTCGAGAACGTGCAACCTTACTCCATTGCAAAGCAGACCTATACCATGGCCACCACAACAGGCGAGGGGCAGGTGGCGGGCGACGACGCCATTCAGACCCGCACGAAAGACGGCCAGCAAGTATTCATTGACGCTTCGGTCATCTATTCCATTGATCCGGCGCATTTGATTGATTTGCACATCACCTGGCAAAACCGGTTTGAAGACCTTGTGGTGCGGCCGGTGGTGCGGTCGGCCATTCGCGATGCGGTGTCGCAATTTGGGGTTGAAGAAATCGTCAGCACCAAACGGGCCGAACTGGAACAAACCATCAGCGATTCTATCAGTCAGGGCCTGACTGCAAATAACTTGATCATGGTTGACTTCCTGCTCCGCAACATTCGCTTCAGCGACGAGTATGCAGCGGCGGTGGAGCAAAAGCAGATCGCAGAGCAATTGGCTCTCCAGGCGCAGTTCGTTGTCGCGCAGAAGAAGCAAGAGGCTGAACAGGCCCGGCAGGTTGCGCAGGGTCAGGCCGATGCAGCCGTCATCGCCGCGCAGGGCGAAGCCCAGGCCATCCTTCTAAAAGCCCAGGCTCAGGCCCAGGCGAATGACGTGCTTTCCAAGTCACTCACCCCTGAACTATTGACCTACACGTATATCAACAAATTGGCTCCCAATGTTCAGGTGATGTACCTGCCGAGCGGCACTCCTCTGCTTTTACCGTCAGTGGCCCCTGCGGTGACCCCTGCGGTGACCCCTTAACGTGGTAGTCCCGGTTCCAGCGAGATAGTCCCGATTCTCGGACGGGGCCCGGGACCCTGTGGAGTTTGTATGTCAGTAGTCCACCCAACAGGGCGACAGATCCGCCTGACCAGTTATTCGAACTGTGCAGGTTGAGCGTCGAAAATGAATGCGGAGACGCTGGCGCAGGTTCTGCGCCCTGTTGAAAAAATATTTGATGCTCACAACTATCCGGACCTACTGGTTGGCCTTGGTAAACCTGACGATGCCGCCATCTGGAAGTTGGATTCGAGCCGTGCCCTGGTGGTGACGACTGACTTTTTCACACCAGTGGTGGACGATGCTTTTGATTTCGGCTGCATCGCTGCAGCCAATAGTCTCTCGGATGTCTATGCAATGGGCGGCCAGCCATTCCTGGCCCTGAATGTGGCCGCCCTTCCACCTGACCTGCCGCCGGAAATAAGCGCTGAAATCCTGCGCGGCGGTGCCGAGAAATGTCTCGAAGCCGGAGTAGTGATAGCAGGTGGACATACCATCCAGGATAAAGAGCCGAAGTATGGGTTGGTGGTGATCGGGTTTGTCCACCCGGAAAAGATGCTCACCAAAGGCGGTGTGCATCCCGGGGATGTGCTGGTGTTGACAAAGCCGCTCGGTTTTGGCGTGACGACGACTGCCTTGAAGCAGGAAAAAGCCGCGCCGGAGGATGTTGCCGAGGTTGTTGGCTGGATGAAAAAACTTAACCAGGCTGCCGGCGCACTGGCCGTTGAGTTTGGTCTGCGCGGCGCCACGGACGTGACCGGTTTCAGTCTGCTCGGTCACGGCCTGGAAATGGCCGAGGCCTCGAACGTCGGCTTCCGGCTGGAGATGGAGGAGATCCCCTTCGTCTCGTGCGCGCAGAAGTACGCCGAATTGCACACTTTCCCCGGGGGTGCGTCGGACAACCGTCTGTATTTTGGGCCGCGCCTCCGATTCGCGGCGGATATTACCGAAGAAAAGCAAATGCTCTTATTCGATCCGCAGACTAGCGGCGGGCTTTTGCTGGCAGTCCCAGGGTCCAGGAAAAACGCGTTCTTGAAGAGAGCGCAGGAAATTGATCTGTCTGCCTGGGTCATTGGGGAAGCTGTCGAAGGCGCAGGAATTGACGTGGACTGACCTGTCCAAAGGTATTCTCTATGGATATTGGAATTCGGATCCTGATCATATTTTTGCTTATCCTGATAAGCGGCTTCTTTGCAATGTCGGAGGCGGCCATCTTTGCGGCCCGAAAGTCGCGCCTTCAGCATCGCGCAAACGAGGGCGACCTGCGCGCACAGCGCGCCCTAGAGCTTTCAGGAAAGCCTAACCGTTTTCTCCCGACAGTCACGATTGGCATTACGCTGGTCGGTATTCTTTCCGGCGCGATCGGCGCTGGCCCAATTGCAGACGCCCTGGCATTGCAACTGGAAAAAATCCCGGTTCTTATTCCTTATTCTCATTCGCTCTCGCTGACCCTGGTGGTTGTCTTGCTAACCTTCGTCACTATGTTGTTGGGGGAACTGGTGCCCAAACGAGTGGCGCTCTACAATGCCGAAAAGATTGCCAGCGGGATTGCGGGTTTCATGTCCTTCGTGGCTGCGGTCCTGTACCCGGTTGTCTGGCTGTTGGGCAAATCCACCGATGTGATGCTGCATCTGCTGCGAGTCAAGCATACGGATAACCCTCCCGTAACGGAGGAGGAATTGCTTGTCCAACTCAACGAAGGCACACAGGCAGGCGTCTTCGAAGAGGCGGAGCAGGATATGGTGGAGGGCGTCTTTTCGCTCTCCGACCAGCGCGTGAATGCACTCATGACACCCCGCAACGAAATCATCTGGTTGGACGTGAACGATACCGCTGCGGAAATCCGCCGGAAAGTGAAGGACTGCCCGTTCTCCCGCTTCCCGGTCGGCGATGACAGCTTGGACAATGTGGTGGGTGTGGTCAAAGCCAAGGACTTGCTTTTGGCCGACCTAAAAAACGGCAAGCAACTCAAGGAGGTTGCCCATCCGCCGCTTTATGTCCCGGAAACCGCCTTCGGCTCGCGCGCCCTGGAAATCCTGAAAGAGGCCAAGCGCGAAATGGTTTTGGTGGTGGATGAATTCGGTGTGGTGCAAGGCCTGCTGACCCTGGCGGATATCCTTGAGGAAATCGTCGGCGCGTTCGAGGGCGAGCCGCAGGCCACCCAGCGACAGGATGGTTCCTGGCTGCTGGATGGGATGCTCCCCAACGACGAGTTCAAGGAAATCTTCAACCTGCGCCGCCTGCCGGACGAGGAAGAATACGAAACTCTTGGCGGATTTGTTATGATGCAAATGGGCCGCATTCCGCAGGCTGCCGACCTGTTCGAGTGGAACAGCCTGCGTTTCGAAGTGATGGACATGGATGGCAAGCGCGTGGATAAAATCCTCGTCACCACCATCCCGGCCAAACCGCCTGCCCCGGAGAAATAATCTGGCAGCCTCCCTGGACCTGGAACCTGCTTTCCCATCCCGGCGCTCTCCCGTCTTCGGGTGCGGCGGGATGGTGGCTTCCTCCCAGCCGCTGGCAACTGCCGCCGGGCTGGAAATTCTATCTCAGGGCGGCAACGCTGCCGACGCGGCCGTGGCGACTGCTGCGGCGCTCAACGTCACTGAGCCGACCTCCACCGGCCTGGGCGGGGACATGTTTGCCCTGTTCTACAACTCAGCGACCGGGCAGGTGACAGCGCTCAACGGCTCAGGTCGTGCGCCTGCTTCCCTGACCCTGGACTTGCTGCGGAAAAACGGGTTTGCCGTACATGCAACTCACCTCGTACCCGAAGGGGATGAGTCACCCTTGCCGCCTTACCATGCCTTTACGATCACCGTTCCCGGGGCGTGCGCGGGATGGTGCGATTTGCTTGAACGGCATGGCACGTTTGGGTTGCCGGATGTGCTCGCCCCGGCCATCCGTCTGGCGGACGAAGGCTTCCCGGTCGCGCCGGTGACGTCCCATTTTTGGCGGCGGGCTGCTGAGCGGCAGTTGAAGGCATCCCTCAATGGTGGCGAGATGACGATTGATGGGCGTGGCCCGAATCCAGGCGAAATTTTTCACAACCCAGGGCTGGCGCGCACGTTAAAAACGATTGCGGCTGATGGAAAGAAAGCTTACTACGAAGGTGAAATTGCCGAAGCGATAGCTTCCACTGTCCGACAGGCAGGCGGCTGTTTGACGGTGGACGATTTGGCAGCCCATGTAAGCACTTGGGATGAACCGATTTCCACCACCTGCGGCGGGCTGGGCTTGTGGGAGTGCCCGCCTAATGGACAGGGGATTACCGCGCTGCTCGCTTTAAACATCCTCGAAGGGTTTGACCTGCCGTCCGACCCCCTCTCTGCCGGCCGCCTGCATCTTGAAATCGAAGCCCTGCGACTGGCCTTTGACGATACTCGCTGGTATATGGCCGACCCGCGCCTGGTTCGTGTTCCGATTGATGAACTTATTTCGAAGGAATATGCCGCCGAACGCAGGAAACTCATCGACCCGAAAAACGCCACGCTTGACCAGCAGCGCGGCGCGCCGGTGGCAGGTTCAGACACGGTTTATTTCTGTGTTGTGGATAAATGGGGGAATGCCAGTTCGTTTATCAACAGTAATTACATGGGTTTTGGGACGGGGATTGTTCCTCATGGCTGGGGCTTCACCCTCCAGAACCGCGGCCACAATTTCAGTCTGGAGCCAGGTCATCCGAATGTACTTGCACCGGGCAAGCGGCCATACCACACGATTATTCCAGCCATGATCACCCGCCAGGCGGATGGTTCGCTTTTTGGCCCGATGGGGGTGATGGGTGGCTTTATGCAACCACAGGGACACCTGCAGGTTTTCCTTGCCCTGGCTCAGGGATTGGATCCACAAGTCGCGCTGGATATGCCGCGCTTCTGTATAGGTGTTGGAACATCCGGTGGGGAGGTGGCCCTGGAAGTTGGTATTCCCAGGAAAGTCAGCCGTGATTTGGAAGAGCGCGGCCACCCGA
>DASVKG010000158.1:0-7648 GCA_036385495.1 Anaerolineales bacterium | reverse complement strand
TGGGTTCAAACGCAAAATTGTCACTTCTCTAACCGGAGTTGTTGGAATTGGTGCAGGGGTAGTCCTGATCGGTGCCGCACCGTCCAATCTGTTCTTCTTAATCCTGGTGGCTAATTTTGTCATAGGCGTAACCCAGGTCTTTGCAAATGGCCCCTTGATGGCAATTTTCCAAACGGCGATCGAACCGGATATGCAGGGGCGCGTCTTCTCCCTTATCAATGCCGGAGCCACCGCAATGATGCCAACCAGCCTTTTGGTGGCGGGTCCCATCTCAGACTGGTTGGGAGTGCGCGTTTGGTACCTCATCGGTGGCGGGCTTTGCATCCTGGTCACTCTGGTCGCCTTCTCCATCCCAGCTATCATGAATATCGAGCATAATCGTGATCAAGTACCGCACCTGTCAGAACTTCCCCCAATGGCATAAAAACTGGTCTTAGAGAACCTTTTGTGTCTAATCAACTGGGCAGGTATCAGAGAAAGGTTTAGAATAATCAGGCCGGCCTGAGAAGACCGGCTTGATTATTTCGGAATTGCTATTTGCAGAAAGCCTTATATTGATGTTGACAATTAATTCAATCACCAGGATTATTGCTGTGGCATATGGTACAGTCGGAACTTGTATAGTTGCCACTTGGGTGGCAATTAGCACAGGTCGCGCCATGGTGATTGAGACAGCCTCCTTCACCGCAAGAGTTTGGATGATTGAAAATTGCATTCCAATTGCTCGTGTTGTGGCATTGGGCACAGTTTGTGCCATAATGATTGGCCGGTTCCGAGTGACAGGACGCACAAGTTGACGAAAGCCCCGTATAGCTACCGCTGGTATGGCACTGCGTACAGCTAAGGCTGGAGTGCGCACCAGTCAGTGGGAACCCAGTATGTGAATAGGATGCATTCCAATTACTGGTACTGTGGCATTGTGCGCAGTCTGTGCCGAAATGGCCAGCTGGTTCAGCATGACAGGCTGCGCAAGTGGACGAAAGCCCGCTATAGTTGCTGCCGGTATGGCATTGCGAACAGTTAACGCTGGTATGTGCACCTGTCAATTTGAAACTGGATAGATTGTGATCGAAGGTAGCTGGGAGCCAACCACTCGTTGAATGGCAGGAACCGCAGTTCGTTCCGAACTGACCATTGTGATTATCTTGGGCCGCGTGGCATGTATTGCAATTCGTGGGAGTGCCCTTGAAGACATTATTATTGTGACAACTCGCGCAGGCAACGTTTACGTGTTGACCGGTCAATTTGAAACTCGAAATGTTGTGATCGAATGTTGCCGGCAACCAGGCGCCAGTTGAATGGCATGTTCCGCAATTCGAACCTAACTGACCATTATGAGTATCTTTTGACGCGTGGCAGGAAGAGCAATCAGCTGGTGTACCCCAGAAGACGTTGTTGGCATGACAGCTGGTACATGCGCTTTTAGTGTGTTGCCCAGTCAATTGGAATGTGGCCAAATTATGATTGAAAGTTGTCGGTGCCCAGCCGCTTGTGGAATGGCATGAACCGCAATTTTTACCTAAATTACCATTGTGAGTGTCTTTTGCTGCGTGACAGGAATAGCAATCGCTGGGTGTACCTTTGAAAACGTTGTCGGCATGACAACCCAAGCACGAAACAGTGGTATGTTGACCTGTCAATTTGAAAGTGGACAGGTTGTGGTCATAGAAGGCTGGTTTCCAGGCGGCTGCGTTGTGGCAGGTATTGCAAGTAGTGCCAAGCGCCCCCTTGTGAGTATCTTTTGATGCGTGGCAGGCAAAGCAGTTGGTGGGTGTGCCCTGAAGAACATGGTTGATATGACAGTCCGCGCAGGCAACTGTTACGTGTTGACCCGTCAATTTGAAGATGGACAAGTTATGGTCGAATTTGGCCGGAGTCCAGCCGTCGGTGGAGTGGCAGGAACCACAGTCAGTGCCGAGGCGCCCCTGGTGAACATCTTTTATTGCATGGCAGGAATTGCAGTCTTTGGGTGTCCCCTGAAGAACATGGTTAATATGGCAATCCGCGCAAGCGACACTGGTGTGTAGACCATCCAGTTTGAAGGCGGCAAGATTGTGGTCATAGGAGGCTGGTGTCCAGCCGGCAGTGGTATGGCAGGAACCACAATCACTGCCAAGACGTCCCTGGTGGACATCTTTTCCCCCGTGGCAGGTGGCACAGTCTTGCGGTGTAGACTTAAGGTCTGCAAGAGTGCGGGTATTAACGTGGCACTGCGCGCACAGGACCTGGGTATGCATCCCGGTCAACTGGAAAGGAGCGCTGTTGTGGTCAAAGTATTTGCCATAGGTGTCCGCCCCATCATGGCATGACAGGCAGTCAATCCCGAAATTCAGGACATGGTTTTGCATGAAGGTCGCGTCCATCTGGAAGTGACAGGTGGTGCAGATGTTCTGGTCGAATCCGGTGTAAACCTTCGAATGGCAATCGTTACAACTGAAGGAGGAACCGTCGGATTTGAGCTGGTGGGCAGTTAATAAAAAGCCTAACGTGGTATGCGGGAAATTGGCTTTGCTGAGGTCTATTAGCGGCGAATCTGGACCGCGATGGTCGGGGTGGCAGTTGAGGCAGACTAGGTTGGGATTGTCCTGGCTAAGCGTGCCGTGAAGCGTGGCTGGATCCTGCCACTGAGCGGCCACATCAGTGTGACAGACCACACACCTGTCTGCCATCGTGGAGCTGCTCCAGAAGGGAACATGACACAGGTTACACTTTCCGGCGATCTCAGCATGGGAACTTACACCGTTCAGCGGTGCACCAGCCCGTGCATTATTGGAGCTTACGCCTCCCAGCGGCGCGCCGACCTGAGCGTTAAGTTGCCCTGGGCTGAACAACGTACCACCCGATGCAAACGCGAACCCTGTCACGATAAGGAGGGTTAGAACGGCAGCCATTATACCAGTGGTGGTAAAACACCCTAGACGAGTATTTTTCATCATTCGCCTATCTCAGCAAGGTGGCATAATACAATGCCGCGCCGATATGAATGAAAGCGGCTGTGAAAAGGGCCATCCCGATCGGGATGTGGATAATGTGCCAGATGGCCAGCAACCAGCGGGCACGCGCCAGGGAGTTGGCCTGGAACTGTCCGGAGGGGGTTTCGATCTCAACGCCGTCCAGGGTGCGCGGGATCTGGGTATAGATATAGCGTCCGATAAACCCGCTGATGACGATAAGGAAGGTCAGGAGGGTGGTGGCCCCGGCCAGGCCGTTAAACTTCCAGGAGGAATGCAGCAATACCAGGTAAGGGCCAACCAGGCCAGTGAAGATGTGGAATTGGAGCCAGGAGGCCATGCTACCCCAGCGAGCGGACCGGCTTCGTTTGCGGATGGAGTAGAGGATTTCGGTCATCAGCATCAGAATGAAACCCAGGATGCCCAAAAGGTGACCGAATAAAGCTCCGGCGGGGGGGATCGCCCGAGTCCAAAAAACGACAATGGCATAGACAGCACTTATCAGGATGGCCGCTAAGAATGACAGCCACAACCCCCTGTTTCCGCTGTACTGTGTCATGTAACGCGTCAAGAAATACCCTCTGGAATTTTATTGTTTGACCAGAAATCCATAATAATTTGCCCCAACGGGGCACCCGCCTGTAGCAAATGCCTTATGGGGGTAATATCCATTTTGGAAGAGATTATTTCTTGCAGTGGCTGGGAGAGTTTTTGTTCACCCATCACAAGCGCCCCCACTAGAGCTTTCTCGCCGATCATGAGGCGCACGTGGTTTATATCTCCGCTGCTTTCCAGTGAGATGGTATTCGGCAACTCATGCCAGGTTTCGCTTGAGCCGCGTGCCACGCTGACTAGGTCTTTGTCAACCCCGCTTCCTACTGCGCCGATGATGGTGGTCATCACACCTGCCAGGCGCAGAACATTCGTTGCCACACTCCTGGTGTAGGTGCTTCTCTGACCAGTCATATTGGCGGCTGCAATCTTACCTTTATCAAGAGCTGGATGCCATAGGGTGTCAATGATCGATCTCCCGCTCTGAGGATCGTGAACCTGGGAAACATCCCCGGCTGCGAAGATATCCGGGCTGCTGGTCTGCAGGGTTTCATCCGTCAGGATTCCCCGATCGGTTGCTAAACCTGCACCTTTGGCCAGTTCCATGCGGGGTTTCACACCAATACCCACCGCCACCATCTGGCAGAGGATGGTTTCGCCCTTGGTGGTGCGAATGCCCACTACTTTACCGCATTTACCCAGAACCTCTGCGGCTTCGGTTTGGTAATGGAGAATTACGCCTTCTTCGGCAAGACGATGCTCCAGAAGGTGTGATTCTTTCTCGTCCAGCACGTTTGGCCAGTAACGGTCGCCGCGCAAGAAGTAGTGGACCTTGAGGCCCCGTGCCATCAAGCCTTCCACCAATTCGACGGCGATGATCCCGCCTCCGACCACAACTGCGGATTTTGCATGCCGTGCCAGCGAGAGGATGTGGCGGGTATCTTCATAATCATCTAATTTGACCACACCCTTCAACCCCGCTCCAGGAATGGTAAGTGGCACTGCTGTAGAACCGGTTGCTATTAGAAGTCGGTCGTACTTCAATGTTCCACCGGAGCTAATTTCCAATTGGTGTTTTCTTGGATCAAGGTGAGTGGCAACTCCCTTGACATAGCGTATATTAAGCATTTTCCAATCTTTTTTGGAGAAAATTGGGAGTTGTTTATCTGGGATTTCGCCGTTCAGAAAGTAGGCTATACCTGGGCGCGAGTAAAACCCATGTGAGTCATCCCCCACGATTGTGATTTCGGAGGAGCGTTCAAGGGTTCGCAAGATATTGATGGCCGTCACTCCGGTCACGCCTGTGCCTACTATTAAATAGTGGGCCATTCTACTCCCTGCTTGAACAGGTCCGTTTTTTCAAAGCTCAGCACTCCACGCGGGCAGCGCCGAACGCACTCCCCGCATGTCAAACATTGTGAGGCTTCAATGGGTTCCCCCAACCAGGCATGGCGGCGCACATCGATGCCGATGGGACAGTTAAATGAACAAATCCCGCATTGGACGCAGCGAGTTCGCTTGGGAACAACATGCCCAGTGACCAAGACTTCCCGGCGTTGAAATTCTCTCCTCAAAGAAATTTGTATACCCATAAGTTGACAATCCTACTCTAATTTAGTTTAATAAACAAGTATCTAGACTTTGCTATATTGTTAGGGAAATAAAAACCGGGTCCCCTTCGAGACCCGGCATCTGAAGAAATGATGCGATTACTCGATAGGTACAACGTTGGATGCCTGGAGTCCCTTGGGCCCTTGTTCAATCGAGAACTCAACTTTCTGATTCTCCTCCAGGCGCTTATAGCCTTCCATCTGGAGGGCGGAGAAGTGCACAAATACATCCTCGCCTTCCTCGCGCCCAATGAAACCGAAACCCTTGGTTGCATTGAACCACTTGACAGTACCGACATGACGTTCTTCTGACATTTTGCTTTCTCCTGCATTAAAATTATTACGCCCATACCGACCCAGTTCCGGCAAGTCTGGTACATAATGGGCGCAAGATTATCATGGCTGTTATGTGATGTCAAGGGAATAATGAGTATGAATAAGTCGCAATGTATATACATCTGCAGGATTTTGCCTGTAATTTTCAGGGATTCGCTGTACAGATAGGATATATGGGGATATAAGAAATAGAGCCCCAATATCTTGTCTTTCTTAAATCGGCTCCCCCCAAAATTTTCGGTCGCCATGGAATGGACTAATTTTTGGCTGGGGCATGTAGCAACGGTTGGAGGTCCAGTTACATACATCAATTAAACCATTGCTAGAACCAAGGGACAGGTCGCTGCTTATTTGGAGCGAGACTCACCACCAAGTTTCTCGCAATATCCCAAAAACGTTGGAGCAGACTATTTGAAACTCGCCCGACAGGATGCGGGCGAGAGGACCAAGCAATACCATGCCTTGCGCGAACAAGAAGTCCGTAGCTCAGTGAATAATGTTATTAACCTGCTGGAATTCCCCGCATCAAATCCGTGGACTGCAAGCTGGTATTTTTCCTCGATCTGGTACAGCGCAATATGGGACACTTCCCGAAACTGCTTCAGTTTATGTGGTGCTTAAACTTCCTGTTGGCTTGGCGATGGAATGAATTTGCTGACCCTCACCAGTTGGAACAACCCAAAGGTTGCTGTATTTCATTTCGGTCTTCCGATCCACTCACTGGAGTCGGCGGATAACGTGCCGTCCACCCGGCGAGAAGCGCGGCTCGCAGCAGGTCAATTCGATAAAGATCTTCGGCTGAGAAGAAACGTTTTGCAGCTGGCATCGAAAATCCCGATCGAATTCTACTTTCTTTCCGTTGTTAATGTCCCGGAAGCGTTCCCCTCTTCCAGGTGCAAATACATATTTGTGATCGTATCTTCCATTAATTCTTTCAACCGCCGTCGTTCCACTCCCACCGGGTTGAGTGGATTGAAAGCGACTGGCTTTCCCACAACCAAATTTCCCGAAGCGTGGATTGTTAACGGGTAGAAATCCAATCGTTCTCCGGTTTCACTGTAATATCTTTCTCCGAGGCGGGCAAAACTGTGTTGGAAAGACTGCATTTTCGTAATTGGGTCTTTAAGGAGGCGATAATCCTCCGGGAAAACAAGCAAGAATTTTCCTTCACGCAGGACATCCATGCTCATCTCCAGGGTCTCACGCATTCGCTCGTAATCGTTGGTGTAAACTGGAATGCAACCTAGCGAATAGAAGAGTGGGACGCTTATCCTGCAAAGTACTCGAGCCACCCATCGACTGACAGGAGGTTTGAGGTGCAATTGGCGTTCCACAAAATCAGCCTGCAGCCAAATGGGTGCCAGATCTTTATCCATCATATCCGCGATCACCCAGGGATGAAATCGGAGCGGAATCGAACACGATGCCGCAATTGGGCCGGTAGCATCTAGGTGATTGGAAATAAAAACTGCTGGTCCGCGTCGGGGGAGGTTTTCCTCCCCAATCATTTTCCCGCCCCACAGAAATAGATCTAGGAATCCCACGATGAATTGATACAATCCATCTTTCATGGCTACCTACAGCATATTCAATCGTGGCCGATATTGCAATGCCTCGGCCAGATGAGATGGAACAATTTCCTCGCTCCCCGCCAAATCTGAAATCGTGCGCGCTAGCTTCAGCACGCGATGATAACCACGCGCGTATAATTGTAACTGGTTCATGGCCGTCCGCATCAAAGCCTGACCAGTCTCATCAAGGACGCAGAATTTGCGCAGGTCAGCGGGACGCATGTCAGCGTTGCATTTAACAAGAGCCTTACCATCACTATCGAACCGGTCCCTTTGCCTTTTGCGCGCCGCTTCAACCCGTTCCCTCACTGAGGCGGAGGACTCTCCCAAGCGCTTCTCTGAGAGTTTGTCATACTCAATGCGAGGCACCTCCACGTGGATGTCAATTCGATCCAGCAGGGGTCCCGAAATCCGTTTCTGATACTTGGTCACCACCATCGACGAGCAGGAGCAAGGTTTGACCGGATCTCCGTAATAACCGCAAGGACAGGGATTCATCGCGCCAATCAATTGGAAACTCGCTGGGAAGGTTAATGAGCCTTGCGCCCGGCTGATGGTCACGACCTTATCCTCCAGTGGTTGGCGCAACACCTCCAATACGTGCATCCCGAATTCGGGTAGTTCATCT
>DASVKG010000157.1:0-3825 GCA_036385495.1 Anaerolineales bacterium | reverse complement strand
CCCAGGATTTTAAGCACCCTCTCGGCTTTGTGGGTTTCTGCCGGCCCGCTCTGGCCTTTTTGCGCCAGCATGGCCCCGCCCACCCGCACCAGCGGCAGGAGGTATTCGGCCAGTACCGGCAGGTTCGCCACCGAGCGAGCCACAGCCCAGTCACAGGTTTCGCGGTAGGCGGGCATCTGTCCCACATCTTCAGCGCGGGCGGTGACCACCTCGGTGGCCTCCAGTCTCAATAGTTCAACAATGTGCCGGCAAAAATTGGCTTTCTTTCCCACTGATTCGACCAAAGTCAGCCGCATGGAAGGGTAAAGGATTTTGAGCGGGATGCCGGGAAAACCGGCGCCGGTGCCGATGTCCACCAGCCGTCGCGGCGGGGTTTCCTTCCAGGCCATCACGCAGGAAAAAGAGTCCAGGAAGTGTTTGGTGCGGATCCCTTCCGCATCCCGGATGGCGGTCAGGTTGTATTTCTCGTTCCATTCCAGGAGTTCGCGCTCGAAAGTCATCAGCGCCACCACCTGCCGCCCGGTCAAGTGGATTCCAAAGAGCTGCCGGGCTTCGAGGACGAGTTTCTCCATGGGCAAAATTATACCCCTCTCCCAACGGGAGAGGGGTTTGGAGGAATTGGAGGGTTGTTTACTGCTTCACTATCTGTGCCTTCTTCCGCTTTTGTCGCTTTATCAGGGCAATGATGCCCCAGATCACCAGTGCGATCGGCCCAAGGATGGTGATCATAATCGGCAGGACGAGCAGGAATAAATTGATAAGGAAGTTAACGAACCCCTGCCAGAATGTAATCAATGATTGGATGGCATCCCGGGCTACACCTTGTGGTTTCCAGGTACCAATCTCGATAGGCTGGATGGTCTCTTCTGCGATCAGGGTCACATTGATGAGTGAGTAGGCGGAGGCTTGTTCGTAATAGGTCATCTGTCCTTTGATGGATTCGATCTGCCCGCGCACTGAGATGATTTGATTGTACACGTCCAGAACGTCTTGTGTCTTGGACGTGGTGCTGCTGTTGGGGTTATTCTTGGCTTCGTCCATGATTGCCTGCAGGTCCGCCTCTGCGAGCTCAAGGTTGGTTAACTGGCTTTGCAGGTCCACGTAGGACGAGGTCACATCCTGGCCGTTTCGGGTGTCGTTGCGGACTTCCACCGCGTCCGATTTGATCTGGCTCAAGGCATTTTCAAACTTATCCGCTGGGACGCGGATGGAGATGGTCCCTGCCGGGACGGATTGACCGCTTGGTGAAGTGGTCTGGTACATATTCATCGAGATGACAAAGCCGCCCAGGGCGGTTGCCATCTGGCTGATCGCCTCCACCTTGGTTTGCGGGTCGGGGATGACGATGGTCAGGTCGGCATTCATGATGACCAGCCGGTTCTGCAGGGCTGCGCTGCTGGCACTAACATCTCCAGGACCTTTAGTGCCATCGGAATAACCCTGCATAACTACGGTGGGGAGCGGGGCATTTTCATTGGTCGGTGCTCCTCCGCCAATACCTGGGGACACCAGTGACGGCGTGCTGGCGGCTTTTATTCCGCACGCAGCCAAGACCAGCGTCAGGGCGATAAAAATGATAACGATTCTCTTTTTCATGGCATTCTCCTCCTGCATTGAGTTGGACTGTTCAGGTTGCCTCATAGACGCTCGATTGGCAGTGAATGTTCCATCTCCTTAAAAACAAAAAGGCACCAGCATTTATCTGTGGTGGTGCCTTGATTACTCATTTTGCTTTTTTTTACCAGCCCCCGGCGAGTCGCTCGGCATGCCGGGGTGGAAGACCGGCATCCAGGATCATCTTTTGCACTGCTGCGATATCGTATTCTACGCGGCGCGGCTCCCAGGTATGCGCATCCGGGGAGAAAATGGCATAGGCTGCCCGCGGGTCCCTGTCGCGTGGTTGGCCTACTGAGCCGGGGTTGAGGATGGCCCGTTCATTGAGTTCATATACCTCATTTGGACGAGGCACCACGATGGACACGTCGTCCGCCTTGGCATGGTATTGGAATACGGCCTGAAAATGCGAGTGTCCAACGAAACACCAGGGTGTTTCAAAGGAGGCCAAATTAATGCGTGCCACCAGCGTGTTCATCACGTATTCCCAGATCGGGTCACGTGGACTTCCGTGCGCCAGGGAAATCTCGCCATGCACAACCAACTCGTCGGGCAGGGAACATAGAAAAGTCTTGCTTTCCTCGCTGAACATCCTGCGTTGCCAGAGTAGGGCCTTCCTTGCATCGGAATTGAAAGTTTCCAGCGCCATATTCCCGATGGCAGCATAATCATGGTTTCCCATGATGCAGATCAAATTGGGCAGGGCGCGGATGCGATCGATGCACTCGTTGGGCTGTGGACCGTATCCGGCCACGTCGCCCAGGCATATGGTCTCGTCAACTTTCCCCGCATCCTTCAGAACGGCTTCCAGCGCGATGGCATTGGCGTGGACGTCGGAGATCACCAGAACTTTAGTCATCTATTCTCCAAGAGTTCCCCTAAATGTGCGATGATTGTCTCTGCCACATCCGACTTGCTCATCAGTGGCAAAGCTTCTTTTTTTGCGTTCGGGAACAGGAGCGTGACTCGGTTGGTGTCTACGCTGAACCCTGCGTCAGGAGCGGAAATGTCATTGGCCACAAGTATATCCAACTTTTTAGAATCTAACTTAAGGGACGCATTCTCGAGCAGGTCACGGCTTTCAGCAGCAAATCCGACAACGGCTCGTGGCCTTCTGGACCCCAATCCGGCCACCGCCAAAAGGATATCTGGCGCCGCCTCCAGTTCGATCTGCGGGATACCATCCCGTTTTTTGAGTTTGTCCTTAGACACCGATTTCGGCCGGAAGTCTGCCACTGCGGCAGCCATCACCAGTGCATCCGCTCCTGCGGATTCGGCCAGTACCGTATCACGCATTTCTTCTGCGGTTCGAACCTGGATGACTTGCGCGCCAACCGGAGTGGTCAGGCTCGTCGGTGCGGTAACCAGTACCACGCTCCCGCCTGCATCCAGGGCAGCCTGGGCGACTGCATAGCCCTGTTTGCCGGAGGACTTGTTCGTCAGCATCCGCACTGGGTCGAGAGGTTCCTGCGTCCCGCCGGCAGTAACGACGATTTTCTTTCCGGTAAGTTTCCCGCCCATTCCCAAAGCCAGCCGAATGTGACCGAGCAGTTCCGTCGGTTCGACCATTCGCCCGCGCCCTGTCAACCCGGAAGCCATGTGGCCTTCGTCAGGTCCGGCAAAGTGGATCCCGCGTCCGCACAATATATTAATATTATCCTGGGTAACCGGGTGTTCGAACATCCCCGCATCCATTGCGGGCGCAATTAGAATGGACGAACGCATCGCCAAGGCGGTGATGGTGAGCAGGTTGTCGGCGAGGCCGTGGGCCAGCTTGCCAATTGTGTTGGCGGTGCAGGGGGCAATCACCAGCAGGTCGGCGCTCTGACCGAGGCCTACGTGCAGCACGTGTGCCTCGCCTCCCCATAAGTCTGGGTCAGTGAAGGCCTTCCGTCCGGTCACTGATTGGAAAGTGAGAGGGGTGATGAATTTCTCTGCTGCCGGGGTAAGGATCACGTCCACCTGCGCCCCCGCTTGTGTCAGCTTTGAGGCCAGGTCGGCGGTCTTGTACGCAGCGATGGAACCGGTAACACCGAGGAGGATGTGTTTGGAGGTGAAAATGGACATACGGGGTTATTATAATGCCAACCAGTGTTGCAGTGGGGGAATGACGCTCTCCAGGCTGGACGAGTTACTGTCCTAAGGCTCGAAATTGACTTCGTGACTATCGAAACAGTGCTTCCAATCCGCGCCTGATATCATTGCGCCAGG
>DASVKG010000156.1:0-9107 GCA_036385495.1 Anaerolineales bacterium | reverse complement strand
AATAAACAATATGGGAGCACATCTGCCGGAATCCGGATCACAGGAGTTCAGGCATCAGCCAAGGATCCATGACACTAACTTTCACACCAATCCCACAAATGCCTCTTGTTTGCCCCGGTGATAACCTGGTAGATTTACTGTTGGTGTCCATGCAAACCGCCCGCATTACACTTGAGGACGGTGACATCCTTGTCGTAGCCCAGAAGATAGTCAGCAAAGCCGAAGGAAGACTGGTCAACCTGGCAACCATCACTCCTACCAAAGAAGCTGTCGAGTTAGCCAAACGAAGCGAAAAAGACCCACGCCTGGTCGAAGTTATCCTGCGTGAAAGTAAAGAAGTCTTACGTGTCCGCCCAGGTACTATTATTGTGGAACACAGGCTTGGTTTCGTCTGCGCCAGTGCGGGTATTGATCATTCTAATGTGCGGGGTAACGATGGCGATCCCGAAAACTGGGTGTTGCTTCTTCCCGAAGATCCTGACCGTTCTGCCCTGGAAATCCGTCGTAGAATAAAAATTACTACAGGTAATCGCATAGGTGTAATGATCATTGACTCACATGGGCGCGCCTGGCGACTGGGTACAATTGGTACAGCAATTGGCATTTCAGGTCTTCCTGGAGTGGTTGACGAGCGCGGCTGGCAAGACTTGTTTGGCTACAAGCTTAAGATAACAATTGTTGCTGCAGCCGATGAGCTAGCCGCAGCCGCTTCTCTTGTCATGGGCGAGGCTGCTGAGGGAATCCCTGCTGTCCATGTGCGGGGCTTCCCCCATCCGTTACGCGAGGGCTCCCTTAAGGAATTGATCCGGTCCAAAGGAAATGATCTATTCCGATAACGGGGCCAGAGATTAAGTCAAATGAGATCAAAATCCAGCTTCAATGAACAGAGGCTAAAAAACCGACCATAATCTAGTTCCACAATAAGAACGACATGCGGGCGCAGCTGGTTCGCAAACAAAGGAGTAATTACAATGAAAAACATACCAGAAACACATTCAGATCTTCTGAAGGATGAGAAGAAAGCATTTGTCTATCTGGCCACTCAAATGCCCAACGGCTCGCCGCAAGTTACCCCAGTTTGGTTCAACACCGATGGAGAATTCATCCTGATAAATTCTGCGAAAAGGCGCGTAAAGGATCGAAACATGCGCGCCCGCCCGCAGGTTGCGCTATGCATACAGGACCCCTCCAACCCCTACCGCTACCTGCAAATTCATGGCAAGGTAATTGAATTTACCACCGAAGGTGCCGACGATCACATTGATGCTCTTACTCTCAAGTATCGGGGGATTCCGAAATATCCGTCCCGCCAGCCGGGCGAACAACGCATCAAGTACAAAATCCAGATCGAAAAAGTCGACGCTCACGGATGAAGATTGTAGCGCTCGCTGGAGGTGTCGGTGGAGCGAAAATGGCTGACGGCCTCGCTCAAATCCTTCCGCCTGAAAACTTAGCCGTTGTGGTTAATACGGGGGATGATTTTGAATACCTGGGTCTGCAAATTTCCCCGGACTTGGATACCGTCTGCTATACTCTGGCGGGGTTGGGCAATCCGGAGACTGGTTGGGGCCGCAGTGAGGAAACCTTCATCATGATGGAACACCTCCAAAAACTCGGCGGCCCAGGATGGTTCCGCTTGGGAGATCGGGATCTGGCAACACACGTTGAGCGAACCCGTCGCGTTCGGGAGGGCCAATCTCTTAGCCAAATTACTCGCGAATTCTGCCGCGCTTGGGGTGTAATTCAATCCATTTTACCAATGAGCGACCTTCCAGTGCGCACCCTGGTAGCTACCAAAGAAGATGGTGAACTGGCATTTCAGGAATATTTCGTTAAACGGAAATGCGTCCCGAAGGTAAAAGGCTTCCGGTTCGCCGGAATAGAAATGGCCCTGCCAGCTCCAGGAGTTCTGCAAGCCATCAATAAGGCGGATGCAATTGTTATCTGTCCATCTAACCCGTGGGTCAGTATTGATACGATTTTAGCGGTCCCAGGCATCCATTCCGCCCTTGCCTCTAAACCTGTCGTTGCAGTCTCTCCTATTATCAGCGGGCAGACAGTCAAAGGACCGGCAGCGAAAATGTTCTCTGAATTGGGACTTCCACCTTCGGCGCTTTCAGTTGCGCGTCATTACGGAAACATCCTTTCGGGTTTTATTCTTGATGAAAGAGATTCTGATCTCTTAGAATTATTTACAGTTCCCACGTCGGTTACAGACACCCTGATGAAAAATCAAGATGACAGGAGACGTTTAGCCCAAGATGTGCTAAACTTGATTAATACCTTATGACTATATGGGCCATCGTTCCTGTAAAGCCACTACGGCGAGGAAAATCGCGGCTGGCTGGTATGCTGACAGAAGATCAGCGCACCCGACTGAATCGCTACCTCCTGGAACATGTACTAACCACACTTAAAGATATACCGGAAATTGAGCACACTTTGGTTGTCAGCCGAGATCCAGCGGCACTTGCCCTGACGCGAGAGATGGGTGGGCGTACTGTTCTCGAGGATGGCGCGCCGCAGTTCAACACCGCAATTAAACGAGCCACAATAGTCGCCAAGGCACAGGGCGCCCACGCAGTACTTGTTTTGCCCGCCGACCTGCCTCTTATTAATTCTTCCGACTTGAAGGCCCTTCTTAACCGTGGAAAAAAACCGCCAGTTATAGTCATCGCCTCCGACAGGCGAAAAGACGGTACGAATGGTCTATTCGTTAATCCTGCCGGTCTGATTGAATACGGTTACGGGCCTGGCTCCTTCCAGCGACACAGTGAACGGGCAATTGAGGCTGGTGCAAGACTGGTCGTCGTCGATTCCCGAAATATCTCTCTTGATTTGGATTTGCCAGAGGACTTGGAGGCACTGGGTGGGTTGGAAAAGCTTGGGCTGGTTTGATATATTTTGATAGACAAATATCCACAGGCACACCCACTGGCGTGCCTTTGCTTTTTAAAATGCTATAATAATGGCAAGTTGTCAGACATTTATCCCTATGTTTATACTATTTAGAATATATCTTTTTCGAGGTCCTCCATGGAAAACAATAAACAAAATACCCATATAATGACTTCCGCACAACTCCAGACGGAATTATTGCGGTGCGAGTACTGCGAGGAAAAACCCTGCAAGGAAGCTTGTCCGGCCCATTGCTCACCTGTAGATTTCATCATGGCAGCACGCATTGGGAATGCATCTGATATCCGCCGCTCAGCTGCAGAAATAATGCATGCGAATCCACTCGGCGGAATCTGCGGTATGGTCTGCCCAGACACCCTGTGCATGGCTGCATGCATTCGTAATAAATTCGACGGACCGATAAATATTCCTCTTGTCCAAGCGACCATCATCGAAATGGCAAAGAATCTGGGAGGTATTCCGAAATTCTCTAGACCAAAACTGAATGGGAAAAAAGTAGCCGTCATCGGCGGTGGACCTGCTGGGTTGGGAACCGCAGCCGCATTGGCGCAAATGGGCTATGAGGTTGAAATCCTGGACACGTCAGAACAGCTAGGAGGAATGGTAAACCTCATCCCCGGTCATCGTTTGGAAAAATATGTCATCGATACGGATATCCAGTTTGTCCTGACTCTTGGGAAAATAAAGACCAAACTGGGAATCAGGGTGGATGATCCAAAAGCACTGCTCAAAAAAGGTTATGATGCGGTGTGCGTCGCGACTGGGCTTTGGAACCCCATCGAGCTTGGGATACAGAACGAAAGCTTGGCTATCAGGATGGTTGACCTGCTAGAACACCCAAATAGGTACCAATTCAACGGACGACTGGCAATCATCGGTGGCGGGGCGACAGCGGTAGACTGTGCCATCACGGCCAAGCTGCGTGGCGCTCAGCATGTCGAACTTTTCATGCTGGAAAAACTCGCGGAGATGCCTCTGACTGCAAGAGAACGAAAGGAACTATTAGAATTCGATATTGAGGTTAACGGTCGCATCCGCCTCACAAAAATCATCAATGCCGGAAATAAAACCCATAGCGTTGAGACTGTCAAAGTGGAACTTCCCGCAGGGAAAGCCTTTAATCCGGTAAATGTTCTTAACATAACGGGTTCTGAGTGCATCAGAACTGGCTTCCAAGGAGTTGTCGTGTCTATTGGAATGCGGTCTGCAATGATCAAGAAACAGATTAAAGGTCTTTTCTATGCGGGTGACGTGCTGACCGGCCCGAAAACAGTTGTGCAAGCAGTTGCCTCGGGTAAAAATGCGGCACTCGAAATCGACGCTTTTCTAAAGGGCGAAATAATTCCGGTAATCGAAAAACCGACCAAATCTTACTATATGTTACCTGGCTACAACCCGGTGCCTGTTTCCTTGGAGACTGAATTCTTTGGAAAGCCGATAATTTCTCCATTTCTCATCTCTGCTTCTCCTTCAACGGACGGTTTGGATCAGATGAGAAGGGCCTACCAGGCAGGCTGGGCAGGAGCGGTAATGAAGACCGCATTCGATAATATTCCGATTCATATCCCGGGCGAGTATATGTTCGCTTACAGCCCACTGACTTATGGGAATTCTGACAATGTATCCGGCCACCCTATCGACCGCGTTTGCCGCGAAGTGGAACAACTTGTAAAAGAGTGGCCCAACAGGTTAACAATGGCATCTACGGGTGGCCCAGTGACCGGGAACGATGAAAGCGATGCAACTGGGTGGCAGTCCAATACCAAAAAACTGGAGTCAGCTGGAGCTATGGGTATCGAGTACTCTCTCTCCTGCCCGCAAGGTGGTGACGGAACTGAGGGAGCAATTGTCTCTCAGAACGCTACCTTAACCGCCAAGATCATCGACTGGATTATGGAAATCGGTGATCCAGACACACCCAAATTGTTCAAACTGTCCGCCGCTGTAACATCTATCGTGCCCATCCTTCGTGCAATCCGAAAAGTACTCGACAAGTATCCCAATAAAAAAGCAGGCATTACGCTGGCCAATTCCTTCCCTACCCTGGCATTCCGCCCAGTTAATAACCGTCGGTGGGATGAGGGCGTCGTCGTTGGAATGAGCGGTGAGGGTGTTACACCAATCTCATACTTGACACTTTCACAAGCCGTCCCGGAAGGGATCGAAATTTCAGGAAACGGCGGTCCGATGAATTATAAAGCGGCCATGGACTTCCTGGCGCTGGGTGTCAAGACTGTCCAGTTCTGTACAATCGTCATGAAGCAAGGTTACGGCATTATCTCTGACCTAGAATCGGGCACATCTTTTTTGATGCAGGAACGCGGTATCCGCTTGATGAGGGACCTTATCGGCATCACACAACCCCACCCCATCACTGACTTCATGTCCTTGACCCCGATTAAGAAAATTTCAGACGCCAACTCACTCTTGTGCGTCTCATGCGGTAATTGCGCCCGTTGTCCATACCTGGCAATCATGCTCGACGAGACAGGCCTGCCGCACACCGATCCTGCGCTCTGCATCGGCTGCTCGATCTGTGCCAAAAAATGCTTCACCGGCGCCATCAATATGCGCGTCCGTAGTGCTGAAGAACTCCACCTTCTTAAAGAACAATAGGAGATGACATATGCTCACTCGTTTCGAGAACGGGATTGTAGTTACGCTGGGAGATAATAACCGCGTTCTGTGGAATGCATCGGTCATCACTGATGGAGATCTGGTCGTTGCAGTAGGCGATTCAATCGAGATGAAGCGTCGTTATCCGAACGCCGAATCCATCGACTGTTCCGGTCAGATCGTCCTTCCCGGATTCATCTGCGCTCATCATCATTTTTATTCAACCATGGCTCGCGGCATGTCCATTCCTGGGGAGCCTGCAGGAAACTTCATGCAGATCCTCGAAAGGTTGTGGTGGAAAGTTGACCGGTCCCTGCTCGAGGAAGATATTCTCCTATCCGCTCAATTACCTCTTATCGACTGCATTCGCAACGGAACGACAACTGTCATTGACCATCACGCCTCTCCATCCTTGCGGGACGGTTCGCTCGACCTGATCGAAAAAGCCGTCCGGCAGGCAGGCCTTCGTGCTTCCCTGTGCTATGAGGTCTCTGACCGAAACACTCCCGGAGGTGGATTCGCAGAGAATGAGCGATTCATAAAGAAAATAGGTAAGGGCGACGGTCAGGTCGCTGCCATGATGGGTCTTCATGCCTCGTTCACATTGTCGGATGCAACCCTTGAGAAGTGCGCCAGCTTCGCAACGGATGCTGGTGTTGGTTGCCATATCCACGTAGCTGAGGATGCGGCCGATCGCGAGGATGCACTTTCAAAATACAAAATTCCAACGGTGAAACGCCTTGAAAAACTGCATTTGACCGGCGAAAAGTCCATCTTCGTTCACTGCGTTCATGTTGACGATTCCGAGATTGATATCCTTGCGGCGACGAATACGGCTGTCGTGCATAACCCCGAATCGAATATGAACAATGCCGTTGGGGTCACGCCGTTGCTCAAACTTCTGCAAAAAGGAGTGCTGGTCGGTCTTGGCACCGACGGGATGGGTTCGGACATGTTGGCCCAGATGCGCTGCGCGTACCTCCTCCACCGACTGGCGAACAAAGATCCGCGCGTGGCATTCATAGAAGCACCCCAATTGCTACTTCAAAATAACGCTCATATAAGCGAACGCCAGTTTGGTCTGAGGTTGGGAGAAATTGCTGAAGGCCTACCCGCTGACCTGGCGATTCTCGATTACAAACCTCCGACACCATTAAGCGAGGCGAATTTTCTTGGGCATCTCATCTTCGGGCTGGTGGATGCGACGGTTGATACAACGGTCTGTAAGGGGAAGATATTGATGAAGGGTAAGAAAATCCTTACCTTGGATGAAAATCGTCTTGCTGCCCGGTCGCGTGAACTCGCCCCTTTGATGTGGAGAAGACTGGAAGAACTCCAGTAAGATGCGGGAGCAATATACATATGGGATATGTGCTGTTCTGGGCTCTTTTCAGACAACTTTCAGCGGTAACAGGAGTATGGATTAATGAAACGCGTTGCCCTTTACCTCCAAGATTCGCATGAACTACGCGATGGTTTGGACTGCGTCCGCTATGCTGAAAGCCAGGGCTTCGAAGCGGTTTGGCAGGCTGAGTCGCGGCTGGTTCGCGATGCCATTGTCCCCATGGCTGCATACGCAGCGGTCACGAATCGTATTAAAGTCGGTTCAGCAGTCATCAATAACTGGACACGCAACATTGGACTACTTGCGTCCACTTTCCTGACACTGGACGACCTTGCTCCTGACCGCATCATTTGCGGGATCGGCGCTTGGTGGGACCCATTGGCTAGAAACGTCGGTATCCTTCGCAACAAACCACTGACAGCTATGCACGAAACTATTACAGTTTTGCGCCGCCTTCTAAATATGGAGCGTGTTTCCTTTGATGGTGAGTTTATCCATGTCAGCAACATCGAGTTGGATGTTGTTCATGGCCGACGGGAACCGCGCAATGTCCCAATCATGATTGGTGCCACCGGAGACCAGATGTTGGTACTATGTGGCGAGATAGCAGACGGGGTGGTATTGAATTATTGTGTATCCCCGGAACATAACGATCATGCACTCGACCTCTTGGAAAAAGGCGCTCGCATGTCGGGGCGCAAACTCGAGGATCTTGATCGACCGCAATTGATCGTTTGCTCGGTGGACCACGATCACGACCGTGCAATCGAATCCACCAAAATGCTTCTCTGCCAGTATCTTGCCCAACAGCCGCACATAGCTAGTGGTAGCGGGGTCTCCAAAGAGGTGGTGGTAGCAATCCAATCCATACTGGGGTGGCCGGCCACCAAAGAGCAGATAAACGAAGCAAAACATTTGGTCCCGGATGATCTGGTCTTAAGAATTACTGCTTCAGGGACACCAGATGAAGCTCGCTCAAAAGTGCAGGAATATATTATGCACGGCGCGACCTGCCCCATTCTTTACTCTGCTGGGGGAGACATCAAACTGCTAATAGACACATTTTCTCCCGGGGCTTGAGCCACACGGGTTATAATCTATAATAATATTTCGAAATGAGACCTATGTACTTGTCATCGAGGCTTTGAAATGGAATATTTTAATATTCTTATTGCCTTACCTTCGGTCAAATAGGATAAATCTATGGTAAATATTCCCAATATTAAAAACGATAATACGCCAGAAAACCAATTACGCCTCGAGTATGACCGCCAAAATGCGCTCTTTGACTCCCAATTGCCCATCGTCCAGCGGTTCCTCGAAGCCCAGGCGAGCCAGATCGCAGCGGCATATGCTGAACGTGCTCAGCGCGTCCACTTTACACTCCCCGACCGGGTCATTGCAGCGAAAGGTACCGAACCCCTCACTGTAACGCAGGCATTACGCGAGCAGCGCGTGGGTGATTTTAGGGATAAATTAGCCCGGCGGGATGTCCACGATACACTTCGCCAGCGACTTACCGAATTGGAACAATCTCGAGACCAGGCCATTGTTATTGCCGCGAGCGTGATTCGCTTTGCCTCTGCAACCCACATGGTTCGAAATATGCTACCATCAGGCAGAATAGTTACCTATATACCTGTCGAAGAAGATGACATCCCGTCCATCCCTGTCAGTAATGGGGTGGAGGTAGAATCAGCGATTACTGCCTCTACAGACGCCATCGCGGAAGAAGGGAATAACGAGACTGGTCGCGGGAGCCTTCAGGTACCGTTTGTGCCTGCAGCGCGGCGCTTCTACCTCCCACAGTGGGTGGCTTTCGGCGACAAGGGCGAGTTATTGGTCAGTTCAGCCAAGGAGGCGGAAGCTCATGTCGCCTCAATGCAGCATTTCTTAACAGTCCTTTTTGCCGCCCGTTCATTGGCACCTTACATGGTTGCTGATGAGGAATTTGAAAAGAAGCGCTATGGAATGCTTGGCCAACTGGTCAACCAGGGACGGGCGTTGGCCAATCATCTCACAAATGAGATTGTTAGTCTCATCAAAACGCGGGCAGCAGAGCAAAGCCTAAACCGTGGGTTAAGCTTGCGTCTGCCTTATTTTGATGATCAGGATCTCCGCATTAAAACGCACAACTTTGTTGTCATTCCAGCCGGTAGAATCATGTTTGTACCCGCGTTTGTTGTGCGCGCAGTCCTTGACGAGCAGGCCAAGATTGCCCAAGATA
>DASVKG010000155.1:0-3791 GCA_036385495.1 Anaerolineales bacterium | reverse complement strand
CGGTCTGACGCTTGCGACCGGCATCCTGGTTGCCTGGCACATCTTTCGTGTGCGCCGGGATGGCGGCATTGCTGTGCCCCCGCCGGCGTTCCGCCAGGATCAAATCCGCATCACGCGTTTCGAGTTGGTGCGGCGTGAAGTCCTGGCCATGCTGCTGGCTGCCACCGGGCTGCTCCTGCTCTCCACCTTTGCTCCGGCGCCGCTGGCTGCACCCATCACTGCCGCTTCCCCCATTGTGGAGACGGCACGCGCCCCCTGGTTCTTCCTGTGGGTCCAACAAATGCTCAAGCTGGGCAATCCATTTTTCTGGGGGATGGTCGTCCCCCTGGCGGTGCTGCTGCTCTTTTCCCTAATCCCCTATATTTTCCCTAAGCCCGTCAAAACTGAACTTGGGCGCTGGTTCCCGAAAAGTAGCCGCCTCGCCCAGGGCATCGCCTTATTTATCCTGTTGGTCATAATTATTTTGACCCTTATCGCCCTTCTGCCTGTCTCCTGACCTTGATATATGCGCCGCTACTTTCTGCTTGCCGCTTCATCCGCTCTCTTGCTTGCTTTGTTCATTTCTGCATTGGATGAAAGCCGCCGTCCAAAACCAGTTGCGCTCATCCCAACGCTTACTGGACAGGTGGAATACTGCCTCACCTGCCACTTGGACTTGGCCCAGATCAGCAAATCGCATCCGCTTCAGACCTTCGGTTGCGTGCTCTGTCACGGCGGCGAGCGCCTGGCCCTGGATGCGAACCTGGCCCACAGCACCATGCGCGGCGGCAAAAATCCTTCGGATTTTTCGGTCGTCCAGGCCTCTTGCGGAGGGGCGACCTGCCACAGCGGCACCCCCGAAAGTTTTAGTAACCACATCCAGCGCGCCACCACCAGCATTCAGGCAACCTATGCCGGTGCCATCGCAAATATCCGTTACACCTTCGGTGCCCAACCGGATCTGAAGGCCCGCCTGGGTATCTTTGCCGTCCAGGTGCCCGGGAGCACCAGCGGCATCACCGCCCTGGCGTCTTTCGACCCGGCCCGGGAAACCAATCCTTATGTCAAGGCTTTTGGTCAAAACTGTCTCACCTGCCATCTTTCCGCACAACCGCTGCCCGGGAGCGAATATTTTCGGTTTACCGGCTGCGCAGCCTGCCATACCCCCACCCAGTCCGCGGACCGTTCCAATGCGCAGCAAATACAATCGAACCCAATTCACAAGCTCACAACGGCCATCTCATATACCCAGTGTGATACCTGCCACAACCGCGGGAACTATGATCTGCGTACCATAAAATTCGAACCGCGCCAGGACCTTCCCGCTGACCGGCTGCACGACTACTACCAGCCCATTGCCCAGTTCACCAGTTGTGAGTGGAAGCTTGACTGCGTTGACTGCCATACGCGTACCGAAGCCATGGGAGACGGGAACCTGTACAGCGTCAAAAAAGACATTCAATATATACAATGCAAAACCTGCCACGGCACGCTGACCGAACTCCCGCACATCCGCACCCTCACCGATCCCAACGACCTGGCCTTCCGGTTGGCATTGCTCAACCCGCTGGTGGACTTAAAGCTGGGCGATACCATCCTGGTCACCGAAAAGGACGAGCCGCTCTGGAACACGCTCGTCCTGCCGGACGGGACTTACCGGTTGGTCGGAAAAGCCACCGGTCAGGTTTTCTCTTTCAAACCCGTCTTGGGCAGCGCCTGTACGCAGAATGGCATCGACCAATCCTCGGCCTATTGCCACACCTGCCATGCCGTTAATCGGTAGACATAATGTCTGAGATATCCCGCCGTGATTTTCTGAAGCTGGCCAGCGCCGCTGTTTTAACCCTCAGCGGTCTGCTCGGTCTGGATGGGCTGTTCCGTTTCCTGGATACTCAAACCGATCCCCTCCCGCCCACCGATTTTGACCTCGGCCCGGCTGGTAATTACCCGCCTGGCTCGCGCACACTCCTGTCCGACGTTCCGGCGTTGCTCCTGCACACACAAGCCGGGTTTTCAGCGATCAGCCTGGTCTGCACGCACCTTGGCTGTACTGTGGAAAGCAAGCCGGAGGGATTTGCCTGCCCGTGTCACGGGTCCCGGTTCGACTTGCAGGGCAATGTGACCCGCGGCCCGGCTGGGAAACCTCTCATTTCCTTGCGTACGGGGATAACTTCCGACGGGAAATTACATCTATACACTAACTGAACCCTTCCTGTTTAATATTGGCCAGGAACCTGTCTTGCCGTCATATTGATCCGATTTGGTAATGGGAAGTCTGCCCGCCATCACCATCTCCACTTTCTTTATCAGACGCCTGTTGTCTCTTCATATATATGAAGGAGAAACCCATGAAAATCGCAGTTGTAACGGATGACAACCGCACGATCAGCGCCCATTTCGGGCGCGCGCTTTACTACGAGGTATTCACCGTTTCCGACGGGAAAATCACCGGGCATGAATCCCTCCCGAAACCCGCGCACACCCAGTTTCCCGGCGGACATCCTGATGAGCCGGGTTACGCACATGGCCGCGG
Organism: Anaerolineales bacterium; assembly: GCA_036385495.1. Lineage (GTDB taxonomy): Bacteria > Chloroflexota > Anaerolineae > Anaerolineales > Villigracilaceae > UBA877. Next base: position 1,279 of record DASVKG010000155.1, on the reverse strand, counting down.
ACCGGCCGCTGAAAGCACCCATGCCCGCATGCTCGAACCCATTCGCGACTGCCAGGTCCTGCTGGCGGGCGGCATGGGCCAGGGCGCCTTCAATAGCTTGAAGCAGGCCGGGATCCAGCCGGTCCTGACGGACATCCACGAAATCGAACTGGCTGTAAAGGCTTACATGGATGGCCATTTGGTGGACCACCCCGAGTGGTTGCACTGACAGGGTGGTTTGCCGGTCGGGTTATCGTTGCCAGGGCAGGGACACTATTTTGCTGCAGGTCAGGTTCTCACTCTTTCAGAAATATGAATCCCGACGAAATCTTAATCCAAAAAGAAAGCGTGCCATCCGATCAGGAGGGCACGCTTAGGGATGGGAGAAAAAACTCAAGGATTGAACCTACGCCACCTTGGTGGTGATATCGAATTTGGGCGGTTTTTCGAGGTGTTTCTTCACCGCGCATAGTTCCGCCGAGCGGATCAGCGAATCATAGTATTTTTCCGGGAACTCCGGCGGCACCTGGATCTCCAGGCCGATCGTCTCGACCATCCCCGTAGTATTGCTGTGGTTGATTTTCTCGACGATGCGGATACCTTCGGTGGGGAGGTTGCGCTGTTTGCAAAAGCCCAGCACATAGATCCCCGCGCAGGTCCCGATGGACGAAAGGAAAACCTCGAAGGGGCTGGGGGCGGAAGCCGCGGGTGGTTGGTCGGTGGCCACCGTAAAGGGACCAAAATGGGCGTCCACACGCGAACCTCCGGGAAAATCAATGATCATATCCATAATATCTGTCTCCTCATATATATGTGTTCTCTGAAGTTCAGTGTATTGGATGATTGTATCGTAATAAAGTTGCAGCATCTTGGTTTCCCGGCCAGGTTCACAATCCTGTCCCCTGATATCCCCCCTCAAAATTATTATGGTGTCGTTACACTTTGATCGCCCCGGCCGCTGCAGGGTCGAACCCGTCCGGCCATTTGGTGTATTTATAATATTTGGCCCGCTCCAGTTTGGCCCCCAGCAGGTTTGTTTTGGTCAGGATGGCCTTGTGCAGGTTGGCATCCACCAGGTTGGCTTGGGAAAGGTTGGCTCCCTTCAAGACAGCAAAACTCAGATCGGCCCCGCTTAAATTGGCCCCGCTCAGGTTGGCTGCTTCCAGTTTGGCACCCAGCAGAAAAGCCCCTCCCAGGTCAGCCCCGCTCAGGTTGGCTGTGAACAGGTTTGCCCCGTTCAGGTCAGCCCCGCACAGGACGGCATCCACCAGCTCAGCCCGGCTTAGGTCTGCCCCGCTCA
>DASVKG010000154.1:0-4083 GCA_036385495.1 Anaerolineales bacterium | reverse complement strand
GGTCCATTTTGCCTCGGGTGCCACATCCATTACCTTGTCTGGGAAAACCATCAACGGGTATGTCTTTTCATACGCCGTGAACGCGATGATCAACCAGACCATGACCGTGTCCCTCAACGTCCCCTCCACCACTGCCACCCTCGACGTCTTCGGAATTGCCACTGGGACTCTCTTAAACCCTGCGGCAAAAGCCAACACCTGGACCGGGGTTCTGCCGCAAACACAGGACTACGTCATCGAGGTCATTCCGAACAATGGTCAAGTGGTAAATTATTCGATAACAATTTCTATCCCGTGACAATCACTTGCATATATTCTACAAAAGGGCAGCCATTTGGCTGCCCTTTTGTAGAATATTCCCTGCCGGACCCATATTCATTAAATAATCCCCTCCAAGGGATTTATTTTATTTCACCAGGAGTAAAGAATTTATGGACGGGGAGTTCCAACCTTAAATTTTTCCACCAGTTTATAAAACCTATTGTATTTTGCTTCTTTTTGTAATAGAATTACTTTGTAAATTCATTGAACTTACAAAGAATAATGATTACTCACCATGGTTAATTTAAAAGCAACCCACCAAAAAACAAAACAGCACAACCGAGACCTGGTTCTCAAGACGATATTTGCCCAGAAAGCAATCAGCCGGGCCGAGATCGCCCGGGTGACAAAGTTAACCCGTGCCACTGTATCGGATTTGGTTGCCACCTTGATCGGCGAAGGCCTGGTGGCAGAAGTCGGTTATGGATCGTCAATTGGCGGCAAGTCACCGATATTATTGAGCCTGGTTGCAGATTCGCGTTATTTAATCGGGGTGAACCTGGGCCAGGACAAGTTTATTGGAGCAGTTGTCAATTTGCAGGGCGAAATTAAAGAGACGATTGAAATCCCCATCAGCGATAGTGATGGACATCAGGCGTTGAAATTTGTATACCAGATCCTTGACCGTCTGATGAAAAAAAATTGGAAACCGGTCATTGGGATCGGAATTGGGACTCCGGGGCTGGTCAATACTCGCGATGGAGTAGTTGTCAATGCCGTGAATCTTGATTGGCAGGATTTGCCGTTGGCGAAACTTCTGAAAGACCGGTACCACCTACCTGTCTCCGTTCTGAACGACAGTCAGGCGAATGCCATCGGCGAATTTGTCTACGGTGGCAATCATGATCCTGATAGTAACCTGGTGGTGGTGAATGTCCGGCATGGAATTGGGGCTGGAATATTAATTAATGGCCGTCTTTTCCAGGGTGATGGCGGGGGGGCCGGTGAAATTGGACACGTGATGGTGCAGGAAAATGGAATGCTCTGCCGGTGCGGCAAGCACGGTTGCCTGGAAACTGTTTCCAGCGCCAAAGCCGTAGTGCAGCGTGCCCGGGAATTGGCCGGACAATACGGCCATTCCAAAATGGCACAAGATCCCACGAAAATTACCCTTGATTCGATCGTTATCGCATTCCAAGGAAACGATCCGTTGGCACAAAGGGTTGTTTGGGACGCGGCCCATTACCTGGGCATCTCTATTGCCAATCTGGTGGGTACGTTGAATATTCAAAAAATAGTCATGACGGGCGAGATGTCTCGCTTTGGAGAAGCATGGTTGAAATTGATCGAGGAGTCGATGAAGCAATCAGGGTTGACCCACATGGTACAAGGGACTCGGCTTGAAATCGGAAAGTTGGATTTTCGGGGTTATATCCTGGGTGCTTCGGCCTTAATGTTTCTGGAAGACTATTCCCTTCTTTTCTCTGCTCCTGTTGACTAAAAGACCCCCTTATGTCTGAAAGACTGGACCTGGTAATTCCTCAAATTCAACCCACGCTGGATGATGAATTTCGCCCGGCGGTGCTGGCGAATCGAAAGTTCCGAATGCAAACTGCAGCAGTCGGTGTTCCGTTGGTTATTGGCTTGGAACGCTGCGAAGGAGAAATATCCCGTTTTGAGGGAAAGGTTCTTCCGGCAGGACATCCCAAGGCAGAAGCAAACCTGGATTATGTTGAACGGCTGGTGAAGTTCCTATTGTGGCAGCGGGGTGCCTGGCGGATTTATATTGGCGGACCGCGTGAAGTTGGCGAATATATCTACAAGAGTTATGCGCCGGAGGGCAAACGCAGGTTTGACTATCATTTCATGGGGGAGCAGGTTTATGAGCAGACTTTTCAAGTGGTGACGTGCACGCCCGAGGAAGTACCTGCTGCATGCGAGAAGGGAAAATTGCTTGGTCGCCATCTGGATGGCTGCCGGATTGGTTTTGATCTGGGCGCTTCCGACCGCAAGGTGAGTGCTGTTGTGGATGGGAAGGTGGTCTACAGCGAAGAAGTGGTTTGGGAGCCGGGCAAACACGCAGACCCGGAATATCATCACCATGAGATCGTATCTGCCTTGAAAACGGTGGCAGCCAGGATGTCGCGGGTGGATGCTATTGGCGGTAGTTCGGCAGGGATTTACATTGATAACCGTCCGATGGTGGCCTCCTTATTCCGGGGTGTACCGAAAGAACGTTTTGGTGATGTTAGAAACCTGTTCTTACGCATACGAGAGGAAATGGGTGTGCCTTTGGTGGTAATCAATGATGGCGACGTAACTGCGCTGGCTGGTTCGATGTCAATTGGAGAGAACGGCGTCCTGGGCATTGCGCTGGGTTCGAGCGAAGCGGCAGGTTATGTGGATCGGGACGGTCGTATTACAGGCTGGTTGAACGAACTTGCTTTTGCCCCAATCGATTACAGCCCGAATGCGCCTGTGGAGGAATGGTCGGGTGACAGAGGATGCGGATCCTCGTATTTTTCACAGCAGTGTGTGTTTCGCCTGGCTCCAAAAGTTGGCGTCGAAATCCCACCTGATTTATCAGATGCCGACAAACTCAAATTCATGCAAGAAAAACTGGAAGCCGGACATGAGGGGGTCGTGAAGATCTGGCAGAGCATGGGTATTACCCTGGGGTATGCCCTTGCACATTATGCCGATTTTTACGACATCCGACATGTATTGATATTGGGGCGTTGTACATCTGGGCGGGGCGGGGATTTGCTGATGGCGGGCGCGCAAAAGGTTTTGGAGATTGAATTTCCCGACCTGTTGAAAAAAATCCGGCTGCATCTACCGGATGAAAAAGTGCGTCGGGTCGGACAATCTGTGGCCGCCGCAAGCTTGCCCGCACTGAATTGAAATGAGGATGGCCTGTGAACCTTCACCGAGATACCGCTGAAATATATGTGCCGGACGGCATGCCCCCTGACCAAGCCCTGAGGCGCACGACTCACCTGGCAGTTTCCGCTCACCAGGATGACATCGAAATTATGGCTGCCAATCCAATTCTGGAATGTTATCAGCGCCGTGACCGCTGGTTTACCGGCGTGGTGGTTACAGATGGGCGCGGTTCGCCGCGCAATGGGATGTATGGGCGATACAGCGATGAAGAGATGCGCCTGGTACGATTCAAGGAACAGCGCAAAGCGGCCATAATTGGCGAATATGCCGCCCAAATCATGCTGGATTATCCCAGTAAAGAGGTCAAGGGAAGCAGTACGCTGCCTGTGGATGACCTGGCGACCATCCTGAAAGCAACCCGCCCGCAGCAGGTCTATACCCACAACTTGGCAGACAAGCACGACACCCATGTAGGCGTTGCTTTAAAAGTCATTGCCGCTCTCCGCAGTCTACCCAAGGATATGCGCCCTCAAAAACTATACGGTTGTGAAGTCTGGCGCGGCCTGGATTGGATGCTGGACAGCGACAAGGTCGGTTTCGATCTCTCCGGGCAGGAAAACCTGCAAGCGGCCTTGTTGGGAGTGTTCGATTCGCAAATCAGCGGAGGCAAACGCTACGACCAGGCCTCCCTGGCACGTCGAAAGGCGAATGCCACCTACTTTGAATCACACGGCCTGGACACAACAACGGGTTTGTCTTTTGGCGTGGACATGACAGGTTTAATTTTGGATGATGGCAAAGACCCGCTCGCATTTATCCAGGAATTTATTCAACGTTTCGTGCAGGATGTGACTGATCGCATGCAACGGGTGAGTTGATGCACTCATCCTGAATGTCACCGACATCCAGCGGAAAGGAGGCCCAAAGGAGAAAGAT
>DASVKG010000153.1:0-4853 GCA_036385495.1 Anaerolineales bacterium | reverse complement strand
GCCGTCCCGGAAAGTTTCATCCCCCCAGATTAGGACCTGAGGTACCACGGTAATATTATGCGATTTTAAAAGTGGATCTGGGATATAGGCTGTGCTATCGGTAATAACGGCTACTTTCGACATAATTTCTCCTTTGACGTGGATTATAAAACACTTGACTATACTTGATATATAACCCGGATATTTTCGTTTGGACGCGCAATTCCTTGACCTTCCATCAGTTTTCGGCTAAAATCTGTCCGCCTTCGGGCAATTGCTTTTTTAATTAAGGAAAACTATGTTTGAGACACTGAACGGACGACTTACCGACCTTTTTGACCAACTTCGAAAAAGGGGAAAACTTTCAGAATCCGAGGTTGACAGTGCGATGAGGGAAGTCCGCCTTGCTCTTTTGGAAGCTGACGTACACTACAGCGTAGTCAAAGACTTCATCTCGCGCATACGAGTACGCGCGATCGGAGCGGAAGTAGCGAAGGCTCTCAACCCGGGCCAACAAATCGTTAAAATTGTAAACGAGGAACTGGTCGCCACTCTTGGTGCCCCCTCTGTGCTCAATCTAGCAGGTGAGAAACCACATATGGTGGTACTGGTTGGTTTGCAAGGTTCAGGTAAAACGACCACAGCCGGGAAACTAGCGAATTTGCTGCGAGGGCGCGGTGAACGTGTTATGCTTGTAGCAGCGGACCCGTATCGCCCTGCGGCAGTAGAGCAATTGCAGACGCTGGGCCAACAACTGGATATCCCGGTATTTTTCGAGACCGGCCTCAAACCACCCGAATTGGTAAGGCGCGCCTTTCAAAGCGCGAAAAACGGGGGCTATACCGTCGCCATAGTGGATACCGCTGGCCGCTCCCAATTGGACGATGTTTTGATGGGGGAGCTTCAGGCAATCATTAATAGCTCGCCACCATCTGAAACCCTGCTTGTGGTGGATGCGATGATTGGCCAGGAAGCTCTGCACGTAGCCGAAGGTTTTCGGGACGCCATCCCCCTCACCGGGCTCATTATGACAAAAATTGATGGTGACTCCCGTGGCGGAGCAGCAATATCCATTCGCTCAGTGACTGGTGTCCCAATTAAGTTCATCGGGACTGGTGAAAAACTGGACGCGCTGGAAGCCTTCCAACCTGAACGCCTTGCTTCACGCATCCTTGGGATGGGTGACGTGCTCGGTTTTATTGAAAAAGCTGAAGCAGTTTTTGATGAAAAGCAGGCGCAGAAGCAAGCGGAGCGGCTTTCCAAAGGCGAATTTACTCTGGAAGATTTGGTTGAAATGTTGCGCTCTTCAAAAAAGATGGGATCAATGAGTCAAATGGCAGATATGCTCCCAGGTGAAATGGGAAGGGCTGCCCGGAAAATCTCGCCCGAAGAAATGGACCTATCAACAAAGCGCACGGAAGCAATCATAAACTCGATGACACCCACTGAACGCCGTAACCCGGATGTTCTGAATGCAAATCGCCGCAGACGAATTGCCCGAGGCTGCGGACTTGATGTCCAGGATGTGAATCGGTTGGTGAAACAGTTCCGCGATATGCAAAAAATGTTCAAAATGGTACAGAAAACCGGTGGACGCGGCCTGTCGCGCCTGTTCGGATGAGGTAAAATGTATGGGTTGTGTTTGTCGCCACCAAGGGTAGGGTTTTCTAAGACATTTTCCACACCCAACCCTTCCAATTTGAAGGTTCACAGCTCCACATCGGGCACTCCTTTCAGCCCATCTCAATGTGAACTGCTGGGACCAAAAAACCGATAATTATATATTTAAGGAGAAATTTCTGATGGTTCGTATTCGTCTTCGTCGTACCGGTCAAAAGGGTCAACCCTCTTACCGTCTGGTCATTGCGGACAAGGAAAGCCCGCGTGACGGGCGATTCCTGGAAATCGTAGGTTTCTACAATCCGCGTACAGACCCGGCTACTTTAAACATCAAAGAAGATCGTATTTACGAGTGGATGAACAAGGGTGCCCAGCCGACCGAGTCGGTGGCTCAATTGTTCAAAACCGTAGGAACAGTGGAACGCTTCGAACGTTTTAAATCTGGAGAGCCTGTAGAGACTCTCTTAGCCGAGGCTGAAACTGCCAGAGTGGCACGTATCTCCTCCAGCAAAACTGGTAGGTGATCGTGGCAACAACTTCTGGTTATAAAGAGACTGCATATATCCTTTCGGGAAATGGCATGAAAGTCGTATTTAATTTATATAATGAGACACCATGAAAGACCTCACTGAATATATCGCAAAATCCCTTGTGGACCATCCTGATGAGGTTGCTGTAGACGAGATCCGTCATGGCAACCGGGTAACGCTTGAATTGAGCGTTGCCAAAGACGACATGGGTCGTGTCATCGGTAAAGGTGGACGGGTAGCCAATGCAATTCGCACCCTTCTGCGGGTTGCTGCAGAGCGTGAAGGAAGCCAAGTCACGCTTGATGTGGTAGAACCCTAAAAGTATGGTTGGTGCCAGAGAAAGACCGGCTGGCCCGCCAACTGCTGGCGAGCCTGCATTCTTGGTTGTTGGGAAGGTGCGCCGTCCTCATGGTGTGCATGGAGATGTAGTGGCGGAAATATACACCGATTTTCCCGAACGTTTAATCCCGAGTAAAGAAATCTTCCTCGGCGAAAAGCATTTGAAGCTGGTTATTACAAACCACCGTCAGCACAATGAGGGGTTGCTTCTTGGTTTTGAGGGTGTATCTTCTCCTGAACAGGCAGGCCGTTATCGAAACCAGATAATATCCATCTCCACATCAGACGCGTCCGAATTGCCCGAAGGAAGGTTTTATTTTCACGAACTAATTGATCTGGAAGTTGTAGATGAAGGGGGCAATCACCTCGGGACCTTGACAGAAATTCTGGAAACCGGAGCAAATGATGTTTATGTTGTGAAATCATCTACCGGAAGTGAACTTTTGCTTCCTGCCATCCGTGAGGTCGTTTTGAATGTCGACTTGGATGCAAAAAAAATGAGAGTACATTTAATCCCCGGCCTGGCTGATGAAGATGGTGAGAATAAATAACTATCGAGATGCATGTGTACGATATTTATGAGCGTGTTTACTCATGAACTTCTGCTCATGTATGAAATCCGCAGTTAGCCCGGCTTGCTAATCGAGCGCGTCTCAACTACGCTGGTTATGGATGAACTCAAGCGATTGGTTCGGCAGTTGGGAGGGTTGAATTATGTGGCTGCGAGGGATGAAGGCGCCCAGGACAAGGCTTAGGTTATGAAACATAGTTATGCAGTCATCATGGCCGGGGGAGGTGGAACCCGACTCTGGCCCATATCGCGCATGAAACACCCCAAACACGTTTTGCCATTGCTTGGAGAGCGCACCCTATTCCAGATTACATTAGACCGTCTAGATGGTTTAGTTCCCCCTGATCGGGTGTACGTTGTCACCGTTGCAGAACAGGAGCAGGTGCTTAAAATTCAAGCTCCCCAGATCCCGCAGGACAATTTTTTGATCGAACCCATGCCACGCGGCACTGCCTCAGGTATGGGATTGGCAGCGACCGTGCTGGCAAAACGTGACTCCGAGGCGGTAATGATCGTTTTGCCTGCTGACCATTTTATCCGCAACCGTGAACTGTTCCATCTTGTAATGAGTGTGGCGGTCCAGGTGGCTCGAAATAATTATTTGGTCACTCTTGGTATTCCTCCAACATTCCCTGCCACCGGGTATGGCTATATCCAGCGGGGGGCTATCCTGCCGGAAAAATTTGAATACCCGGTCTATCGGGTGCTTCGCTTCATAGAGAAACCGGACGATGCAAAGGCGCGCTTGATGCTGTCTGGAAGCGAGCATTCATGGAATTCCGGTATGTTCATCTGGAGGGTCGACTGTATTCTTGCCGAAATCTCCCGCCAAATGCTTGACCTTAATGTGGCTCTTGATAGAATTGGATCAACGTGGGGCACATTTGAGCAGGAGGCGGTGCTCAAGTCAACATGGTCGCGACTCAAGTCGGAGACGATAGACTACGGTATTATGGAACATGCTAGAAACATGGCTGTACTGCCAGCCGATGGCCTGCAATGGAATGACATTGGCTCGTGGGATTCTTTGTTTGATGTTCTCCAGGCAGATCAGGCGGGGAACGTGGTAATCAACGCTGATCATATGCGCCTTGAAACACATAAATCCTTGATCTATTCTTTCAAAAAGAAACTCATCGTCACGATTGGAGTGGATGACATGATCATTATTGACTCAGGTGACGCATTGCTGGTCTGTCGCCGTGACCAGGCCCAACAAGTGCGTCAGGTTATTTTAAACTTGAAAAAATTGAAACAAGAAGAGTATCTCTAGGAGGGTTCTCGTGGAAGCCTATTGCATGAAATGCAAGACCAAACGGGAGATCGTTGCCCCTTTAGCTACGTTCAATTCCGCTGGTTCGCCGGTCACACGTGGCACCTGCGGCGTGTGCGGAACAACCCTCTACCGCACCGGAAAGACCGATGCTCACGAAGGATTGGTCAAGCCGGAAAAAGTTGAAAAGCGTAGCGGTAAATTGGTCATTGTCGAGTCTCCTGCCAAGGCTAAAACGGTGGGACGTTTCCTAGGTAAAGGGTACACTGTACGGGCATCGGTTGGGCATGTGCGTGATTTGTTGCGCTCACAGTTATCGGTGGATGTGGAAAATAACTTCACACCGAAGTATCGGGTTCCGAATGAGAAAAAGGCAGTTGTCAAGGAACTAAAACAGCTGGCAAAAGAAGCTGCTGAAATCTACTTGGCTACAGACCCTGATCGGGAAGGCGAAGCCATCTCCTGGCATTTGATGGAAGCTGCTGCAATTAACCCGAAACTTGCCAAGCGCGTAGTCTTCCACGAAATTACGGAGAATGCT
>DASVKG010000152.1:0-10741 GCA_036385495.1 Anaerolineales bacterium | reverse complement strand
TTTTTGTGCCCCCGTGGGGATTCGAACCCCAGTTTTAGCCTTGAAAGGGCCACGTCCTGGTCCACTAGACGATGGGGGCCTGTTCGTTGCGTAGAGCGGCAGGATTTTACCATCCCCTCCCCCACCGGTCAAGCAATTGATCAAACCTGTTTTTTATCTGGAACCACCGCCAGCAAATCCACCTGCCTGCGGTTGAAAAGGATGGCCGGACTTTCAATATGCAATTGCGGGATCAGAATAGCAGTCAGGGTGGCATTGTAAAGCGCAACGAAGTCGCCGACGCCCTCAACCATGACACTGGCAAAATCAAAGCGCCCGGTCCATTCAAGTGTCCCTTCCAACTCGTAGACCTGGGTGGTAACCCGGATGGGGTATTTGACCAAATTCTGATAGCCGCCACGCGGCAACGCTTGCGGGCCTGCATCCTCCCTGCGGGTCAGACAAATGGCGAAAAGGTTGGTTTTGACCAAGTCAACGATTTCAAACTCGCCCACCAATTTGGTTGGCATGTGGATGGGAGCCAATTTGGCATCCACCACTTCCATGAATGAGCTGGTTTTATCGTTCATCATACCAAGCATACCGTTGTTGGGAACCATCATCTTGCCCACCACCCGGTAACTTAAGGTGAGAAAGTCGGCAGAAAGCAGACGATGAGCAGAAGTGGTTTCAGGCATTTTATATTTACTCCTGTCGAGGTCATCCCCGGAACGGACGAGTTCCGGTACGTTTTTCCAATAGCGGGCGTATTTTCCGCTTCAAACCGGAAGTCTTGCCCGTCTCGGGGTTGAGGATGGTAACCAGCCAGGAGATGGCGCGCGCGTCGTACTCGCGTCGCCCACATACATCACAAACCCAGGCTGGAAAATTTGGGACGGTAACAAGTTCTTCATCGAGCCAGGTAAAGTATGTGATATGCCTCAGATGCATCACCCCGGCCTGGCATTCGGTACATTGAAATGAATCTCGGGTTTCGTCGATCATTGGGATGCCTTCATGGATTCATTCAGGATAGATACCCCCGCACTCGACCCGATGCGGTTCGCACCTGCTGCGATCATCGCCAGAGTGTCTGTGTAGGTGCGAATACCGCCCGCAGCTTTAACGCCGGTTTCAGGTCCAACTGCGCAGCGAATAAGTTCCACATCTTCCACTGTCGCACCGCTTGGACCAAAACCAGTCGAGGTCTTAACAAAATCCGTCCCGGCGGTCTTAGCCAGCAGGCAGGCCAGGATCTTCTCGCGACGGGTCAGCAAAGTTGCCTCGATAATCACCTTGACCCTGACACCGTGTTCATGGGCCTCCTGCGCCACAAAAAGGATATCGTTAAGCACCAAGCCGTAGGCTTCACCCTTAAGTGCACCAATATTAATCACCATGTCCACTTCGGTCGCGCCGTTCTCGATAACACGGCGCGCCTCGTAGACTTTATCCTCAGGAAGTATAGCACCAAGCGGGAAGGCAATAACTGCACACATGCCCACGCCCGAATCTTTAAGGAGTCCGCGTGCCAGCGGTACATAAACAGGGTTTACGCAAACCGTGGCAAAATGGTACTGGCGAGCTTCCTCGCATAATTTTTTAACTTGTCCGGCAGTTGCCTCAGGCTTAAGCAGTGTATGGTCAATCCAAGCAGCCACTTCGGCACCGATCGGGCTGGTCAACCGCATGGGTAGGGCGGGAAGCTCCCGTTCGTAAGAATCCGCGAGACTCAGAATTTCTTGAAGGGATTGCATGATCTCTACGGGGCAGCCAGAACAGATTGTTGCTGGTGGATGATCATAAAATCAGCAAACGGCCAGTAGACCATGAGGGCCTTGCCGAGGACATTTTCTTCCGGGAGGAAGCCCCAAGCATGGGAATCAGCCGAGTTATTGCGATTATCTCCCAATACGAAGAGTTGGCCTTCAGGGACAATCCAAACATTAGAATAATCCGGGCGGGCAGCAATATATGTCTCCCTCATTGGGACATCATTAATATAAACAGTCCCATTGGAAATCTTAACCGTCTCGCCAGGCAGGCCGATAATCCGTTTGATGTAATCTTCATATTTATCGTCAAAGCCCGGCAGGCCAAACAGGCGCTGCCAGGAAGAGGCATCCGGGTACATCGGTGGACGGAAAACAATGATGTCGCCCCGCTGGAAATTACCCGCAACATATGACAGGCGACTTATCAGAACGTATTCGCCATTATTCAAGGTGGGAACCATCGAATAACCTTCTACGCGCACACGGGCGGAAATAAAATTAATTACCAGGAAAAGGATGACAGCCAGTCCCACCGTTTCCAGGATTTCACGGATGAATTGCCTGCCTTCATTCCTGGCAGGTGCGGTTTCAACACCAGGCTGGGTTTCATTATCAGGGGAAAAATCAGTCAAAAAAGCCTCCGCTGAGGATTATACCATTTGCAAGTCAGACAAACCCCCAGGCGAAATACGTCGGCACGTGGAGCACGCGCTCTCCCCGTTCCCAGGCCAGTTCATCCACCAACTTCAACCTCCTGATTTCCTGAGCCGGAACCCGATCTGCCAAATCCGCTTCCAGCACTGCCCATTCCAGGTCCCGTTCGGCGGGTGTTGGCAGGCGCTCCCCGCTCCCGAGCCCCGGGCGGGAACCGGGACTAACCCGCAAGGTACCAGTATCGATTGGACTTATGCCAGCCTGCCTGAACAGGTCCGCAAGGCGTTTCCCCAAGGCCGGGTCCGCGCCCTGCTGTTGCAATGATTCGGCCTGCCAGCGGCCAAGCGGTGCAAGCGCATCGGGCTTATCCATGCGAGCGCTGTAGTCCGGTTCGGCCAGAGCAAGCACGGCTCCACCGGGGCAGGTGACGCGTTTCATTTCTCGCAGGGCCAGCAAAGGGTCGTGAACCCATAGCAGCAGGAAATGGCAAAATGTAATGTCGAAAACCATGGAAGGATAGGGCAGCGACAGCGCATTCCCCTGGACCAGAGCTGTGGTTGGGACATGCCTGTGCAGCTCGACGAGGCGGGCAGGATCCAGGTCCAGCCCGTGGACTGCAGCAGTTGTGGAAAGCTCGGATAATATCGCCCCCGTCCCACAGCCAACTTCCAGGATCCGGCGGGCGCGTGCCAAACCGGCGCGTTCAAACAGATAGACTCGCAGGTCACGTGTCCAGGCGGCTTGCTGAAGAAATCGGTTATGCCAGTCCATTCTCCTCCCAGTTCAAAATGAACCTGGCTTGCTCGTCAGATTCAGGGGAATCGGGAGCGACGAGGCTCTGCGCTGAAGCCCGGTACAGTTCGCGCAAATGACGCAAGGCTTCCGAGGACCTCATCCCGTGGCGGACGAGGTAGCAGCCAACGGTAATACCGGTGCGGCCAATACCCCCCACACAATGGAGATACACTTTGCGACCTTCAGCGAGAGCCTCATCAATGGCATCCAAGGCGACAACCATCGTTTCGTGGGATGGCACAGAATAATCAGGGTAGGAAAAACGCAGGTGACGAACTTCACGTCCAGCGTAGCCGGCTTCTTCATTCAGAATGGAATAATATGGCGTGCGCTCGTTCTCATTGGTCAAGTCAATGAAGGTATCGAACCCGGCAATGAGAATGGAAGAGAGACGCTGCCGCGTGCGGATTTCATCAAAACGAAGACCGGGATATCCCCCAGCCAGGAACTGACCGGGAATCACCCAATAGGATTCTGGGAAGGGTTTATTGTTCATGGGATGCGGAAATATACCTTCAGGAACCCGGAGGATTTCCGGCTGTCGAGCACAATTTTATATTCTCCTGCCGGGAGGCGAACCTGAACCTGACTGTCATTTAAAACGCTGGAGAAATCTTCACCATGCATGATCAGAAGCGGATCACCCAGCGTTGGGACCAGCGTCACGTCAATGTAGCTTGTGTCGATGCCGGTGACGCGCAGGAAGATCGCCGCGTCGCCAGCTTCGGCCATTGTCAACCAGGCAATTGTCTCCGCATGCATGTCACGCACAGAGAGGTCAACAGTGGCAGCAATATCGTAACCTTCAGGGGGTGGGGTGAGGCCGCTTCTCAAGGCGGAGACAACCACCATCCCTGCCCCTGCCAGTGCCACAACAATCGCCCCTCCCGCCACCCCCCAGCGCCAGGCCGGCACAGGTTTGCCGGTACTAGTGAACAAGAAACGCCCCACCGTGCGCATTCCCACGCTGCGCTGGGCAAACAGGAACCAGCCCAGCGCAAAGAGAGCAAGGGCGCAGAAGGCCACCGCCAGAGGCGGCAGTCCACTATTGGCGATGAATTTGGTCACATCGTCACCAGCAGGCGCGCTGTTTTTGAGATAAAAGAAGGGGATGATGACCCAGGCCAACAAGGAAAAGAGTGTGCCGGCAGAGGCTATAAATTTCGTCCACTGAACCAACGGACTGCCTTTCCTCGGAAGCGCGAGGATCAGACCCAGCCAACCCAGGAGAGGCAAGCCTGCCCCGCTGAGGTTGATCACGGCATTCTGGAAGCGGTTAAACTCCCCGTCAATGTTGACGTGAGCACCCAGGCTGAAAAAGTTAACGTCGAATTCGCCGATCCGTCCGCCGAACACCAGACCTGCCAAGGCATGACCGCCCTCATGCAGGGTGGTATAAGCCAGCGCGACCGCCATGGCAATCAACAGCGTTAATCCGGCGAACTTGAAGCGATCGGCAGTGGAGGTCATCGATTCTCCGCATCGGTGCACAGGTTAAAAAAAGATCTGCGCGTGCAATGCAAGCCAGTCCTGTATCCTGCCCCCATTTTAGCAGGATTCCTCTAAGGCTTTTTTTCCAGCATATCCTGGACGATTTCCGCAGCGTCACTTACAAATTGCGGGCAGAGGGTGGTGAACGCCCCCTTATCGCTCGCCTTTTGGCGACCTTCAACCGTGCTGATGTCACAGCCCAAAAGTTCACAGCAAAGAATAGTGCTGTGCCTGGACTCAAAGCGCTGCAAAAACTCCTGTCCAAGCAGGTAGGCATCTTCCTTCCCTGCCGGGGTATCCGCTCCTTGTGCAAAACCAAGGGCCATCAGCGCCCCTGTCACCGCTCCGCAGATTTGACCGCGCCGGGCTGCCCCCCCGCCAAACGGCGAGGCCATTTTAAGCATCATGCTCTCATCCAATCCAAATTGAGGTGCAAAAGCTGCAAAAACCGACTGCGCACAGTTAAAATTTTGATGGAAACGAGCGACGGCAGTCTCAGAAGGATTGAACTCAGAAGGTTTCATTTTTATCCAGGTTTATCCGGGCTTTCATCCCCGTAAATAAATAGATCACCGATTGATTCACGCAAATAGTTGCGACGGATGGCATCCCCGAAAACAGGGGCTACCGAGAGCACGTGGAGTTTTGGATGGCGCTTTTCGGGCGGGATATAGACGGTATCGGTGGTGACAATTTCGGTGATCTGGGGAACAGAGGTCAGTTTCTGCAGCCCTCCATGCACGAAGACCCCGTGTGTGGAAGCCACCCAGATTTCCTGGATGCCCTGCTCGATGAGGTTGCGGCTGAGTTCCAACACCGACCCGCCGGTGGCAATCTCATCATCATAAATGATGGCTTTCTGAAACCCTTGCACCGGGCGGCCCACCAACCCACTGATGACCACTTTGGTGTCTGAAATGCGCTCTTTGTTTCCAGCGGCGACCGGCAGATTCAGCCCCCTGGCAAACAGGGCAGCAGGTCCGGCTGAGCCCATGTCGGGCGCGACCACCACCGTCCCGGCCAGATCGCGCGAATGGAAATAATTCCGGAAAACCGGGCGGCTGGTCAATGGATCGGTGGGGACGCTAAAGAAGCCGTGGGCTTGCGGTGAGTGAAGTACCATCGTCATCACATGGGTGGCACCGGCAGTCACCAGCAAGTCAGCCACCAACCGGGCAGTAATCGAGATGCGCGGGGCGTCCTTCTTGTCCGAACGAGCAAAGGAAAAATAAGGAATGATGGCATGGACTTCCTTTGCCGAGGCAGAGCGGGCAATATCCAACATCATCAGCAGTTCCACCAGATTGTCGTTGACGGGGGGTGCCAGCGTCTGGACAATGAATACGATGCGCGAGCGCACACTGGCGCCAAGCTGAATGTACAGATTGTCATTGCTGAACCTGCTAACCAGTGTCTTCTCGAGCGGAAGGTTCAGATAGGCGGCGATATCGGCAGCCAGTTGCGGGTGAGAGCTGCCGCTGAAAATCCGGATTTCGTCAGGATCAAGTGTTGTCCTATTGCTCAATGCCTAATTCCTATTCTGAAGCAGCCAAGATGAAAGGGAAAACGGCAATTAAGGAAAAGAAGCTAATGGTAAATTTTCTCCCAAGGATCCCTCAAGAAATTCCCCAGGATCTTATCAGCCTCACCCTGGGTTGGAAGCACGTCACCATCCGGCTCGACGTACAGCCAGGCTTTGCCTGCGCCAGAGGGGACTTCATCTTCAATGGTCTCATGCGCCACCGGGTTCTCGGCGGAGTAAGGAACAGGCAGGTCCCAGCGCAGGGTCAAGCCAAGGCCGGCGGCCTTGTTATGCAAGGCGTGGAGGTCTTCGTGAAGCGAGGCTTCGGATGCGCCCAGCGAAAGACTCTTGACTTCGAGTTTCGCCAGCCTCTCGAGAATTTCTTCGGCCTTTTGGACATTCTGAGGCGTGACGGTCAGGTGGACAGTGGTGTACAAGTCTTCGGGCATGACCGTCTCCAATCCCTTCCAGGAAGCAGGATTCTCGGGATCAAGAATGAACAGGAGGTGGTCGAGCCCGGTCTGAAGGAGGATTTGCAGGTAGGCTTTATCGGCCAATTTCAATCCATCTGAGAGGAGACCGGCGATCTGACCAACTTTCTCGGCGTGGGCAATCAGGGCTGGCAGGTCCTCGCGCAGGGTTGGCTCGCCGCCGGTGAAAGTGACGTGCGGGATGCCAACTTCCCAGGCCTTATCCATGATGGTTTCCCATTCCTTGGTGGTCAGTTCGCGATCGACACGCTTGGTGGGGGCGAGGGAAGCGTCTGCACCAACGGGCAGACGATAGGTGATGGCGCAGTCAAGACGCAGGGGCGCGGTCAAGTCGTGGGAGTGCGGCGCGATCCTTTCAAAGTCGAGGAAAGTGCCCGGGTCCAAATCCGGAGTATGAATGAGAGTCTGGACACGGTCACGGAAATCCGTGTAATCCTTTTGTGCTTCCTCCCGGCTGATGCGGTAACGTTTGGCAACATGCCTGGCAGTCTCTTCCGGCGGAGTGCCTTTTATCATATGATAGGCAAATTCAGCGGCGGTGGCGTTCAGGTGCAAAACGGTGGCGGCATTAACAATTAGGAGGCCAGAACCATCCTTCAGCAGGCGCAGGTGCAGGCGGTAAGGGGGTTCGCCCGGTCCGGATTGGAAGGTGTGCATTTCGGCCGTCAGAGGCTGGTGGCGGACGGGTTTTTCGGCAAGGATCCAAAGAACGATGAACCCAGCTAGCAAAAGGACCGCTTGTAACAGGATACTGTATTTATGAAGGAAACCGCGTTGCCCCAGAAAGTAGAACAGGACGGCATCCAACAAGAACACGATCCCGATTATCCGCACGCCAAAGCCTTTTACACTGAAGTTGCGTAACTTGAGTCTGCCGGCAATGAGAAGAAACAGGCCCAAGAGGGGCATAATTACCAAGAAAACGTATCTAGAGACCTGATCCAAAGTGTTCATCACAGTTGGGGACATGGCAGCCTCCTTAAATCAGTCACGAATGAAATGCGGCAGTTCGAATGGGATTTCAAAGGAAAGTTCGACGAAACCGGCGTATTCGCCGTTTTGATACCAGGGGGATTGATAAATCAGTTTTTTAATGCCCTTCTTTTCGATGGTGTAGACATTGACCTTACGCGCGTCCATCAAGCGTTCGAGTTTGCCGCGGGCAGGGTCAGGGTGGCAATCGTACATATTCTTGCCAATGAGAGCAAGACCGCCATCTTTGGCCAAAGATTGGGCAGACTTATCGTTCATCTCGAGGATAATGCCTTCGGGGTCGCACACGGTGGCTGCGGCGGGGAATTCTTTGATCCATGCGTTTTCTTCGCTCATAATTTCTCCCGTATGAAATGCGGAATTTCTTCCGATACACTAAAAGAAATCTCGACAAACCCGGCATACCGGCCTTCCATGAACCAGGGTGACTGGAAAAAGAAACGTTTCTCCCCTTTTTCAGTGTTGAAGTAAGAATTGGCCAGGTGTTTATCCAGCAACCCCTCCAATTTGCCAAATGCCGGCTGGGGGTGGCAGTCGAGCAGGTTTTTGCCCAGCAGACCGCTTCCGCCGTCTTCGGCGAAAAGCGCCTCAGCCTGAGTATTCATTTCCAGAATGACGCCGCCGGAATCACAGACCATGATCTCGGCAGGAAGCTCCTTAACCCAAGAGCCGTTGCTCATGCAAAGCTCTCCAAGGCAACCGGTTTTTCAAACTGCAACGGGCAACCGCCGCCGCACTCGGCCAGCAAGGCACAACCATTGCATTTTTCCGGCAGAGCCTGACGTTCACGCAACCTGACCGCCAAGTCGTGGTTCCAGATGGAGTCCCAGTCGTCAGCCAGCAGGTTGCCGAGCTGGTGGTAATAAGACTGGCAAGGCAGCACCCCGCCATCGGGCTCAACGCACATGTTGTAAAGGGCCGCTGTGCAGCCCTTCACGCCCAGATCCAGCGTCATCGGGTCGAAGTTGCAATACTGAGTGGGCGTATACCAGATGAGTCGCTGGCCGCGCGCTTCGGTCTTTTGACGGGCAATATCCAGGAGGGGAGTCAACTCGGATTCGGCCAGCCCCGTCCCCACCACGGAACCGCGGCCTGAGTGGATCAGCGCATTGAGTCCCACGGTCGGGACACCGGTGTCGGCCAGGAAATCCAGAGTGGCCGAGATGGTATGGGCATTCGTCCGCAGCATGGTTGTATTGGTCATCACGTACAACGGGCTGGCGAGAGCGTTCTTCAGCCCTTTGACCGTCTGAGGGAAAGCTCCTTTGGTCCTCACCATGCCATCATGGACTGCGGCATCGTTCGACTCGAGCGTGATCTGGACGTGGTCCAACCCAGCAGCAACCAGCTTCTCCACATAATGCGGATCCGACAGGCGCCGGGCATTGGTATTCAGACCGGTAATCTGTCCATTCTTCTCAGCGTGTGCCACAAGCTCCGGAAGATCGTCGCGCAAGGTGGGCTCGCCACCGGTAAAAATAATGTGCGGAATGCCCATTTCCCAGGCTTTGTCGAGGACCCGCTTCCAGTCGCTTGTGGAGAGTTCGGTCCTTTCCCCCTCAACTTCGCTCCCAGCAAGCATTGACTGCGGGTCTAAAGCAGAAAGGGAGGGGTGCTGGACGTTATAACAGTGGGCGCAGTCGTTATTACAGCGGTAGGTGAGCGCCAGGTCAAGGCGGTAGGGAGCGGTGGGGCGGGCTGAGAACGGCATGACCGTTTCCAGCCCCAGCTCGTGGATCGGGCAGGCCCCGTCGGGGCGGACCAGTTCTTCGAGTTGGCTGCGGACTGTCCCCAAATCCAGACGCGCCTGGGCTGCATTTACGTTGTATTTTTTCCGGATCAATCGTACGGCATCCCGTTCAGAGATCTGTTCCAGGGCAAAGTAGGCCATCAACGCGGCGGTGGGGTTAAGGTGCAGGATGCGGTTGGCATTGACAATCAAGGTACCATGACCATCGGGGTCGAGCCGGAGATGGATACGGCTTTTCTCAGCATGGTTTTCGCGCAAATAGTGGTAAAGCCCGGATCGAGGATCCTTAATGGGGACACCTTTGTTTAGCGCAGACTTTTGACTGAACAACCTTTTAAACATTAGGCACCTATAAATAAATTGTCATCATCCAGTGTAGATCTACCGTCCGCCACCGGCGCAGGCGCAGGCACAACCGGCACAGGCACAAGCGCAAGCGCATGAATGACCGCCTCCACCACTCTTAAAGCCACCGCCACCACTCTTCACAACCGGGACCGGGTTGGTGCGGTTGGTCACGCCAGAAGTGAAGGTCTTCACATCACCGAGGATGCGGCTGGAGAAACCCTGGACACCAGTGACAACCGACGCTGCAAATGCCGACCCCGGCAAGCTGACAGGAGACCTTCCGCCTGAAGAGGGAATGGAAGTTGAAGTCACCGAACCGGTCGAGACCGGGTGATAACCGGGATCATAGCGGCCCCACCACATCGGGACAAAGATCGGGCCGGTGAAGACACGGCGGGTGCGCTCGTCATAATTCTTATCGAGCATGGTCCATTCGAGGGATTCGTCATACATCTGGCTCTTGACCTCTGGCGTGCCGGCGGCTTCAATCTGCTGCCAGGCACGTTCCATAATGCCCTGGTAATAAACGGTGGTTTCCTTGCGGCTAAAACCTTTCATTTTGTCAGAGAGGCTGTTGACCAATTTGACGGTCATCTCCTGCAAGCCCTTGCGACGGGCAGCTAGGTCATCAGTGGCAAATGCCTGCAGGAAATCTTTTTCATAATCCTGCAACCCGTCAGGCAACGGACTCACCAATTGGAGTTTGAGCGGGTCGCGGGTGACAACCGTGGCGGCATTCTTCTTTACCACGCCGAACAGGATCATGGTCATGACCTTGTCGAGGGGCTGTTCCATCAAAATACCTGCTTCGACAGCAGTCAGGCCGCGCTTGATGCCGTGACCTTCGATCTGGATCTTGGGCGGCAGGTACTGGAGTTTGCGCTTATTCGAATTGACCGCGCTCAAGATCGGCGCTCCGACGAACATCAGGATGAAAAATCCA
>DASVKG010000151.1:0-8552 GCA_036385495.1 Anaerolineales bacterium | reverse complement strand
AGCGCACTGCAGCGTTCGCCCTTTTTAGTCCCATTAGGTTGTTCCTCAGGATCAACCCCCAAATCAACCCCCCGCGCTGATTTTTGGAGCCCAAATAATGAAAAACCTCTCGATGAAAATCCCCTTTTCAAGGCAAAAGGGTTGTTCCTCTCCGCACACCCCACCGATCGCGCGCGGCCGCCCTGCCCCTTCAATGCGCGGCGGGCGGATCAACCGCCCAGCCGCCACATCGACGACGTGAGTCGTCGATGCTCGCCGACATCGCGACACCGTCCCGGTGTCCTGCCGGGAGTGCGGTGCGAGTGTGCCGATGACACCGCGGAGCGTCCCCTCTGGGGATGAGACTGCGGCGCTTGTTGCGGTGGCCAGATGCTATCGGATGCTTCGACGACAAGAGTCGTCGCAGGTCCGTTCTTGAGTTGCTGCAGACATGGCTGACAATGAAGGAGCCCTCGTGGAAAATATTGGATTCGGCGGGTATTTGTTTGTTCTTTTCCGAAAACAAACAAATACTCCTTCCCCCGCAGGATGGATGATGGGAATGAATGGAGACTTTCCCCGGTTATTTTTATTGATTACTCCGCCCACTCCTTTTCGGAGTAAAACTAGACAATGCCCGAGCTTTCAGGTATCATTAGCCCGCCCGACCCGGTCCGGCCCTTGAAAAGAGGTTCTCTGCACTTGTTATTCCTCCAGGACTGGGGGGACAGTTCTTCACAAATCGACAGATTCCTACGGCGTGCCCGGATACGCGACTTCCATCCGGGCAGTCGTGCGTAAATATCTTTGATTGGTGGCCGGGAGGCTAAATGGCAAACCTCGCAAAACAGATTTCTAGTGACTTGCAAAAACAGATTGAATCCTTCCAACCGAAGATCGCTATTGCTGATATTGGTACGGTGCTTGAAGCGGGTGATGGGATTGCCCGTGTTTCCGGCCTCGCAAATGTCAAATCGCAGGAGTTGGTCCAGTTTGCCAATGGCGTGATGGGCATTGCTTTCAATTTGGAGAAGGATGCTGTCGGCGTCATTATCATGGGGGACTATGCAGGGATCGCCGAGGGCTTGGATGTCCGGGCCACCGGGCGCATCGCCTCGGTCCCGGTGGGTGACGGCTTGATCGGGCGCGTGGTCAATGTCCTGGGCGATCCGGTGGACGGCAAAGGTCCCATCCAGGCTACCGGTTACCGCCCCATTGAGCGCATCGCAGCGGGCGTGGTGCAGCGCCAGGACGTGGATACCCCTGTGCAGACCGGGATTAAAGCCATCGACTCGATGATCCCTATCGGCCGTGGGCAGCGTGAACTGATCATTGGCGACCGCCAGACCGGAAAGACGGCCTTGGCTATTGACACCATTATCAACCAGAAGGGTAAGGACCTGACCTGCATTTATGTGGCCATCGGGCAGAAAAAAGCGGCTGTGGCACGTACCGTGGCTCTGCTTGAGCGACACGGGGCCATGGAACATACGATTGTGGTGATCGCTGCCGCCGACGAGTCCGCCGCGTTGCAATACATCGCGCCTTACGCCGGGTGCGCCATGGGCGAGGAGTTCATGGAAACCGGGCGGGATGCGCTGGTCATTTATGATGATCTTTCGAAGCATGCTTGGGCGTATCGCCAGGTCTCGCTGCTCCTGCGCCGCCCGCCGGGGCGTGAAGCCTATCCCGGCGATATCTTCTATCTTCATTCCCGCCTGCTGGAGCGCGCCTCCCGCCTGGCGAATAAGGTTGTCATTGTCAGGAAAGATTTTGAAGAAAGCCTGGCAGCAGAAAAAGATTCCCTGGACGGCCGCATCTTCACCGGGCCTCGTTCCGGACACGACGCCGAGCAGGCTCGAAAAGCCTTGGAGAACCCTGACGATTACAAGGTCGTAAAGCTGGCCGGTTCCGGCGGCTCACTTACGGCGCTGCCGATTATCGAGACCCTGCTCAGCGACGTTTCGGCCTACATCCCCACCAATGTCATCTCCATCACTGACGGGCAGATCTACCTGGTCAGCAACCTGTTCAACGCCGGTATCCGTCCGGCAGTGGACGTGGGCATTTCGGTTTCGCGTGTCGGTGGTTCAGCTCAGCAGAAGGCCATGCGTCAAGTGGCTGGCAAGCTCCGCATGGATATGGCTGCTTACCGTGAACTGGCGGCTTTTGCCCTCATGTCTTCTGATCTGGATAAAGCCACTCAGGCCCAACTGACCCGCGGCCAGCGCATGCAGGAGATCCTCAAGCAGCCCCAATACGAGCCCATGTCTCTGGAAAACCAGGTGATCTTGCTTTTTGCCGGGACCAATGGCTATGCCGATAACGTGCCGGTTGACAAGATGAGGAAGTGGGAGGTCGAGTTGATGCGCTACCTTGCCAACTCCCACCCGGTCCTTGCCAGGGATATCGCAGTAAACAATCGCATTACCGAAGATAACGAACAGAACCTGCGCGAGGCGCTGGCAGCTTTCCAGGCCACCTGGCAATAGGATCAGGATTAAAGTATGGCTTCAGCCCGTGAAATGCGGATGCGAATCCGCAGTGTCAAGAACATCTCGCAGGTGACGCGTGCCCTCGAAGCGGTTTCTGCCAGCAAGGTCCGCAAGGCCATGGCGGCTGTCTCGGCCACGCGTGCCTATGCATCCAAGGCCTGGCAGGTGCTGACGCATATCGCCAGGCAGCCGGGACGGGAAAACCTGCATCCGCTTCTGACGCGTCGGCCCCAGGTCCGCAATGTAATGGTGCTTGTTATCAGCGGCGACCGTGGGTTGGCAGGTGCTTATAATACCAATGTCATCCGCTACGTCACCCAGCGTTTCGGTGCTTCCGAGACCCCGGTGCGTTACATTGCCGTGGGGCGCAAGGGAAGGGATTTACTGATGCGCCGCCGCAAGCAGGTGATTGCCGAGTTTAGCAACCTGCCGGCAGCACCATCTTTTGCGGATGTCTCGGCCATCGGACGCATGGCAGTGGATGAGTTTCTTAAAGGCGAAGTGGACGAGGTGTACCTGGTCTACACGGACTTCATTAATATGGCCAGGCAGGAAACCGCCGTCAAAAAACTGTTGCCGCTGGAAGTAAGTGACGAAACCGGGCAGGTGGAATCCTACGACCAAAAGCACCTGACGGCTGCGTACATTTATGAACCGTCTGAACGCGAAATTTTGGACGAGATCATCCCGCGTTTCACATCTTTGCAGGTCTACCAGGCCATTCTGGAGTCGCTGGCGTCGGAACATGCCGCCCGCATGGTGGCTATGAGTAACGCCACTGACAACGCCCTCGAACTGGTAGGCGGGCTGCAGTTGCAATACAACAAGGCACGTCAGCAGACTATTACCAATGATCTCCTGGATATCGCCGGCGGTGCTGAAGCACTGGCCAAATCGATGGTGCAGGAATAAATTTTCGGAGGAAATAAATGGCGAAAGCAACTGGCCGTGTGATCCAGATTCAAGGGAGTGTTGTGGATGTGGAGTTCCCCGAGGGTGGGCTCCCCGATATTTTTGAGGCGCTCGAAATCCCCCGCGAAAGCGGTGGAAACCTGGTGCTTGAAGTGGAGAAACACCTCGGTGCGAACAAGGTGCGTTGTGTTTCGATGGATACCACCGATGGTTTGCAGCGTGGTCTCCCGGCCATTTCTACCGGCGCTCCCATCCTGGTGCCGGTGGGGGCCTGCACCCTGGGCCGCATCTTTAACGTCCTGGGTCTCCCGGTGGACGAAAAAGGACCGGTCGTAGCCGAAATCTGCTACCCTATCCACCGTCCGGCCCCGCTTTTCTCCGAGCAATCCACCCGCACCGAGATTTTTGAGACCGGTATCAAGGTCATTGACCTGATCGCCCCCTTCACCAAGGGTGGCAAGACTGGTATCTTTGGCGGTGCCGGCGTGGGCAAGACCATCGTCATCCAGGAGCTCATCCGCTCGGTTGCCACGGTGCACCAGGGCAACTCGGTCTTTGCCGGGGTGGGCGAACGCAGTCGCGAAGGGACACAGCTCTACCGTGAAATGCTTGAATCGGGTGTCATGAAAGATACCGTCATGGTCTTCGGCCAGATGAACGAGCCTCCGGGCGTGCGCCTGCGTGTGGCTCTTACGGCACTTTCGATGGCTGAATATTTCCGTGATCAGGGCCGGGATGTGCTCCTTTTCATTGATAACATTTTCCGCTTCACCATGTCCGGTTCCGAAGTTTCGGCGCTGCTGGGTCGCATGCCTTCCGCAGTGGGCTACCAGCCCACGCTGGCCACCGAGATGGGCGAACTGCAGGAACGCATTACTTCCACTCGCCACGGTTCCATCACCTCGATGCAGGCGGTCTACGTCCCGGCAGACGATTATTCCGACCCGGCACCGGTGGCCACCTTCACCCACCTGGATGCCACCATCGCACTCGAACGTTCCATTGTCGAAAAAGGCATTTATCCCGCCGTGGACCCGTTGGCTTCCACCAGCCGCATCCTCGATCCGAATATTGTTGGCGTGGAACATTACAACACTGCCCGTGAGTGTCAGCGCATCCTCCAGCGCTACAAGGATTTGCAGGATATCATCGCCATCCTTGGCATCGACGAGTTGAGTGAAGACGACAAGCTGGTCGTCTCGCGTGCCCGCAAGATCGAACGTTTCTTCTCGCAGCCTTTCTTCGTGGCGGAAGTGTTTACTGGCACCTCTGGCAAGTACGTGCCCATCAAAGAGACAGTCCGCGGTTTCCGGGAAATTCTGGATGGCAAGTGCGATGACTTGCCTGAACAGGCCTTTATGATGGCCGGCACAATTGAAGACGTGCGCGAGAAGGCCGAAAAACTGGCAAAGGATGCGTCTTAACATGTCGTGGGTTCCGCTATTCCGGTGCCGCGTTTCCAGGCTCTGACGCGGGAACACGTGCCTCTGGAGCAATGAAATATGCCCATTCGTTGTGAAATTGTTTCCCAGGACCGCATGGTCTTTGAAGGGGATGCAGATATTGTCGTCCTTCCTGGTACGGACGGTGAGATGGGCATTCTGCCTCATCACGCCCCGTTGCTGACCACCCTAAAAATTGGTATTATTAAAGTACGTTCCGGCGGGAAAGAGGAAATCTTCACGGTTGCTGGCGGCGTTGCCGAGGTCCAGCCGGATATTGTCACCGTCCTGGCTGATGCGGCGGAAAATGTTGAGGAGATCGACGTCGCCCGCGCCGAAGCTGCCCGCAAGCGCGCTGAAGAAATCCTTGCGAAAGGTATTCCTGCGGATACAGATTCTTACCTGAAAATGGAGGCTGCCCTGCGCAAGTCCAACTTGCGGCTGGATGCGGTCAGACGCTACCGGCACACACCTGTCAAGCCCCCTCGGATTAATGACTGAACCGAATTGAGATTAATCAATGCCTAACACGTTCTCCCTTACCAAAGACCTGGGGATCGACCTCGGCACCCTCCAGACCCGGATTGCCGATGGCAGCGGTATTCTGGTGGATGAACCGACGATTGTGGCCATCGTCATCCGGGAGCAAAAGATCGTTGCCCTCGGAAAGGAAGCGGCCGGAATGCAGGGACGCGTTTCGGATGAATCCATCGAGGTCGCCCATCCCCTCCAGAACGGGGTTGTGGCTGATTATGAAGTCACAGAGGCCCTTTTGCATCATCTGATCCGGGGCGTCAGTGGGCCAATGCGCTTCTTCCGTCCGCGAGTGATGATCACCGTCCCCTACGGCGTGACCAGCGTGGAATCACGTGCCGTTCATGAGGCGGTGCTCCAGGCGGGCAGTCGGGATGCATATCTCATCCAGCAGCCTCTGGCTGCCGCCCTCGGGGTGGACCTGCCGATTGGTTCGCCCTCCGGGAATATGGTCATCTGCCTGGGCGGCGGGGTCACCCAGGCCGCGGTCATTTCGATGTATGGTATTGTCGCTGCGGAAACGATGCGTTCCGGCGGTACCCAACTCGATGAGGCCATCGTTACCTACGTACGAAAAAAATACGGGGTCATAATCGGCCCTTCAACTGCCGAACAGTTGAAGATCAAGATCGGTGCGGCGATTCCGCTGGACAAGGAAGAAAGCCTGGAAGTCCAGGGACAGGATCAAGTTAGCGGCCTGCCGCGCCCGGTTACTTTGACAACCGGTGAAGTGGTCGAAGCACTTCAGGAGCCGCTCAAGCAGATCATTGAGACCTGTCGGCGCGTACTTGAGAAGACGCCGCCTGAATTGGTTTCCGATATCATCGACCGGGGTGTGGCGCTGTGCGGTGGCGGGGCGTTGTTGCGCGGGACAGATAAACTGCTTACCAAGGCCCTCGGTATTCCCGCCTACGTGGTCGATAACCCCACAACCTGTGTAGTGGAGGGAGCGGTCAAAGCGCTGGGGATGTATTCTATAATCAAACGAAACCTGCCACCTGTCTGAGTTCAGCCTGACCGGGCCATCCTTGCCCGGTCTTTTGTTAAACGTGACCTATGGACGATCTGCAAATTCCCGAAGCATATATCTCCGTTACCGGTCTGGGCGCTAGGCGCGCTTACTTCACGATCAAAAACTCGAACCGCTGGGGCAGCCTGGTAATTAGTTTGATATTGGTTGCCGGATCAGTGCTGGTCTTTTTATTTGGCATTTACACAACCTATCTTGCATATCAACGGCACGGCGCGGCCATGATTGACGATAAACTGCCCGGCCCAATTGTGATTGCTTTCCTCCTGTTTGCGCTTGGGATGCTGGTGGGCTGGGGCGCCTATGCCAACTGGAAAAAGGGTGTGGCGGTCTTCGAGCGCGGGTTTGCATTGAACAACCGGAAAGGCCTCCAGGTCTGGCGCTGGGAGGATGTGGTCTCGATGAGATCAGCCATCACGCGCCGCTACACCTACGGGATATACACCGGCACAACCCACATCTACACCCTCTATAATCGCCAGAACCAGCGCCTGGTCTTGTCTGACTCACTCAGCAGCGTTGAGGAATTGGCCAACCTAATCGACCAGAATATCTTCCCGCTCCTGTACGAGGTTGCCGCAAACCAGTACAACGCCGGACAGGAAATTGTCTCCGGGCCGGTGGCGATCAGCAAAGCGGGAATCACGATAAGTAAAAAGACTTATCCCTGGAAGGATGTGAAGGAGGTTTCCATCCATCGGGGTATTTTTAAGGTCTCCCGGAAAGAAGGTGGCTGGTTTAGTGGCGCCAGCGCTTCAACCGCTGCCATCCCGAATTTGCGAGTGCTGCTGACCATCATCCACCAGGTGGTCGGTTTAAAGGCTGGTTAGGAATTCCCACCTCGAAAAACATTAGGGCAGCTCGCAAGGCTGCCCTAATGTTTTTTTAGGCCGAGGCTTTGCCGCGGTCTCGGCGCCGTAGAAAAAGTTTGGTGATTTCCTCGGAAATTGCCGGGATGAGAGAAAGGCTCAACACAACGGCCCATTCGGGTCCCGACATGAAGTGAGTATTGAAGATGCGTTGCAGGAAGGGCACAACGCATACCAGCAGGAGCATGGCGATGGACGAGCCAACAGCATATTGCATCCACCTGTTTGAAAAAATACCGATGCTGAAAAGCGAAACTTTCTCCGAGCGGACAGTGTAAGCGCGGAATAATTCGCACAGCGAGAGGGTCATGAAGGCCATTGTCTCAGCCGAGCGGACATTTTCCAAATTGACAGAGTGCCAGTCAAAGCTTAACAGGTATGCCAACGGGTTGATGCCCTGTGGCAGGCCAAATCCAAGCGCTTTGAGTTCCCACAACAGCCCCAGGGCAAAGGCCGTCAACACCGCGCCTGTCTGGGTGATGGTTTGGATGATGATACCCGTGCGCATGAAAGAATTGATAATGGGTTCTTTCTTCGGACGCGGGGGCCGGCTCATAATATCGGGGTCACCCTTTTCCATCGCCAGCGCCAGGGCAGGGGCGCCGTCGGTGATCAGGTTCAACCATAGCAATTGGATGACCGTCAGCGGGGCAGGCAGCCCTGCCAGGGTCGCCAGGAAAATGACCATGATTTCAGCTACGTTGCTGGAGAGCAGGAAGAATACAAATTTGCGGATATTATTGTAGATGATCCGTCCCTGCTCCACCGCCGCGACGATGCTGACATAGTTATCGTCAGTCAGAACCATGTCGGCTGTTTCCTTGGCTACGTCGGTGCCGGTGATGCCCATTGCCACGCCAATATCGGCGCGTTTGATGGCTGGGGCGTCGTTGACTCCGTCGCCGGTCATGGCTACCACTTCTCCGTTGGCCTGAAGGGCATCCACAATCCGCATTTTGTGCTCGGGAGAGACCCGCGCGAACACATCCACCTGTTCTATCTCGTCCTTCAGAATATCGTCACTCATTCGGTCCAAGTCCGCGCCGGTCAGGACCTGGTGACCGGGCCGCAATAGCCCGATTTCATCGGCAACCGCCCGGGCGGTGTTGGGGTAATCGCCGGTGATCATGACCGTCCGAATGCCAGCTTTGGCAGCCTTCTCCAGGGCGGGCTTGACTTCTTCGCGGGGAGGGTCGATCATCCCGGCCATCCCGATAAATACCAGGTCCTTTTCAAGCACGTCCACTGCAACTGAATCGGCCTTGGGAGCCTCTTTAACCACCCGGTAGGC
>DASVKG010000150.1:0-33179 GCA_036385495.1 Anaerolineales bacterium | reverse complement strand
AACCCGGCCCCCATGAATGGATTTGTCGCTGCCCATATCGAGAAGGAAAAAGGTGATGTCGAGCTTGGCAAGAAGATCATGGAATGCTTCGACCCGGGCAAGATCCCAGCCTTGACCACCCTCGCCACCGAATTCTGCCTCTGCGACCACTGGTTCTCTGCAGTTCCAGGCCCTACCTGGCTGAATCGCTTCTTCGCTCACTCCGCGACCTGTGATGGGATGATTGTGGACACCCCAAGGCACAATTACAGGATGAAAACCATTTTCGATGCTCTCGGTAAAAATGGGTTTTCATGGAACATATATTATGGTGATGTCCCTCAAAGCATCATCTTGCAGCATCACTGGCGGACGCTGGATCGCTTTAAGCGATTCGAGAATTTCTACACCGATCTGGAGAAGGGGGAATTGGCTTCCTATTCCTTCATCGAGCCGCGTTACATCAACTTTCATGAATGGAAAGCGACCGACCAACATCCCCCCCACGACGTGCGGCTGGGCGAATACCTCATCGCCGAGGTTTATGACACCCTGCGCAGCAGCCGGTTTTGGGAGAAGAGCCTCCTTGTCGTGACCTATGATGAACACGGAGGCTTTTACGATCGAGTCCCGCCTCCTTACGCGGTGCCAAGTCCGGATGGGAAAAAGTCCAAACATCCAGCCTTCGATTTTACTCGCCTGGGGGTTCGCGTCCCGGCCATTCTTGTTTCGCCTTATGTGGAAAAAGGTCGGGTGGATTCAACCATCTATGAGCATTCTTCCTTGCCAGC
The DNA here is from genome assembly GCA_036385495.1 of Anaerolineales bacterium. GTDB lineage: Bacteria > Chloroflexota > Anaerolineae > Anaerolineales > Villigracilaceae > UBA877. The sequence continues at coordinate 32,409 of DASVKG010000150.1, read as the reverse complement.
TACAATTAAAACCCTGTTCGATCTTCCGGAAGGCCTGACGGCCAGGGATAAGTCCGCTAACACGTTTGAGAAGAATCTTTCTCTCACTGTTCCCCGCCGCGATACCCCGCTAACGCTCCCGTTCCCCGGTGAACCTGCAGAAGCCCGCCGTCATCGTGAACTCCTTCGCATTAATGCTCTGGAAAAATGGCGCCGGGGTGAGGTCGACCAGGCAGAGATATCACAGGAGCCGCTTTCTTCCTTTCAGGAATCGCTTGTGGGGATTGCCCATCGACTTAACCGGCAGGCGCATGGAAAAGCGCCCTCTGCTTCGATTCAGACCGAGCACGAAGCTGCTGTTCACATCCACGAAAGCTTGGCTCGTTTCCTGGAACAATAACCTGGGAGACCATTATTCGCATCTTCAGCAAACAAGCCTGCTCCCAGGAGCTGGTGTATATTGCCGCCTTTCCGGGTTACATGCAGGTTGAACCGATATTGTCACTCATGGAATAACCCCGGTCGGATTTCTGATTCCCTGTCCTCATGCTCCCTTCGGATTAGTTAGCTGCATACCCCTCCAGAATAATAAAAATTTGTGTTTCAGGTTCAGCGTCGATGGTCACATTCTGTGCTGACAAATTCAACCGGCTTATGATCGGTTTACCGCTCCAGGCCGCGCGGGAGAGGCCTTTCCCTCCCCCAAATGGTGGATGCATATACTCCCCGCTTGGCGGATGCGGCCTTGATGGGATGGTTGTAACATGAGATGATCACCCGGTGACGTCCGGCCGGTGGATTAATTGATCGATTAGGGAGCTGATACCATGGCAATCAAGAAAGTAAAGTCAGACGAGAAAAAAACCAAACGATTATCCAAAGGGAAGCGTACGCATGCACGCCGGCTGAAGCAGGAAGCCCGCAAGACAGTCGGCGCCCCTCGCGCCTGACCCGTCAGGTAATTCATTCAGGTTCCAGAGAATCTTTCTATTAACAACCATGGGAGAGTGGAGGGGAAGCAGGCGGTTTCGTATTTCGCATCCCCCCCGCTCCCCGGCATTGAAAGGATGCAAAGAAAACAAAATGGGACACAAAGGTGTCAGTAAACGCAAGTTACCAAAAGCGAAATTGAAACCACTCTCAACCGCCAATCATAGTGGTGGTTCAGTCACCGATTTGACCCAATCCGGGAGAGGATCGAGGCAGTTGCCTGATATGTCCAGCTCATTTCCATTCGGCAACGATGGGATGAACCCCGCCACCGGATCGAAAAAACCTCATAAGAAACATTAGCCTTTCTTCATGAGGCAGCACTCAAGCTGTTCGGTGGGAGGAAGCATTTATTTGATTTGTTTCCACCCACCTTTTTTGTTTTACCGCATTATTAAGCAGGTCCAACTTGAAATAAATCTTCCTGGTGGTGCCATCAACCATTGCCCCTCATGAAGGGACAAATACTGTGACCTCCCCCAAGTGGCCTAGAAAAATACTCCCCACCCGTCTGATGTGGCCGGGGAGTAATTGTTGTACGATAAATCTATGACCCGCGTATATTTAGCCGATGCACGGCCTGAGGAACGTTCCGCCCTTCGCCTACTGCTGCTTGATTTAAAGTTGGAAGTGGTTGGCGAAGCAGCTGATTGGTTCACCACGTTATCTCAGGCTCCGAACAGTCGCACAGATATGTTGTTGGTGGATTGGGATTTGCTCCCTAATTCGCCTACTGCGGCCCTTGAAGAACTACGCAAGGCCTGCCCAGCCGCGCTGGTCATAGTCCTCATCAGCCATCTGGATGCCCGTAACCAGGCCGCCCTCTCCGCTGGCGCCGATGCGTTTATAAGTAAAGGAGAGACACCCGAGCGTGTGGCCGAACGCTTGCGTGCCGTTGCCGCGAGTGTACCTTTAAAGTGATTCCACCTGGCTGAAGGGTAGGGTTTGAAAAACCGGCGCGTGATGCTGCCCCGAGCGCCGGCGTAAACTGGGACAGCATGTTCAAATGATTCAAAGGAGGATAAAACAATGAACAAAGATGTATTACAAGGCCAGTGGAAACAAATCCGCGGCAAGGCTAAAGGATGGTGGGGCAAACTAACCGATGACGATCTGGAGCGGGCCGCTGGCAAGGTTGATGTTTTAGCTGGCTTACTTCAGGAAAAGTATGGCTATACCCGCCAGCGTGCAGTCGAGGAAATCGATAAACGCTTGGCAGAGTATGAGGCTAGTCTGAAAAAGAAAACCGTACCCCCCGCTAAATGATTGAAGCGGTGCCCCACCCTCTTCTCCCTTGGGAAGGGGTATGGATCAACAAATACAAACGGTATTCTATGCAAATCAAACATTCACATAGGAGATATAAATGAATATCATCATTTACTTGATCGTTGCTGCAGTTATCGGCTGGATTGCGACTGAGATCATGCATGACCGCTCGAACCTGTTGATTAACATTATTGTGGCTGTCGTGGGTGCATTCCTGGCTGGCTACTTCCTCACCCCCATCTTTCACGTTGGAACGATCAACGATGCGATCACCATTCCAACCATGCTGGTCACGCTGCTGGGTGCCATTATTCTTCTGGCAATCGTCCACCTGATCACCCACAGGCGATAACCCTACCCGGATCATATAGAAAGGAGTGCTTCTACGCACCCTTTTCACAATATATGTGAACCTTCCCTTGTGCCTGGGTCCTGTTCAAAAAGGAGATCAAAATGTCACCAAACACAGAATCAGAAGTTCAGACAACTCAAAAAGAACCGGAACGCGAACGACGTATTTTTACCTTCAAAGCTACCCAATTGGTCTGGTTGTTGCTTGGGATACTCGAGGCATTTCTGGCCCTGCGCTTCATCTTGAAGCTGATCGCGGCCAACCCGGCTAACCCGTTCGCTGTTTTTATTTACGGTTTCACCGACCTATTCCTGTGGCCCTTTGCAGGGTTGACCGGGACACCTTCAGCGGCTGGCATGGTACTGGAAATCCCAACCATGATCGCCATGGTGGTGTATGCCTTGATCGGCTGGGCAGTTGAAAGAATCATCTGGGTGATATTCTATCGCCCGCGTGGACCCGTTACGGAAACAACGACCACCGACCAGCACACTCATGAATAAAAAGGATTAGAATGGACATTGCTGCTGATAAATCCAAATCAGTAATAAACCAGACAGGTCCCTTTTTATCCTTGTCGCAGGCCCTCCGCCGAGCTGTCAAGTGGCTGGCCGGGTTGGTCATCCTCACTGATGAAGACCGGAAAAATGCTGGGATCTATAATGGCGGTGAGGATCGTGACGGATAAATTGGTCAGTTGATGTCTGGCTTTAGGTTCATGCTCGCCAGTAACAACATTTAAAGCATTATATAAATTTAGGAGATGACAAAATGGAAAACAATAATGAGGAACTAACCTACGGCAATAATGGCAGGAGCGTTTTAATCGGCCTGCTGGTTGGTGGCCTGGTTGGCGCTGTCACAATGCTGCTCTTAGCACCCCAGTCAGGAAAACGAACGCGCGCTCAAATTCAGGAGGACGGTATCCTTTTGGCCAATCGGACGACCAAAAATGTCAAAAAAGCAGTTGCGCAGGTTCGCTCCGAAACCAACCGTATCACGGCTGAAGTTCAGGAGAAAGCCGGGGAACTAAAACAACTTGGCCAGGAAAAGCTTGTTGAACAGCTGGACCGCATGTCCTCAGCTCTCGACACCGGGAAAAAGGCGGTCGAGGCTGCCTGAGAACAAGTTATCTTTATCCCTCTTTGCGGGTGATCAGGATCGTCGGACACTGGACCCGCCAATCGTTTACGTGAAAAAGGAGTACCACTTATGAGATTCACACATAATATAGGCTTCCTTTTGTTGGGAATATGGCTCATCCTATGGGGCTTGGCTTATTTTATCCACATGGACATTGCCGTAATCCTGGCGATCCTCGCTATCGCGGCCGGCATCTTCATCCTACTGGACCGTTAGGTCAACTGCCATCCGGTCAAGCGATCGGGTGACTTTCTATAGATCTTTAAATAGATCATTCAAAAGGAGAAATCTCATGTTGTGGACTATCATCGTGATTCTATTTATCCTGTGGCTGCTTGGCTTTTTCGGTCGGAACATAAGTCCAAGATTCCCGCAAACTGGCGGTTGGATTCATATTCTGATCGTCATCGTAGTAATACTAGTCATTTTGAGCCTTCTGCATGTCATATAGAACAATGCTTCCACGATCAAACTGGATCTGTTGAAGCTGGTCACATCTTTAGTTTTCCAAACAGAAAAGCGATCTGCCACCCGGTTTCGTGGCCGGGTGCAGATCGTTGGTTGGAATTCTTTCTGGAGAAATCGGGAGATCAAAATAAATTACGAGGATGGAGCTATTAATGAAAAAATGTGACGAAGTGATGACGAAAAACCCCGTTTGTTGCCTGCCAAATGACATGGTGGAAAAAGTGGCACAATTGATGAAACGCGAGAACATTGGTTCGATACCTGTTATCGACAACGAGCAGACCAATAAATTGATAGGAATTGTGACCGATCGCGACCTCACTTTGAAGATCGTTGCCGAAGGGCGCGATGCCAAATCCATAAAAGTGGAGGCGGTAATGACACGCAAAGTAGTCACCTGCCACGCTGAAGATGATTTGCAAAAAGCGCTGGATGAGATGTCAGGGCACCAATTGCGCCGCATTCCTGTAGTGGACTCAGACAACAAGATCCTGGGGATTATTGCCCAGGCGGATGTGGCTACCCGCGTTAACCAGCCCGAAAAAACTGCCGAAATGGTTAAGCAAATTTCGCAAGCTAACGGGAAGTAAAATAAAGCTTGGGACGATCAAAAAAACCATCATTATCAAAGGAGATAACAAATGGCAAAAAAAAGAATGACAAAGACCGAGTTCGTGGCCGCCCTTTCCAAGAAAACTGGCCTGACTAAGAAGCAAGCCGCCTCAGCGCTCGATACCATCAACGTCATAATTGCCGGGCAACTCGGCAAGCGAGGACCGGGCGAAGTTCTATTCCCGGGACTGCTTAAATTTAATGTAGTTAACAAGCCTGCTTCGCCTCAGCACAAAGGCATCAACCCCTTTACCAAGCAGCCGATGATCTACAAGGCAAAACCGGCGAGCAAGGTGATAAAGGTTAGACCTCTCAAGGCCCTCAAAGATTCAGTCTGAGTTCCTGCCAGCCAATCTGGCGTTATCGCTGGCGCGGCTGGCTCTTTTTCAGATTGGCGGATTGGAAAACTAACCTGAATGCGAAGCACTGCAACCTCGCATCGCCGTTTTTATGCATTTGGTTTGATGTTGTTGATCTGGTCCGCCAGTAGGACACCGTCCGAGGCTCTTCCCGTGATTGCCATCCCGGTGCTTTAAGAGTTGCCTGTGCGAACAACTGCCCAGGCAGCTCTGGCAGTCGCAGTGATCCGGGAGAAGAATAACGCAAATATTCTGGATGTAGTCACTGCCGCCGATTTTATGTACGCCCACCCACAAGCGTTAATAAATGCAGCCAATTCAACATTGCGCACAGAGTTGACCCAGAAAGCTGCAGGACAGGTTTCTTCCGCCTGAGTAATATTTTCAATGATTGTTAATAGGATGTGCAGCCTGACAATCAGTTGCATGGCCGGCTGGGAGAGATCAAGCGCTAATCATTAAATCGAAATTGGATAAATATGATAACGCAGATGGTTGACCTGGATCATTTTCATCATAAAGCAAGGCAGATCAGAGCCCGTCTTCCAGCCATATTGTCACAGTGGAGGTTAACACCGAAGTTTAATCGTTGGCGGTTGGCGCAAGACCCGGGTTCGGGAATGGTGGTGTTATTTGCTGTGTTAAACACCAGGTTTATAAACGCACACGCCGCCACCTCATACAGCAGTTATTTCGATTGCCGATTATTATCTTACTTGGCAAATGATCTCCACATGCAGGTAGTGCCCTGTAACCGTGATGGTCTATGCTACGCCTTCATCCTGGACCAGGGCGGGATTGACATGTTACCAGCTCCAATCAACTTCCCATTCCTCGATGGAGATAGGCTTTTTATCCGCGTTGTCTCTAGCGAAAAGCCGGTACCGGAATTGGTAGGAACGCAAATTAAACTCACATCACTCAGTACTACAGATATGGTTGTTGATCAATCGCTGGTAAATCGAATGGAGAAAGATTTCTTGATGGTCTTGGACGATTATAAAACTTAGGGACGATCCCGCCTCAAAACTCGCTGCTCAAGTTCTGCCTGAAGTAGAGGTTATCGATAAAGAGGAATTCAATGGGCGAGTAGAGGAGCAGAAGGCCAATCAAAGGAGAAGCAGCGGGATCAGGCGATTGATGCAATAGTTTAATAAATCTGCGTAATTGCCGCAAGAATCTTCAACACCTTGGATGAGGGCCAATCCAACGAAAATTATGATCTAAAAATAGGACACAGAGATGTCTGTAAGCATGCCCCAAAAAACCGAACCGCTATCCAACGCCGATATCAATGACTCTTCCAATGTAAACCCAGGCGAAAGCTCAGCGGTTAAACCACCTGCGCAAGTATATACATGGACATTCCGGCGGGTGGCGTGGGCGACTCTCGTCCTCGTTTTTGTTGGTCTTGGGTTCTGGCTTCTCTATCGGTTTAACCAGGTCGTTTTCATCCTGTTTATCGCCATATTGATGGGTACGGTGATCAGACCAGCCGTAATCTGGTTGCATCATCGCGGCTTGCCCCGCATGGTGGGGGTCATTCTTATTTTCATCTTGCTTCTTGTCTTGTTCATTGGCTTTATGCTATTGTTATTACCAATAATTCTTGAGGAGGGTACAGCCATTGCTTCTGCAGTGCCGGGTTACTACCAAAGCCTCCGTGAGTGGATGGTTAATTATCCCAATCAATGGGTTGTGCGCTTAAGTTCGTTCCTCCCAGGGACATTACCAAGTCTGGTGCCGGTGTTGCAAACTGGACCGCAAATGCTGGCTTCAGCAGATCAAGCGCTGGGTTACGTGGCAATGGCAGCTAATGCGATTTTTACAACAATAGCGATCCTGCTGTTAGCCTTTCACTGGACTCTCGATGGACCGCGCACTATTCAGTCATTGTTACGACTGGTTCCAAGGAACCAGCGCGAGAGTATCGGCGAACTGGTTTCGGCCATAGAAACCAAGGTTGGTTTCTACCTTGCTGGACAGGGCGTCCTTTGCCTGGTCATGGGCATCGTGTCGCTGATTGCATATATGATCATTGGCTTGCCCAACGTCCTGGTTCTGGGTCTCTTGGCGGGAGTGGGGGAGGCAGTTCCGCTGGTTGGACCGTTGATTGGAGCCGTCCCTGCCGCGCTGATGGCTCTTTCAATAGGGCCTGACAAGCTGGTGTGGGTCATTGTTGTCACCATTATTCTTCATCAAACAGAAAATTACCTGCTGGCACCCCGCATTATGCGCAAAGCCGTGGGAGTCAATCCATTCGTTTCCCTTTTGGCGTTTTTTGCCTTTGGCTCTTTGCTCGGCTTGGGAGGGGTGCTCTTGGCGATTCCCATGGCGGCAATTATTCAGCTTGTACTCGATCGCTTCGTCTTTCACCCGGCCAAGATGGAGTCGGAGGTCACGGCTGGGCGCGATTATGCCAGCCGGCTCCGCTATGAAGCGCAAAACCTGGCTCGCGGCTTGCGTAGGCAGGCGCGGCTAAAGAAAGGGGGCTCGGCTCAAGTAGTCAATCAGACTGATCAGGTTATGGATGAGATTGAGGCCATTACCACCGACCTTGATGCTTTGCTGGCTCAGGTCCATTCCTCAGGTGCACCATGACCAGGCAAATAATTCGGATAGGTATGGCGATTTTGATTACGTTGATGGCGCTGGGATTCCTTTGGCTGTTCCGAACTGCTGTTGTTTATGTGTTGATTTCGCTATTCCTGGCGGCAGCGCTGCGCCCATTAGTTAATCGTCTAGTCGGGCGACGCTTCATGGTGCGCATGGCTTGGATTCTTTTTTACCTTGTGGCGTTCGTCAGTTTTGGCTTCTTACTCTTCCAGGCAGGTAAGATTGCGATTAATGAGATCCAGCTGTTGGCCCAAACGGTGTCGGTACAGGATGCGTGGAGGCTGCCATCTTGGTTGGATGGCAGCTTGATCCAAAAATCGTTGGTTACATTGCTGCCTCCGCCTAGTCAGCTTTTCTTGGCTATCACCGGTAGCAAGGGGCAGCTCGTGTTGCCGGCTGTACTCGGTTTTACCCAAAGCATGGGCGATATCGTAAGCGGTGTACTCGTCATTCTATTCTTGAGCATTTATTGGAGTATCAATCAAATTCATTTTGAACGACTCTGGCTCTCCCTGCTTCCGTCAGGCCAGCGAAAACAAGTGCGCGATATTTGGCGGATTGTCGAACCTGACCTTGGTGCATATATACGAAGCGAGGTGGTCCAAAGCCTGCTGGCAGGATTGTTATTAGGCCTTGTGTATTGGCTGTCAGGTTCCCCATACCCAATACTGTTGGCAGTGACCGGAGCAATATTCTGGCTGGTGCCTGTAATGGGGGCGCCCCTGGCCTTGATTCTACCTCTCCTAATGGGATTGCTGACCAGTGTACCTCTTAGCCTATCTAGTGCGCTCTATACGCTTGTCGTCTTGATTGCTCTCGAAGTATGGGTCGAGCCGCGTCTGTTCAGACGCAAGTGGGACAACCCGATTCTGACGTTAGTCATCATCTTGGCAATGGCAGACGCTTTTGGCTTTGTCGGCATCATTATTGCCCCACCTTTATCTGCTGTATGCCAAATTCTTTGGAATCTCGTGATCAGCCATCGTGTCTTGGCAGGCGCCGCGATCCGGGTTTCGGACCTCAAAGAACGACAGGCGCGTTTGTGGGATACCATAAAGGCAATGGATGGGCCACCTGTGGCAATAGTTGCCAGCAGTATGGAGAATCTCACCCATCTGATAGAAAAAGCTGAACCCATTCTGCAAGCAGCTCTACCGGTTGAATCTTCCGAACCATTCCATTTGTCCCAGCCTGTCACCGCTGAAGGTGGATCATCTGGTTCCACATACTCTGAAGTAACAGACAATGACCGTACCCAGAATGGCTAGAACTGTGGCACAGCTTTGGCAGAAGGGTATCCGTGGTGCGCACACACTTAATGAGCGCACCCACGGCTGGTTAGGGATATTAGCGGACGCCGCCCGTGAAGCCTTGAAGCCCGATTCGGCAATTACGGCTGCGGCGATTGCCTACTTTGCCCTCTTATCCCTGTTTCCCTTCACTCTCTTGAGCATTGCCATTGCCAGCTTTACCCTTGGCCCGTTGATTGACCAGCAACTCGTTGTACAAAAGCTGGAGTTCATTGCACCAGCCCTGGGCCAGTTGTTTGGGAACAATATTGCTGAAATCATCCGGGCGCGCGGGCCTATAACTATTGTAGCCATAGTCGGACTGATCTGGTCTGCCTCCACAATTTTTTACACGCTTACCCAGACCCTGAATGGGATTTGGAGCAATAAGCGCAGGCGTCCTGTTTGGAAGCGGCGCGGTCTGGCAATCTTATTTGTCCTGGCTTTCGTTGGCCCGGCTCTCTTCCTGGCATCATTTGCCAGTAGCATGATCGCCAACCTCTACAATTGGTTGCCCAACATACTCATTCCGATCGGGAGCGGTATCAGTTTCGTAGTGGCCATCTTTCTCGATGTTTCTTTATTCATGCTGCTCTACATATTGCTCCCACATGGAGCTTCCACCTGGCGCGAGATTTTACCCGGAGCGATGGGGGCCGGCCTGCTCTGGGAACTCGCCAAAAAAATCTTTTTGCTGTTTGTTTCTACTTACGTCTCCCTCTCGAACCTGGTCTATGGTTCCGTTGCAGCAATGGTTGCTTTCCTGGTCTGGGCTTATCTGAGCGGCCTAATCTTTCTCTTTGGGTCTTACCTGAGCGTCTCTTTTTTCCGGCTCAAACAACTGCAATATGAGACGGAAGGCCAAAATTGAAGGCTAATTTCTAGTGGCGTCTGGCAAAAATGGAAACAGAGACCGATTGATATTAAGCCAAAGGATGGAACCAAATGGATGAAATCAATGACAAGAACCCTCGCTCCACAACAAAACGCCGCATGCGAGCGAAGCTGATCTTCAATCCAAGTGCAGGAGCAGCCAGGGCATCACCCATAGAGATAGTGGATGTGATCCATGAGATGCAGGCTTGGAAGTTGGTACCGGAAGCTTACCTTGTTGAACCGGGCTGCGACCTGCCCGGGGTTGTCCAGAATGCGCTCACGCAGGGGTTCCGGATGTTTGTGGTATGCGGCGGTGACGGCACCATTTCTGCCGTGGCTCGGACCCTGGCTGGAACTCACGCTACCTTGGGGATCATCCCTATCGGCACACAGAATAACACTGCCCTTAGTCTGAACATTCCAAATGATATCCCGTCTGCCATTGCCATCTTGCGGAACGGTAGGCGGATTAAAGTGGACGTTGGCATGGCCACTTGCGGCAAAATCAGCATACCTTTCCTGGAGGTATGCTCGGTGGGGCTGGCCTCGACCCTTTTCCAGTCTGCCGATGATATCCAGCATGGCAACCTGGCACAAATCGGCAATTTCCTGGCAACACTGGCCTCATCCCCGCCAGCCGAGATACATCTGTTACTGGATGACAAGCAGGAGATCCACGATCGAGGTCATGTGGTCCTGGTTTCCAATATGCCTTATATTGGCTTCCATTATCAACTGGGAACCGTGGCATCGTTTAAAGATGGACTGCTGGATGTGCTATTCTTTGCCGACTTATCCAAATTGGACCTGCTTGGCTACGTTTTTCAGGGAGTGGGTGTGGGTAAACCGGAAGACTCACGCATCCAGCATTACCACGTGCGTAGGGTGGATATTGACACTCACCCCACCATGCCGGTCATGGCAGATGGGAATGCATTAGGAGAAGGTTTGGTGCGTATCGAAGTGCGGCGGCACGTCCTGGCGGTGATGGCTGGACCGGAAGTGCCAGAGGTGCTGCCAGAGTCTGGCAAAATCCTTGAGAAGTAAACAGATGATGCAACACCTGCCTGGAGTTGTTGTTAATGATGCTTGAGGCAGGTAACACTACGCCAATTTGAAACAGGTCTCCCTCGCCAATTGTGGCGAAGGGAAAGTGAAAGGAAAGTTGTATGATTCTAAGAAGAATAGTTGGCTTTCTTTTAGTTATTGCTGCGGCAGCCGGGGTTATTTTCACCCTTGTCGGCCTGATCGAAGTATGGCGCTACAGGCCAATCGTGACAAAAACAGTGGTTGACAACCTGGCATTGTTTGACCAGACTCTCAACACCACTCAAGACGTTCTGATCATAGTCGGTCAGGTGGTGCAGACCACATCGATTGATGTCACTTCCCTGCAGGCAACCACCCAAGCGCTTGCTTTAACAATTCATGGCACAAACCCGATGTTTGATTCCCTGATCACCTTGACCAGCAAGGATTTCCCGGCTGCTGTCAGGGCTACTCAAACCTCATTGACCTCTGCTCAAAGTAGCGCGCTTTTAATTGACAATGTGCTGGCGGCTCTGACCAGTATTCCTTTTTCGCCGGTAGCCGCCTACAAACCAGAAGTTCCTTTGCACACTGCCCTGGCTCAGATTTCAACCAGCCTGAATACATTAATGCCATCGCTGGCTACCATCAACACCAGTTTGGCTGATGGCAAGACTAACCTGGGCATCGTGGAAGTCGAGTTAACCAAAATCACTGACACTACTCAAGGGATGAGCAGCACACTCGGCGGTGCGCAGACAGTTATCGACCAATATAAATCAGTCACCACACAGCTCAAGGTAAATGTGGAAGCCGCGCAACGCGGGGCCCAAACTTGGATTTTGGCGATTACCTGGATTTTGAGCTTCGTACTGGGTTGGCTTTTGATTGCCCAGTTGGGACTGGGCGTACAAGGGCTCGATTTGGTGCGGGGTCGCCGAGAGGTTCAATAAACGTTGGATTTCATCTAACTTTTGTTAAGAAGACGGTTGCCATAGCCTGCCGCTTGGTCAATGTGGCATTCCGGAAATTAGACAGCCAAACCGACTACTGGCTGAGTAGATGGAGATAGGAGTCAATAATAATCTTGAAATTCATCAATTCTTATTTATATCAGTCATGGTGATGCCGAATTCTCCCCCAAGTGGCGGAGAGAATAACTCCCCTGCCGGTGGATGCAGGAGGGGAGCCTTTATTGTATGATGAATTGTCGCCCTAACCGGGCTTAAATGATCATGCGGTAGAAAATGCTTTTGCATGATCCCACAATATCAAGAATGGAGATTAATATGGGAATACTTTCCTGGATCGTCGTTGGTTTGCTGGCGGGTTGGTTGGCGGGGTTGGTCGTAAAAGGGGGCGGTTTCGGTTGTATCGGTGACATCGTTGTCGGTGTGATAGGCGGATTGTTGGGAGGCTTCCTTGCTTCCTATTTCTTCCATATCGGCGACCCGATGTCCGGAATCAACTTGGAATCCATACTTATCGCGTTTGTTGGTGCAGTGATATTCGTCATCATATTGCGCTTGATAACTGGAAGAAAGGCTTAACTATAATATAGTCTGCCCGTTGTTTAAAGTCATATCTACGCGCCAAAATATTGTTACGATCGTGCTCTGACATTCTTGCCCGAGGACCAACCTCTCAAAGTAAAGGTCCATCTGGAGCCGCAATAAATTCTTGCCTTGGAGCCAGTCAATTTACCACCTGGGATTCCGCGCGGTCAAACGCCCCACTATTGGCGGCTCTTTTTCTGGAGTTTATCTTGGCGCCCACGCCTGTTCTCTTTTGCAATTACACTGGCAATCCTGGGCTTTCATATTCGCCAGGTGATCGGGTTGCATGATAGTTGATGACATTGAAGAAATAAGTACCTGGAGAAATCGAACTATTATGAATCGAAGCACGATTTCCTTGGGACGCATTCTCGGAATCCCGATCGGGGTGGATTATTCCTGGTTTTTGATATTTGCATTGCTCACCTGGTCACTTGCCACCAGTTACTTTCCGACGGAATTTTCGAACTGGCCAGTAACACAATATTGGATTGTGGGCGCAGTCACGGTTACCTTTATGTTTGGTAGTGTCCTTCTGCATGAGTTGGGACATTCGTTCGTGGCTTTGCGTTACAAGATTCCCGTGCGCAACATCACCCTTTTCATATTTGGGGGTGTTGCCCAAATTGGGGCTGAACCACCCAGTGCAATTTCGGAGTTCTGGATTGCCATTGCTGGTCCTGTAGTGAGTTTTGCTCTGGCTTTATTCTTTGGTCTGGTGCAATCGATTGTTAGCCCACTCGCCCCGCTGTTGGCTATTGCCAAATACTTGGCTTACATTAATGGGGCACTGGGTCTCTTTAACCTGATCCCGGGTTTCCCGCTGGATGGCGGGCGGGTCTTTCGAGCTATTCTTTGGGCAATCACTCATAACTTGCGCAGGGCTACTCTCATCGCAGGCAACTTGGGGCGCTTGATTGCCTATTTGTTTATCCTTTGGGGAGTATGGCAGATATTCACGGGTAATTTCGGAAATGGGCTGTGGATTGCCTTCATTGGTTGGTTCTTGGAATCCGCCGCCTCCTCACAGATTCAACAACAAACGATTCATGACCTATTGGCCGGTCATCATGTGGCAGATGCTATGCGCCGCGACTACACCTCCATTTTGCCTGATACTACCCTTGAACAACTGATCAATCAGCACATCCTGGGAAGCGGCCTGCGCAGTTTGGTGGTCAAGCAGAATGACCATGTTGCTGGCATACTTACATTGCACAATATTAAAGCCATTCCATCTTCTGCTTGGTTAACTACAACTGCTGCCCAGGTGATGATACCGCTGGCAAAAATGAAATGGATACGGCCGGATGCGGAACTGGTGGATGCTCTTGGAGAAATGGACCGGGATGGTGTCAACCAATTGCCCGTCATAGCGGGGGACCAAATTCAAGGGGTTCTTGGCCGGGATGATGTGATCAATTTCTTGCGGACCTTGAGTGAGATCAGCCGCCATTAAAACCATCTTCTCGTGGGTTGCCGATTGGATGAGAATGGACGTGCCATCAACACCGTTGAACAAAGGAATTGAGTACAGAGGCCAGGATGCCGCAAACGTCACACATTGAGAAACATTTCACGGGGTCCGCAGTCATAAGGGATATTGTGATTGGAATGTCTGATGGGCTGACTGTGCCCTTTGCCCTTGCTGCGGGACTCTCGGGAATCGCCAACTCGACTGCTATTGTCATCACTGGAGGGCTGGCTGAGATTGCGGCAGGGTCAATTTCCATGGGGTTGGGTGGTTATCTTGCAGCCAGAAGTGATGCGGAGCACTACGCAAGCGAACGGGAGACTGAACGGCGAGAGGTGGAACTGATCCCTGCCAAAGAGATCGAAGAAGTGGAACAAGTGCTATTAACCTATGGCCTGGAGGACAAGCAGAGCACACTCGTAGCAAAGGCATTGAGTAAACGCCCGGAAGCATGGATTGATTTCATGATGCGCTTTGAGTTGGGACTCGAAAAACCCGCGCCCAAACGCGCACTTAAAAGCGCTCTAACTATTGCAATATCTTACGTCGTCGGTGGGATGATTCCCCTTGCACCATATATGTTAATTTCCAACACAGGGTCAGCCCTCTCCTTTTCAGTCGTTTTAACACTCTCGGCACTACTCATATTTGGGTATGTCAAAGCCCGCTTCACCGGTACGCATCCCATTCGTAGTGCTTTACAGACCGCGCTAATTGGGAGCCTCGCCGCGGCCGCGGCCTTTGGCCTGGCGAAATTTATTTCGAAATGATTAGGACATTCTATGAATACAAATCATCAAAACCATCGCGCATTATTGGAGAGCATTGCCCACCGGGTAATGCTCGAGAGAGGACTTCTCCCATATTTTTCCAGCGAGGTGCTTTCAGAGCTCGGAAGGCTTCAACTCCCCGCTGCGGCAGGGGCTGGGTCAACCGGAGGTATCACCGGGATTCGGGACATGCGTGGTCTTCTATGGGCTTCCATTGACAACGATGACTCGCGAGACCTGGATCAACTGACTGTTGCCGAGGAACTGCCTGGGGACAAGGTAAAAATCCTGGTTGCCGTGGCTGACGTGGATTCGTTGGTTAAAAACGGCTTGGCCATCGATGCACACGCCCACCATAATACCACTTCGGTTTACACCGCTGCCGAAATATTTCCAATGCTCCCTGAAAAGCTTTCCACCGATCTCACCTCTTTGAATTTTGGTGAAGAACGCCAGTCGATCGTTGTTGAAATGGTGATTAATGCGGATGGAACACTTCAGGACCCCGATATTTACCGGGCGCGGGTTACTAACCATGCCAAGCTGGCTTATAACAGTGTAGCTGCCTGGCTGGATGGGAATGGCAATTTGCCACAAGCCATCACCGCTGTAACCGGGCTGGAAGAAAATCTGAGGCTTCAAGATCGGACAGCACAAAAGATGAAGGATGTCCGTCACACCCATGGGGCGCTTAGTCTGGAAACTATTGAAGCTAAACCTGTTTTCGACGGTGATCAAATCCAGTATCTCGAAATATATGAAATGAACCGTGCCAGGGTGATCATTGAGGATTTCATGGTGGCGGCCAATGGTGTGTCCGCCCGCTACCTATCCGCCAAAAATTTCCCTTCCATCCGCCGCGTGGTCCGTATTCCCAAACGCTGGGACCGGATCGTCGAAATTGCCCGGGATCACAAGGTCGGACTCCCGGATATTCCAGATTCAAAAGCACTGGAGGAGTTTCTCATCAAGGTGAAAGCCGAGGATCCCATCCGTTTCCCGGACCTCTCCCTTTCTGTGATCAAGCTGTTGGGCTCTGGCGAATACATTGCCGAGCCTCCTGAAGGGAATACCCCGGGTCACTTTGGCCTTGCGGTCAAGGACTATGCCCATTCCACTGCTCCCAACCGCCGTTATCCCGATTTACTTACCCAGCGCTTATTAAAAGCCGCCATCGACAATGGGCCAGTGCCTTACCGGATGGACGAATTGGAGCTCCTGGCAGCACATTGTACCCAGACGGAAGATATCGTCAACAAAGTCGAACGTCAGGTAGGTAAATCTGCAGCTGCGCTCCTGCTCGAATCTAGGATCGGAGAGCGATTCGATGCAATTGTTACAGGCGCTTCCGAGAAAGGCACCTGGGTCCGGTTGCTGACGGTGCCGGTGGAAGGGAAACTTGTAAATGGATTCGCGGGTTTGGATGTGGGCTATCGGATTCGCGTGCAGTTGACCTCCATCGACGTTCAGCGAGGATTCATCGATTTTAAGAAAGTCGGTTGATCATAATCTTATTCCGCAAGCCGTTATACGGCACTTACCAATCGAAAGGAGACTAATATGAGCAAGACAGATACAGGCAATTCCTCGACCGTGCAAGGAGCAGCTTCGCCCCAAACTTTACCCCCTCTCCCGTACGCCGAAAACGCACTGGAACCAATCATAACAGCCAAAACCCTGAGTTTTCATTACGGGAAACATCACAAAGCCTATGTGGACAACTTGAACAAGCTTATTGCAGGAACGGATTACGCCAACCTGTCACTGGATAAAATAATTACAAGTGTTGCAGGAAAACCGGATAAAACTGCGATTTTCAACAACGCCGCGCAATCCTGGAATCACTCGTTCTATTGGAATAGTTTGAGCCCGAAGGGAGGCGGTGAACCGCCAGATGCGCTCAAGCTGAAAATCGAGGCATCTTTCGGCAGTGTCGAAAACTGCAAGAAGGAGCTTGCCAGTATGGCCGTTTCACAATTCGGGAGCGGTTGGGCTTGGCTTGTCATAGAGGGTGACAAGCTCAAAGTGGTAAAGACCGCCAATGCTGATATCCCCATGACGATGGGTTTGAAGCCGCTGCTAGCCATTGATGTGTGGGAGCATGCTTACTACCTGGATTATCAGAATCGTCGTGCCGACTATGTGAATGCCGTGCTTGACAAACTGATCAATTGGCAGTTTGCCCTAAAGAACACAAGTGAATGATGGGCAAATTTAAGGAAATTGGAACCCGTCGAATAACTGGTGGCCGCAGTGGACCGGTTAAAAGTGTGATGCTGGGTTGTATTTTCAGAAATTGTGAAAATACAGGTGTCTGACGTTAACCGGAAGATCGGAAGACCAGCTCTTATTAGGGGTTTCGCAAAGCAATGAGTGCTTATTGCTTTAATTGCCCGTATTGTGCTTGTTCAATGTACATTTCTTTGCAAGGAGCAGTAAGACCTCAGAAACCTTTGATTTATCTACCATCGACAGCTCTTTCCAATGACTAATATACGATAAGGAAAATATATATGAAAAAGAAAGCAGGTCTGTGGATTGATCATCGCAAAGCCGTGATCGTGATTATTACAGAGAATGGTGAAGAGATCAAGGAAATATCCTCGAACATGGAGAAACACGTCCGCTTTACAGGTGGGACGTCCTCCCAGGACGGCTCGACGGAAGATGTGCGGGACCGTCAATTTGGCAACCATCTCAACAGTTTCTACGAAGCGGTCATCGCTGTGATTCGAGGAGCAGACTCAATTCAAATATTTGGCCCTGGCGAAGCCAAAGGTGAGTTGGCGAAGCGTCTAGAACAAGCTGGGATGAAAGGATACAGCCTTTCTGTAGAAACCGTCGATAAGATGACCGATCACCAGATCGCCGCGAAAGTTCGAGAACACATTCATCCTTAAAGTGTGCCAGGAGGGTTAAGACAAAACTATCCATCAGATGCTGGCAGATACCAATACTTGAGAATTATCTAAGCAACCCGCTTCAAACCTTATTCAAAGTTTCTCATTATCAGCGGAAAAGGAGATAAATTCCATGCTTCCAATCGGTGATGACAATAGTGGGCGTAGAACGGTTCCGGTGGTCACTTATGTTTTGATCGCCCTGAATGTCCTGTTCTTTTTCGTTGAACTGAGTGGTGGCGATGCGTTTATTGGGAAATGGGCTTTTGTCCCCAGCCGGTTCCTGTCAAATCCAATCGGTGATTTCCTGACCCTGTTCTCTTCTATGTTTATGCACGCCGGGTGGGTTCACTTGGGAGGCAACATGCTTTATTTATGGATATTCGGTGATAATGTGGAAGATCGTTTCGGGCACCTCAAGTTTATAATCTTCTACCTCCTTTGTGGGCTTGCGGCAACTTTCGCCCAGCTGGCTTTTAGTATGGGATCAGACATACCGAATCTTGGAGCCTCAGGAGCGATCGCCGGAGTGCTCGGAGCATACATTTTGATGTTCCCGCAAGGAAAAGTCAGGGTATTGCAGGGTGCGCAAGTGATTCAAGTATCTGCCTTGATAGTCATTGGGCTCTGGATCGTCCTGCAATTTTTCAGCAGCGTTGCTTCAATCACTGCCACAGCGGATACGGGTGGCGTGGCGTACATGGCCCATGTAGGTGGGTTTATCGCAGGGGTTGTCCTGACATTCCTTTTTAGAGGAAATACTACCCCGCGGTTGACAGGTTAAATCGCTTCGGTTACTGTTATTGCGGGCGATTCATTGTCATACTGAAATTGAAATCGGGAAAAAGGTCAGCGGATTCAAGGGCTTGGGTGTCGGTCACTGGATGAATGTTCAATTTAAGCTAATTACTATGGTCAGTACAAAAATTGGCACCTGGAATTCGTAATTATCTGCATACCAGTCCGGGTCTCCAATGGCAAAGGCTCGTCTGCCCATGACCACTGCGCCTGTGTTTTTTTATCGATTCCCTAAGTGGTTCTGTATTTCGCAATTCATCGAGATCAGGATACAGACGTTCCACACTGCCATTCTGATCGTTAATATATCCATCCAGGGACATTGTGAGGCCTAAAATAACCTTTCCCATAAAATATTCTTCTAATTATTTGACCGGTTCATAGTAAATTAATACATTACCTGACTTGAAAAGCTTGGTTTTAATAAATTTCAGTTCAATCCTTTTTGGAGGCCTTTGAATATTGGCTTTCCTTCGCCCAGGATCACAGGGTTTACCATGATTCGATATTCATCGATCAAGCCGTGTTGCATGAAGGAAATTGCCAGGTCGGAACTGCCGAAAATGAAATTGTCTTTGCTGGATTGTTTTTTTAGTTTAGAAATCTCCTCCACAAAATTACCTTTAATTAACCTCGTGTTCAGCCAATTTGCTTTCGTAAGAGTTTTTGAAACCACGATTTTTGGCAGGCTGTTCATCTTACTGGCAACAATTGGATCGTTCGTAGTTGCTGCAGGAGTTGGCCAGTAATTTGCCATCAGTTCATACGTTACTCTTCCAAATATTAACGTATCTGCATTGTTGAGCTGTCCAATGGAGAAATTGTTAAATTCTTCATTCACATGATGCCAATCAATTTCCCTGTTTGGACCCTCATAATGCCCATCCAGGGTGGTCAGGTTGAATACGATTATTTTTCCCATGAGTTTTTCTCCCTATCAAAAAATATCCACCACAAATGCGAGGGAAACAATTCATAGATTGCAAAGTCCCTTATTATAAGAATCAACGGACCATTCAGTTTTGACCTTCTTCCAGCTGGAGTATATTATCTTCAGCCTCTTGTATATTGTGCGTGACTCGTCTTTACCTGTTGCATGCAATCATATATATTGAACCAATCGCGGTATTTTATCCGCGACTGGTTGGGAACTTTAACTGGAATAGTTTGTCTGTCTTTCAACCATTAATGTTGAGATAGATTGTAGCAGGCCACATCGTATTGTGAAACCGATTTGGGGTTGTTGGAATTCTGTGGTTGTTGACCAGCATAGACTGTCCCCGCCATTCCATTTGGATTGAAGGCAGAGCCTGGAGCGCTGACAGAGTGACCTGGGGTTACACCGGCGACCTGGCACGACTGATTAGGTTGACCAGCCGCAAGGACGCTGCCAAACGGAACAACCAAAAGCACGGCCAATAGAAACGCCGACAACCCTATCTTAATGAAGCGATTGTTTAGACTGAACATATTAATCTCCTTTACTAATGTTTCAAATCCCATTTGGGATTTGAAACATTCGACAGGCCAATGACATTAACAGTCAATGCAACCTGAAATCCCGGAGCCAACCGGCTCACAATTTTTCCAAAAATACGCACTTTCCGCAAAATAGCGGAGAAGGAAATAAGCTTCGGTAAACCTGAGTTTCTTTGAGCATATTTCAGTTTTGTCAGCTAACTTATAATGCAAACTTCTGGGTAGTACATTCCTCCAATGTGAATATTCACCGAACGAATTGATTATATAACTATTCTTATAATTAGTCAATATTTATCTTAATTATCATAATAATAAAAGATTATCTAATTTATTCACCTTTATGAGACTAAAATGGTAAATTATTTAGGGACTACTTTTATGATTTCTGTCTTAAACGGAATAGTATCTGGGAAACCATGGTAATTGGGGAATGGGCAGCGACCCCCTAAAATTTCCACTCTTCCAATTACTAAATGCTCCCGCGTCTTTCTAGCCATTTGATGACAAAAAAGTTCAGCACCCCCAATACTACCAATGCTAGCAGGAAAGCCGGATAGGCAATTCGCCAATTCTGCGTTCCCGTCATCATCGACCATTCTGACATCCCGCCGATCCCTGCCAGTAAAGTGAGCGGCATGAAGATGGTGGTGATCAGGGTCAACCTGCGGACAGTAATATTGGTGTCGTTGGCTGCTTTGGTCATCTTGTTGTTCAGCATGGAGAGATACATTTCCATCAGGCTGGTCACCAGGTCGCGGTATGACTCGGTCAGTTCGAAAAACTTGGACAGATGGTCGTATATATCGCGATATACGAAGATGGCTTTATCCGGGATGAATGGGCTGTCCATTCGGCAGATTTTTACCAGGATCTCACGTTCGTGGAACAGGCTTTTGCGCACCGCTAGGAGGTCGCGGCGCAGATGCATCAATTCGGAGGGGTCGAAGTGCTCCAGGTCGGATAAAATTACTTCTTCGCCCTCGTTGAGTTTTTCCTCCAGTGCTTCGATTGCCATGAATTTCTCATCCACAACCTGGTCCAGGATGATATGCAAAAGGAAGGCAGGGCCATGCCTGGCGCTTTCAGTCTCATTTTCTACGCTGCGTTGAATGTTCTCCATAAGGGACAGGTTATGAGAGTTTTGGTTGCTGACCGTAACCAGGAAATTCCCACCGAGGAAAGCGTCCACCTCGGACACTGAAAGAATCCCCTGCGAATAGTGAAATGCATTAAACAGGATAAACGTGTTGTGGGAATAATCCTCCATCTTGGGGATCTGGTATTCGTCCAAACAGTCTTCAATTGATAGAGGATGCAGTCCAAGCGGTTCGATCAGCACGGAAAGATCCTCTTTTTGGGGTTGGTTGTAGTCCAGCCAGATATAGCCTCCACCTTTCAAGGCTTCCAGCGCATTTTCTAGGGTTTCAACTTTTGAAAAAGCACCATCTTTTGAGATGTGGTAAAAACGCGACTCAGACATGCACTGCTCCAGTTTATGCAAGAGATTGGGAAGAACTCAAAAAGTATAGCACGATTGGAACCCAGGGTGGGCTCAGATGCGTTTATTTGTATCAACTGTATGATCGAGCGGATTAGGTCAATTATCGACCGGCAAATTTTACCGAATTCTGCGGTAGGATTTTGCCGAACAACCGGCTATACTGGTTGTTTTAACCTGGGAAAGGAGGATAATGAATTATATAGGATAACGATTCTCCTTTTCTCTCAGCGGTATTCACAAAGATCCAAAAAGCTCATATGGAGTGTTGTATAATTGTGTCTACTCGGAGTTGTATAATAGCGATTGGTTCGTACTTCCCAGGTGCTTAAATATCGCTAAACCCGCTGCTTGAATTTCCCCCCTGCTGCTGATCATCCCATAATACCTCAACCCTGATCTTGCTGTCAGCCAGAATTAAAGTCGGAGGTATAAATGAAAGACATCTATGTAATAGAATCATTAAGAACTCCGTTTGGTTCTTTCGGTGGTGCATTATCAGATGTTGAAGCTCCGCATTTGGGGGGGACAGTGATAAAAATGCTTTCGGAACGGGCAGATCTTGACCCGGCAGCAATTAACGAGGTCATTATTGGGCAGGTTCTGTCCGGTGGAGCCGGGCAGGCTCCTGCGCGGCAGGCCATGCGCTACGCTGGTCTTCCGGATAATGTCCACGCCATGACCATCAACAAGGTCTGCGGCAGCGGCTTGAAGGCGATTATGCTGGGAGCTGGATCAATCGCCCTGGGCGACTCGGAGGTTGTGATTGCTGGCGGGATGGAGAACATGTCGTTGGCTCCGTTTGTCCTGAAAAAAGCGCGCTTTGGCTACCGTATGGGACACGGCGAAATTCTGGACCTTATGGTCTACGATGGTTTGCAGGACCCTTATACCGGCAGGCATATGGGCGAAATTGCCGACGCCTCCGCATTACATTATGGCTTCAGCCGCGAAGCACAGGATGATTTCGCCATCCGGTCCTATCAGTTGGCTCAGAAAGCGGTCAAAGAGGGGATCTTCAAGGACGAGATTGTCCCCGTGGTTAAGGAAAGCAAAAAGGGCGAGGAAGTTATCGCGGATGATGAAGAACCATTCAAGGTTGATTTCGAAAAACTGAAGCAGCTCCGCCCAGCATTCACCAAGGAAGGGACCGTCACGGCAGGCAATGCCTCGACAATCAACGATGGCGCAGCTTTGTCCCTATTGGTCGGCGAGGCTGCCCTCAAGAAGTACAGCCTCAAACCGCGTGCCCGGCTGGTCGCCTACTCTACCTGGAGCCTGTCCCCCGACTTGTTTCCGGATGCTCCGGTGGGAGCAATTGAGGCGGTCTGCGCTAAAGCGGGAATTAAGATTTCCGACATTGACCTGTTTGAGATCAACGAGGCATTCGCTGCCGTTGCCATGATTGCCATTAAGCAGTTGGAGCTTGACCCGCTGCGAGTGAATGTCAACGGCGGTGCGGTTGCCCTCGGTCACCCTATCGGCGCCAGTGGAGGCCGGCTTGTGGCAACCCTGGTCAGGGAGTTGCATAAGCGTCAGGTTCGCTATGGTTTGGCTACACTTTGCATCGGTGGTGGCGAGGCAGTTGCTGCGATCTTTGAAAGGGTTTAACTAACGTCAATTAAAAGTGTGGATTTCAGTGGGTGGAAACACACACTTTGTTTGGATTAATTTATTTGGTCAGATGAGGAGAGAGACATGGTCAAAAGCGTTGGTGTTTTGGGTGCCGGTCAAATGGGGAATGGTGTCGCGCATGTCTTTGCTCAGTACGGTTATCAGGTAGTGTTATTCGACATTTCTGCAATACAACTTGAAAAGGCGCAAAAAACCATCCGGCAAAACCTGGATAGACAGGCGAAAAAAGGTGTCATAGACCCGGGCAGCATTCAACCGATAATGGACCGGATCGTCATGGCGAAAGCGATGGGTGACTTTTCGGCTTGTGATCTTATTATCGAGGCTGTCAATGAGAACGAATCCTTGAAATTTAACCTGTTTCGCCAACTGGACGAAACCGTGAACACGGATGCTATCCTGGCCTCTAACACTTCGTCTATTTCTATCACGAGGATTGCCGCTGTTACCAAAAGGCCTGACAAAGTGATTGGCATGCACTTCATGAACCCCGTGCCCGTCATGCAGTTGGTGGAGGTGATCAGGGGACTGGTAACGAGCGATGAAACCTTTCAGACAATCGCCGGTCTGGTGGACAAATTGGGGAAGGTGATGGCTGTTTCCCAGGATTATCCGGGCTTTATTGTCAACCGGGTATTAATGCCCATGATTAACGAGGCTGTTTTCGCTCTCTATGAAGGGATCGCCACTGCCGAAGATATCGATAAGGGGATGAAACTAGGCACCAACCATCCGATGGGGCCTTTGGCGTTGGCAGACTTGATCGGTCTCGATACTGTTCTGGCAATCATCTCCGTCCTTTATGAGGGCTTTAAGGATCCAAAGTTCCGTCCCTGTCCGCTGTTGGTTAAGATGGTGAACGCTGGTTATCTTGGGAGGAAGTCTGGTCGCGGCTTTTACACATACTAACCAGGAAAAAAACACACCTGGAAACATAACGCCTCGGCCCAAAATTGATTCCTGTTAGTCAGCCAGATCGAGTGTTTGAGAGGAGCTTATTTTGGAATATAAAAATATCCTGTTCGAAAGAACCGACAAAATTGGTTGGTTGAAGATCAACCGCCCGGACAGTCTGAATGCTCTGAATTCTGAAGTAATAGCTTCATTGGGAGATGCTCTGCGAGATTTGGAGCAGGACCCCATCGTGAAAGTGATTGTCATCACCGGTGCAGGGGAAAAGGCATTTGTAGCAGGGGGCGATATCAAGGAAATGGCGGATATGCCTCCCCTGGCCGCGCGGGCATTTGCCCGCAATGGCCAGCAGGTGATTGCGTATGTCGAAAAAATGAACAAACCCGTCATCGCAGCAGTCAACGGCTATGCCTTGGGCGGCGGGTTGGAACTTGCCCTGGCTTGCGATTTTATTTATGCCTCGGAGAAAGCCAAACTCGGCTTGCCGGAAGTGACCCTCGGAGTGATCCCCGGCTTCGGTGGCACACAGAACCTGGCAAGGCTGATCGGTCCCAATAAGGCCAGGGAATTGATTTTCAGCGGCAGGCTGCTTTCAGCTCAGCAGGCCCGGGAATGGGGGATCGTCAACGAAGTCTACCCGGCTGAAGAGCTGACTGCCAAAGTGATGGAGATCGCCCAATTGATTGCTCGCAATGGAATGGTTGCAGTGGCAAGCGCAAAAGATGCCATTGTTAATGGATTGAATATGCCAAAGGAAGATGGTCTCCGCTACGAAAGTTCCCTGTTCGCCACACTGTTTGCGACAGAAGACCAGAAAGAGGGCATGCAGGCCTTCATCTCGAAAAGGAAAGCAGAGTTCAAAGGCCGGTAAGCCGGCTCGAAGACAGGCTGTGAAGAATTTGCATATGATCCAAAACCGCAAGGAGAATCTTCATGGATTTTGAATTGAGCCAGGATCACAAGGTACTGCAAAGCACCCTTTGCGATTTCGTGAATAAGGAAGTCAAACCGCTTGCCATTCAGATTGATGAAAATCACAAAATTCCGGATGAATTGGTACGGAAGATGAGCGCGATGGGCTTTCTGGGCAGTTTTCTGCCGGAGGCTTACGGCGGCGCAGGGCTCGATATTCTCTCGTATGTTATTGTGGTGGAAGAGGTGTCCAAGGCATGTGCATCCAGCGGAGTCCTGATTTCCGCACACACCTCCCTGGCCTGCGATCCCATCCTTCATTTTGGTACCGAAGAACAGAAAAAGAAATTCCTGCCTCCTCTTGCAGCAGGTGAAAAAATTGGTTCGTTCCTGCTCACAGAACCGGAGGCAGGCAGCGACGTAGCGGGATTGGCAACCACATACCAGAAAGATGGGGACGATTATGTGATTAATGGCAGCAAAATCTTCGTTACCAATGGCGGCTTTCGCGGCACCGGGATCTTGTTCGCCTCGATGGACAGGAGCTTGAAGCACAAGGGTATCTCTGCCTTTATTGTCGATCTGGCCTCAGACGGAGTGGAGATTCTGAGAAATGAAAATAAAATGGGAATCCGCGGCAGCTACACCACTACCTTCGCCATTAACCATCTGCGGGTTCCCGCCGAAAACCTGCTGGGCAGTGAAGGGCAGGGATTTAAGATAGCTATGGAGACTCTGAACGGAGGCCGCATTGGTATCGCTGCCCAGGCGCTGGGGATTGCGGAGGGAGCTTTCGAGCGGTCGTTGGCCTATTCCAAGGAACGCAAGCAGTTTGGTCACCCCATTAGCGAGTTGCAGGCCATCCAGTTCAAGCTGGCGGATATGTACACTCGCATTGAAACTAGCAGGCTCATAGTATACCGGTCCGCCTGGCTCAAAGAGAACAAAAAGCCTTACGCTGCAGAGTCGGCAATGTCTAAATTGCATGCCTCTGAGACCGCCATATTTGTCACCAAGGAAGCCATCCAGATTCATGGCGGTTACGGTTACGTCACCGAATACGAGGTGGAGCGCATGTATCGGGACGCAAAGATCACCGAGATTTATGAAGGGACAAGCGAAGTGCAGCGGCTGATCATCTCAAGGGCACTGTTATCCTGATCTTTGAAAACCATCCTGGAAATTCCCTCGCTATAATTTATATTACACTCGCGGAGAAAAACCATGAATTTTACGAGAGAGATCTATTGGAACGTGGGGCATGGTGTGATATTGCCCATGTATATATTTTTTGCCATTACCGCCCTGATATTTCTTTACGGATTTTTCAGACGGATCCAGGTCTACCGGAAAGGAAAGCCATTGGCGCGTCTGGACCATCTCCCTACACGTGTTGTCCGGCTTGTGGAGAGGGGTCTCGCACAGCTTAGAGTAATGCTTGTCAAGGCGCCTGGTATTACTCATGCCTTCCAGTTCTGGGGGATACTCCTGCTTTTTATCGGCACCTTACTGATCATGGCCCAGATTGATTTTTCCGAGCCGGTCCTGCACATCGATTTCCTTAAAGGTACCTTCTACCTGTTTTATTCGCTGATCCTCGACATTGCCGGTGCGGTGGTTATCCTCATGTTGGCCGGCTTCCTTGTGCGGCGATTTATTTATAAGCCCAAGGGACTTGTCACAACAAAAGACGATTACATCATTTATGGACTTCTGATAGCCATCCTTCTGACCGCCTATCTGATCGAAGGCGCTCGGATGGCCGTCACCGAAATCACCCAGGACCCCTATCTGGCCCAATTTTCTCCCGTTGGTCTCCTGGTTGCCCGTCTTTTATCGGGATTGAGTGAAATTACCCTGCGGGAGATCCATAAGGTATTATGGTGGGTTCACTTCTTCTTGGCGATGGGCCTTATCGCAATCATCCCTTTCACCAAGTTCCGCCACCTCTTTACCACCCCCATAAATTATCTTTTCGCGGATTTGAGAGAGAAAGGAAGTATCACGACGATTAACCTGGAAGCTGCGGATACTGACCACTTTGGCGTTTCAACTATCCCTGACTTGACCTGGAAGGATATCTTCGATGCGGACGCCTGTACCAGTTGCAAACGCTGTCAGGACCGTTGTCCAGCCTGGGCCACCGACAAGCCGCTGTCACCGATGAAGGTGGTGCAGCAGATCGGGGAGGTCGCCTTCTTCACTCCCCAGGCCAACCTGATCGATACGGTTACCAAGGATGCCCTCTGGGCTTGCACCACCTGCTATGCCTGTCAGGAAATCTGCCCGGCCGACATCGAGCATGTCAATAAAATATTGGAAATGAGAAGGCATTTGGTTCTGATGCAGGGAGAATTCCCCGGCGGGGAAGTAATGACGGCTGTTAACAACACCGAGGTCAATGGCAATCCCTTTGGTTTGGCTTATGCCAATCGGGGTGATTGGGCCAATGGTTTGGATGTGCAGCGGATGGCTGACAGCAGTGCGGTGGATATTCTCTATTTTGCTGGTTGCTATGCGTCTTTTGATAAAAGAAATCAGGACGTGGCTCGCAACTTTATTAAGATCTGCAATGCCGCCGGGATTAAAGTTGGCATCCTTGGCAAAGAAGAAAAATGCTGCGGTGAACCTGAGCGAAAACTCGGGAACGAATATGTTTACCAACTTATGGCAACCGAAAACATCAAGAAGATCAAATCGTATGGTGTCAAACGGATCGTTACCACCTGCCCTCACTGCTTCAATACCTTGGGGCGGGATTATCGGGATTTGGGGTTGGATGTGGAAGTCGAACATTATTCAACATTCCTAAACCGGCTGATTAATGAAGGCGCCCTCCATCTAAATCCGCAATCGTTCGACTGCACCTATCACGACTCGTGCTATATCGGGAGATATAAAGGGATTTTCCAGGAGCCGCGCAGGGTATTGCATGCAGCTGGTGGGAGCATTAAGGAGATGGATAAAACGGGTGCTAATAGTTTTTGTTGCGGTGGCGGCGGTGGCCGCGTCCTGGCTGAGGAAAAGCTGGGGCGGCGCATCAATGTGGAGCGCGTGAAAATGGCCCAGGCTGCTGGTACCCCGCTCCTGGTTTCCAATTGCCCCTTCTGCCTCACCATGTTTGAGGATGGGATCAAGACCGGCGGAATGGAAGGAAAACTCCATGTCCGCGATCTGTCGGAAATTATCGCGGAAAGGATATCCCGGTAACGATGCAGCTGTACAGTGTGCTCAGTAATGCTTTCAAGTTGGACGGAGGAGCCATGTTTGGGAACGCGGCCAAGGCGGTCTGGGGGCGCTGGTTGCCCACCGACGAACAGAACCGTATCAGCATGGCTACGCGTGCTTTATTGGTGATCACGCAAAAAGAAACGATCCTTTTTGAGACCGGCATTGGCGCTTATATGGAACCCAAGCTTCGTGAACGTTATGGTGTTTTTGAACCCGGGCACATGCTCTTGCAGTCATTGGCTCAAAAAGGGATTTCCCCGGCAGACGTCACCCATATCTTTTGTTCGCACCTTCACTTCGACCATGCCGGTGGGCTGCTCAGCTTTTGGCAGGAAGGCAGGGAACCCGACCTGCTTTTCCCCAACGCCAAATACTATGTGAGTGAAGAGGCATGGGAACGCGCCACCCATCCCCACCCGCGCGACCGGGCCTCTTTCATTCCTTTTCTTCAGCAAAAATTGGTGCAGAGTCAGCGCCTGGTCCTGATAATGAAAGGTCAGAGTCTGTCATTCGACGAATTCGAACTTCATTTTTTTCGGAGCGATGGTCATACTCCGGGTTTATTATGCTCTGACCTTCGTTTCGGTAGCGATCGCCTTGTTTATGCATCGGACCTTATTCCCGGTAGGTTCTGGGTTCATTTGCCCATCAGCATGGGGTATGATCGCTTCCCCGAATTACTCATTGATGAGAAGAAGGCTCTCCTCACTTCCCTGGCGAAAGAAAATGCCTGGCTCTTTTACGTCCACGACCCGGATTTCGCTGTTTCTCATGTGCGGTACGACGACGACCTTAAAACTTTCGTAGCCGTGGATGCCCTTAAGGACCTGGCTATCGGCTCCTGAGGAAGACCTTTGTAGGAGAAATGAATGTCTGATAAAAAAAGCAAGACCGGCCTCCAGGAGGCACTATTTCAATGGGAGAAATCTACCCTTGCAGACACTCTCAAGCGCGCTCCTGAGCGGCAGGAAAAATTCATCACGGCCTCCTCAGATGAGGTGAATCGTCTCTACACGCCGCTCGATTTGTCTGATTTTAACTATCTTGACGAACTCGGTCTGCCGGGGGAATACCCATATACACGTGCTGTCCACGCCACCGGCCACCGTGGCAGATTGTGGACCATGCGCCAGTTCGCAGGTTTCGGCTCGGCAGAAGAGTCCAACGCCCGCTTCAAATATTTGCTCGAGCAGGGGACTGGCGGACTCTCGATTGCATTTGACCTTCCAACCCTGATGGGCTTTGATTCCGATGCCCCACAGGCTTTGGGCGAGTTCGGTAAATGCGGTGTAGCGGTGAGCTCGTTGAGAGACATGGAAATCTTGCTGGCCGATATCCCGCTGGGAGATGTCTCCACCTCGATGACCATCAACTCGCCGGCTGCTATCCTGTGGGCAATGTACATAGCCGTGGCTGAAAAGCAGGGTGCCTCACAGGATCAACTGCGCGGCACGCTTCAGAATGACATTCTCAAGGAATACACTGCGCAGAAGGAATATATTTTTCCACCTGAACCATCGATGCGGTTGGTTGTGGATACAATGGAATATGGCTCTCAGCATGCCCCACAGTGGAACACCATATCCATTTCCGGCTACCACATCCGCGAGGCAGGCAGCACCGCTGCCCAGGAACTCGCTTTCACCCTGGTCGACGGAATGGAATATGTGCGCTGGGGGATCGCCCGCGGTATGGATGTGGACGAGTTCGCTCCCCGACTCTCTTTCTTCTTTAACGCCCACAATGATTTTTTTGAAGAGATAGCCAAATATCGCGCCGCCCGACGAATTTGGGCTCAGGAAATGCGTAAGACATTCAAAGCAAAGAACCCTCTCTCTTGGCTGCTTCGCTTCCATACCCAGACTGCTGGTATGACCCTCACTGCCCAGCAGCCCGAGAACAATGTCGTACGGGTTGCCATTCAGGCGCTTGCAGCTGTGCTGGGCGGCACTCAATCCCTGCATACAAATTCGATGGATGAGGCCCTGGCTCTTCCTTCAGAGAAAGCCGTGACGATTGCCCTGCGCACTCAGCAGGTGATCGCAGCCGAGTCTGGTGTGGCGAACACGGTGGACCCGCTTGGTGGCTCTTATTTCGTCGAGGCACTGACTAACCGCCTCGAAACCCAGTCGCGGGATTATTTCCGGCGGATCGAGGATTTGGGCGGCGTGCTGCCCGCAATTGAAAAGGGCTTCTTCCAAAGAGAGATCGCCGACGCGGCCTATACCTACCAGTGTGAAATTGATGACCATACCCGTACCATTGTCGGCGTGAATGATTACGTGGACAAAAAACCCATCCCTATCCCACTCTTGGAATTTGACCCGGTCGGTTATTCTCGCCAGGTGGACCGCCTGCAAAAGATCCGCCGCGAACGCGACAATGGGCGGGTGGGGCAGGCGCTCGACCACCTTCGTGTCGCCTGTTTGGGAACGGATAACACCATGCCGCATTTGCTCAACGCTGTCCGGGCCTATGCCACATTGGGAGAGATCGTGGATGTGATGAGGGATGTGTTCGGAACCTACACCGAGCCAACGTGGATATAATCCCTCCATCCTGAAGTTGGACAAACACCCATGCAGGTGCTGCTCGATCAAAATTGTGGAGAAGTAACATGAAGATGCTGGTTTGCATAAAGCAAGTGCCTGATATGGAATCCAGGTTCAAGGTGAACAGCCAAGGGATCTGGTACGATGAACAAGACCTCGCTTTTAGAATGAACGAGTACGACGAATTCGCCCTCGAACAGGCCATCCGCGTGAAAGAGCAAGTGGGGAGTCAGGCGGATATCACAATTCTATCGATCGGTCCCGACCGGGTCGTGGAGGTCATTAAAAAGGGGATGGCTATGGGAGGCGACCGGGGCGTTCACATTAAGGATGATTACCCCTGGCAGAAAGACCCCTGGCAGGTGGCGTCCGTTATCGCTGCTTTCGCGCGGGAAAAGAATTTTGACCTGATTTTTACCGGCTTGCAGTCTCAGGATCGGGGCTCAGCGCAGGTGGGGGTGACCCTGGCAGAATTGCTCGGTATAGCTTGTGCTACAACACTGGTGGGCTTTGAATTGAACGGCGACGTCGTGACTGGCAGGCGGGAACTGGATGGAGGCATGCGGGGCATAGTAAAATTCAAGCTTCCGGCTGTGGTGACTTGCCAGCTTGGTCTGAATAATCCACGCTATCCGACCCTCCCGAATATCATGAAAGCCAGGCAAAAGGAGTTACTTGCTTTTCCGATCTCTGCCTTCCTGAGCGAAGAAAGTCTCACGATTACCGAGAGGATGTATCCACCCGAGAAGAAGGGGCGCGCCCTCGTGCTTGAGGGAGATGTTAATGATAGTGCCGATAAACTGGTGGTAATTCTGAAAGAAAAGACTAAGGTGCTGAGGTAACGCACATGGGAGACCATCCTTTGAAAGCTTTGCTTGTTTGCGAGTACCAGCGGGGGAAATTACTTGCATCTACCTATGAACTGCTGGCCTTTGCCGACCGGCTCGGTGTAGATAAGGTCATGCTGCTGATCGGCTCGGAAGCAGAAGCGCCGAATTTCGGCGGCAAGCTCTATCTTGCCGACGCTGGGGTTTATGGCGAATACAACCCGGATGTCCACAAGCAACTGGTTTTGGAAACCGTGCAGAAGGAACATCCCGACTATATCGTTTTTGTCCACTCCTCATATGGTTGGGATCTTGCGCCCCGCGTGGCAGCCGCCCTCAAAGTTACCCAGATCTCGGAAATTGTCGGGGTGATGGATGGGATGCAAGGCAAGTTCGAGGTCTCCTCCTGCAATTCCAAGATGCGCAGGCTCCTGACGCCGAAGACTGCGCAGGCAGTCCTGACCATCCAGGCTGGAGCCTTTACTCCCCAGGATCAAGACCGTGTGTCCCCCCAATTCGAACGCATTGCCTTGGATGGGGTTACCCCTCGGGTTGAATTCATCGGTTACGAAGCCGCAGAGAAGAAGGATGTGGACCTCGCCAAGGCCGAGGTGATTATCAGCGCCGGGCGCGGCATTGGGAAAAAGGAAAACGTGGAAACGATTGCGGCACTGGCCAGGGCACTTGGAGGGGAACTGGGCGCAACCCGTCCGGTGGTGGATGCTGGCTGGGTGGAACATACCCGTCAGGTCGGGAGCAGCGGTCAAACCGTGGCTCCCAGGCTGTACGTGGCGTGCGGAATCTCCGGAGCGATCCAGCATATCGCTGGGATGAAGAAATCAGACTTTATCGTGGCCATTAACAAGGACAAGGATGCACC
>DASVKG010000149.1:0-4069 GCA_036385495.1 Anaerolineales bacterium | reverse complement strand
AACCAGCCAGATAACCCACCCCACATACCCAATGATCACGATCAACCACCACATCCAATTTCCCGTCACCAGGAACGCCCCAATCCCGGTTAAAAGGGGGACCACACCAAGTATGCTGCGCGGCAAGATCGGCGGCTCCGTCTTCCACAGAAGAAACACCCAAGCCAGAAACACGCAGGCTGCCAGGCCGCCTCCCAGGGCATATTTCGCAGTCATCGAATCCAGATTGCGGATCAAGGCGAGATCGATGAACCCGTTCAGTAGCATTAATACTAAAAATGCTTTTAGAAAAGTCTGTTCAGCCAGGCCGCCAAGCCAGGTAAGGACATCAACTGAAATTATGGATTTCATAGTTTACTTTTTTTGAATAGAAACCATGTATCTTTTGACAACGGTTTCACCAGTGCCACCGGCAACTTCATTCCCAAACTCGATGGACGCAAGATACTCATCACCTGTCACAAGGTTTTTTTCTCGCATGTACGAAAGAAAATTGCCCAGGTCCAGAGTCCCGACCCCCAGCCGCGATTCTGCGCTCACAAAGGCGATTAATCTCCAGCCTTGACCCCAGTTATCACCAACATATACCGCATAGGTGGTGCCGTCAAGATTCACCCGCTCGCGAAAAGCGCCGCCTGGGGTCATCGCACCTTGTCTATCGAGCCAGATCATGATCTCATGGGTAATCGGTGGCACTCCCCATGAGGCGGGATTGGGCGTATTGGTCAGCCAGAGGTCAAAAGCCACATTCCCACTTCCAGTATACGTTGAAGAGATATCATAGGAAACAGTCGCAGCACCAATGTCGCTGATCTTGATCGGCATAACCTGTGAGGTTGTCATAGTGCCTGGTTTCTGGCCAAAAATGATCTCTGGATATGCCTTGACGTTAGTACCTGAATTCAACCAATCCCAGGTCCAGCGTCCAAGAAGCGCCCCGTCAGACCCCATTCCAATTCCTATACATTGAGACCAACCACTGATATTGCCTTTCCCCCATGTATTGTTTTGGGCCTGATAGTCACCAGCATTAATCAAAGCCCCATCGCTGCAATTCATGGTTATGGTGCTGGCTGGGCTCGTAGGCGTTAGCTGGAGATGAGGTGTATTAAATGAAATAGGCGTTTTGGTTGACGTAGGTAAGGGGGGTAGTTTGGATACTTGCCCTGGCCCGCAGGCATGCAGAAACAAGCCCAACGATAGGAGAAGCATAACGATTGTGATTTGACGTTTTCTCATAATTCGCCTATGCTACTTAATGGCTTTCAACAACATTGTCTCGTGCGGCTGGACACGCAGGGTCAGTTCCGCCTTGAAATCGGCGATCTCCTCCTGACTCCACAGGTTGCGCACCTGCTTCGGCTCATCCAGCAGACCGATATCGCCTGCCTTCAGGGGAATATCGCAGCCCGAAGAGCCGCGGTTGATCAGCATGACCGCCAGGGAGCCGTCGGCCAGCGGTTTTTTCCAGACCTCGCCGGTCCCGTAGCGTCTCACCCGCCGGGCGGGAATGCCCAGCGCATCCTGGTTGACAGCCAGGACTTCCCGGTTCGTCAGCAGGGAGACGGTCTCCTGGTCCATTTTCCGGAGATCGCAGCCGATCATCAGCGGCGAACAGGCCATGCACCACACGGACATGTGGGTCTGGTACTCGAGGAACGACAACCCCCCTCCTGTGACCTGTCCCTTGCCTTTCAGTCCCACCACCAGCATATCCAGATCGTTCCAGCCGCCCGGACCGCCGTACTCGGCCAGGTCGGCGGCGATGTCGATGGAAGTATCAACACCGATGGTGTACGCATTCCAGGTTGGCATCCAGATGTTTACCCAGCTGTCAAATAAATCTCCCGATACCCGCCACATATGTCCACCCACCTTGCGGCCCCACAGGTGTGGATTCCGGCCGCCCCATTCGCACAGCGAGAAGAGGAACTCGTGCCCGGTCTTGCGCAGTGCCTCGCCCATGCGTGTGTAGCGCTGGATGGCGGCGGCCTGGTCGGATGGGGCGTTGCAGTAATCGTACTTGAGGAAATCGATACCCCATGAGGCCCACAACTGCGCATCCTCCTCCTCGAACCCATAACTGCCGGGGTGGCTGCCGCAGGTCAGGTCGGCAGCGTCGGAGTAGATGCCGATCTTGAGCCCCAGGCTGTGGACGTAATCAGCCAGGGCTTTGATGCCGTTAGGGAATTTCTTCGGATCGGGCACCAGCTCCAGCTTCCGGCCGCGGCCGCCCTTCTCGGACCAGCAGTCGTCGATGACAACGTACTCGTAGCCGCAATCCTTGAGCCCCGATGAGACGATCGCCTCCGCCGCTCCTCGGATGGCCTCCTCGTTGAGGTTCGGCCCGAACATGTTCCAGGAATTCCAGCCCATTGGGGGCGTGGCTGCAAGGGAACTTGATGAAGTTGTCATGCGTTCCTCCTAAAATCTTGGATCATTCCCTTGGGCAACCTATCGTTTTAGCATGCCCTAAAAAGTTTTGCCAATTATAAGACAGTTAATAGCACCCGCTAATTACATCTTTTCTGCAAGCACCACCGCGGCTTCCAGGGACATGTCTGTAAAATCCTGCGCAGGATAAAATCGCCCGCTTTTTTTATGATCTACAAATGCACCTACAGTTATCCCTGGAATGCAACTTTCCACAGCATTCGGTGCTCGTGGCCCACCCAAATCCGTCCGGCACCAGCCCGGATCGGTCAGGTTGATCATTACGTTGCTGCCTTCCAGTTTGTAACCCAGGTCCGTTGTGAACTTATCCAGAGCGGCCTTGCTGGTAGAGTAGGCAGCCTGTTCCGGCTGATTCTTGATGCCGCTAGTGACATTGATGACCCGCCCAAATCCTCGCTCAATCATCTTGGGGATCAAGCGGTAACAAATAGTGGTTACAGCAACAAGGTTGGTACGGAAACTAATATCAAAATCTTCAACCGGTGTCTTCCAGTAATCAGTACGGTAAGTCACTTGTATGGCCGCGTTGTTGAAAACAATATCGATCGCAGTTCCCTTTGCTTCGATTTCATCCAACATGGATACGACTTCATCATGATTGGAAAGCTCTGCCTTTACGCGGTATGCATCTACGCCGAGTGCCCTGACTTCTTCCTCCAACTTCCGGGTATGCTCCAAGCTTCGACTGTGTAATACAAGATTGCATCCGTGTTGGGCCATAAATATGGCTATTTGGTATCCCACGCCTCTGCTTGCGCCGGTTACAAGTGCCCATTTTCCTTTTACATTAACCATGATATTCACTCCTTGATTTTGTTTGTTTATTTAATCCGGTCAGGGCAGTTTATTCCCTGCCGCCAGGTATATCTCATACCACTCCTCGCGAGAGAGGTTTATGTCTGATGCTTTGCAGATGTCCTTTACCCGGTCCGGGTTGGTAGTACCGACAATTGGCTGCATGCGTGCAGGATGTCGAAGAATCCACGCGATGGCAATGGCTGTATTGGACACACCTTTGGCCGTTGCAAGGGCGTTAATTCTTTGGTTAAGTTCGGGGAATTTGTCGTTATTCAGGAAAACACCTTCAAAAAAGCCATATTGAAACGGAGACCAGGGTTGAATGGTAATTTCCTTCAGGCGGCAGTATTCCAGAATGCTGCCATCTCGATCAATGGATGGATCGATCTCCATGTTTACATTGAGCCCTGAATCAACCATGCCGGTATTGGTGATGCTGAACTGAAGCTGGTTAAAGATGATTTTCTGCTTGAGGAATTTACTTAACAGCTCAATCTGCATCTGGTTCTGGTTGCTGACCCCGAAATATCTAACCTTGCCGCTGTTTTCCAGGATCGTAAACGCCTCCGCAACCTCTTCCGGTTCCATCAGGGTGTCCGGGCGGTGCAGCAGGAGCACTTCAATATGGTCGGTTCTCAGCCGCTTCAGGCTGCCATCCACCGCTTCCAAAATGTGCTCTCTGGAAAAATCATAGTAGCCTTTGCGAATACCGCATTTGGTCTGCAAGATCATCTTATCCCGCAAAGCAGGATTCATATCCAGGGCTTCTGCAAATTTCTCCTCCGACTTTCCACCGCCGTATACATCGGCATGATCA
>DASVKG010000148.1:0-11292 GCA_036385495.1 Anaerolineales bacterium | reverse complement strand
TGCCCCCAAGGGGGTACGTTATATACGGATACAGAATTTTAAGAGGGGGTAAGGATTCTTTTGTGGTCGATATAGCTCAATATGGGATCATACTTTCAGCCCCGTATAGTACCCAGTGGAAACGGCTTGTCGCACATTCGCTGGCCCGAGGCAATCTCCCACCGCATACAACTCTGGCACCTTGCCCAGCAGCCGGGTATAGAGCGCATCATTTTTCCTGGCGCCAGTGGCGACCAAGACGGTGTCTGCTCGAATCTCCTCGGTCAGACCTTTTGCATCGGCGATGATCACGCTGCCGTCTTTGATCTCCAGGCATCTGTGGGATGTATAGATCTTGACGCGCAGCCGCTGCAAGTGCGCCAGCAGGATGGTACGGCTGGTAGCAACCATCTTAGCTGCAAGTTCATCCAGCATCTCCACGATGATCACCTTTTTCCCTTTTTCCACTAGCCACTGCGCTGTCTCGCAACCGGCCTCGCCCCCGCCGATAATGACAACTCGCTTACCCACCGGTGTGCCGGCCAATGCCTGGGTCACATCCATCACCATAGGCCGGTCAATGCCTGGAATGGGAGGACGTGCCGGGGTAAGCCCGGTGGCACATACCACAACATCTGGCCTTTGAGCGATGATCTGTTCTGCGATCATTTCGGTTTTGAGAACCACCTTAACTCCGGTCAGGATCAACTGCCTTTCCATGTAAGCGAGCAGCAATTCCAGGTTACCTTTGTATGGAGGCACCACAGCAAGGTAGATCTGGCCGCCTACCCTTTCACTCTTCTCAAACAAGGTCACGGTATGCCCGCGCATCGCTGCAATACGGGCAGCTTCCACACCGGCCGGCCCCCCGCCAATCACAAAAACCTTTTTTGGGTGCTGTGCAAGTGGGATGGCGTAATCGTTGCCGCCATTCCCGATCACAGGATTGCCTGAACAGGTGATGCGCTCGTCGCGCTGCAACTGGCCGTCGATGCATTCGCCGCAGCCAATGCACGGTCTGGCCGCCTGCCAGGTGCCATCGGCGATCATGCAAGGCAGATTGGGCTGCGTCAGTAATCCTCGTCCCATAAAGATGAAATCAGCCCAGCCGTGCCGGAGCGCTCGTTCAGCCAAGTGCGGCTCAAAGGTTCTGCCTCCACCGATCAGCGGCAGCCGGATGCCCGCCAGCCGCATGATCCGCAGGATCGGAAAGGTCAGCCCTTTGGCCTGGCCGGAGTCTGGTCGGTCAAACCTGCCGGGACGGGTGCTCCAGGCGCCTGCCAGCACCTCGATACCACCCACGCCTGCCTGCTCCAGCAAACGGCAGTTCAGCAATCCGTCCAGGATCGAAACTCCGCCATACTGCCCAATCTCCAAAACGCTTAGCTTGAAGATGATTGGGAAATCTTTGCCCGCTTTTTCCTGGATCTTGCGAATGATGTTCAGCGCAAAACGGGCTCTCTTTCTGGCGCTGCCGCCGTATTCGTCTGTGCGGAGATTGGCTGTCTTTGAAAAGAACTGCGCCACCAGATAGTAGCCGGTGGCATGCACTTCCACCCCGTCAAAGCCAGCCTGCTTTGCCCGCAGCGCCGCTTCAGCATATTTATCCTCGATGCGTTGGATCTCCTGGATAGAGAGGGCGCGGGGTGTTTCGCCCTCAAATCCGACCAGAAAATCAAACGGCTTTTTGGCCTCAGATGGCCCGACAGGCTGCGTCCCAATGATCTTGCTCTTTGCACCTCTGCCAGTGTGGCTGATCTGCAGCATGCATTTTGCTCCGTGAGCATGGATGGCATCCGTCAAACGCCGGAAGCCGGTGATATATTTATCATCGTCGATAACGAGCATCCGGGAAGTATTCAGCCCGAGTGGTGTATCCACACAGGTAACCTCAACGATAATCAAGCCGACTCCTCCTTTGGCTCTTTCAGCGTAATGATTGAGGATGGCATCGTTGACAAAACCGCCATCCGCCATATTCGTTCCCATGGCCGGCATGACGATGCGATTGCGGACGGGGATACCCGCGATAGATCCTGGCGATAACAGACGGGGGAAGGCTGTGTTTTTCATTTTTAATACCTGTATGAGATCGGATCAACCCGACAGGCTCACTCGCGGTGGAAATTCCGATTACTTGTTGATGGTAAGACCCTTTTGAGTTGAAAAAGGGGG
Organism: Anaerolineales bacterium; assembly: GCA_036385495.1. Lineage (GTDB taxonomy): Bacteria > Chloroflexota > Anaerolineae > Anaerolineales > Villigracilaceae > UBA877. The sequence continues at coordinate 9,138 of DASVKG010000148.1, read as the reverse complement.
CAGTTTAAAGCGTACGGGGTTGTTCTGGTCGGGTTTTGATTGCTGAGTATACCCCAGGTATACAGAGCATTCCCACCCCCATGTATCTGGGCAGGTTTCATCCCCCAAAAAATTCTTTGTATTTGGTAATAAGAAGCGACCTTGATAGGCCTCAATTATGCGGCCACATTTTTCCTCACGGGGTAAGGATGGTCGCGTCGGCTGGCATGCCGGGCTTCAGGTCATGCTCCGGGTTGGGCAGGGTGATCTCCACCTTGTAGACGGTGGTGCTGCGGCTTTCCACGGTCTGCACCGTGCGCGGGGTGAACTCGGCCTGGTCGGAGATGTAGGTGATTGTTCCGTTGAAGGTCTTGCCCGGGAAGGAATCCACGGAGATATTGGCCTGCTGACCCAGCTTGACGCGCCCGTACAGATTCTCGGGGATGTACAGATCCAGTATAACCTGATCAAGGTCCCCCACTTCCACCACAGTGGCGCCCGCTGCTGCCACTTCACCGGCGTTTATCGGCAGGTCAAGCACGGTACCGGAGATGGGGGTTTTGACCGTGGCCCGGGCGAGCTGGTTTTGCGCCATCTGCTGGGCAGCTTGTGCCTGGGACAGGCTAGCCTGTGCGGCAGAGACTCCGTTCTTGGCCTGGTCAAGGGCGGTCCTGGCGACCGTCACCTGCAGAGACTGGTCGCCGGTCTGGAACCGGTCAAGCGCCAGCTGAGTATTGTTCAGGCGGTCCCGGGCCACTGCCAGGTTGGCCCGTGCTTTCAGCACCCGGCTGGCGGCATCGCTCGAGAGCATCGTATTGTAGGCAGCGCGGGCCGCATCCAGTTCCGATGTGGCCGAATCGAGGTCTTTCTGGGCAGCATCCTGGAGATCGGTGGTGTCCCTGGCGGCCTTGGCATCATTGAGCGTGGCCTGGGCAATGGTGTAGGCCTGTTCGGCCTGGGCCAGTCGCTTTTCGACACTGACGAAGTCCTGGTTGCTGGCATCTGCCAATACCGTGGCAAGGTTGGCCTGCTGGTCATCCAGGTTATTCGTTGCGCTCGTCACCAGGGTCTGCAGCGCCGCCACCTGCTCATCCTTGCCAAAATACCAGCCCGGCAAGGTGACATTTTCGGGCGGAGTTGATTTCCATGAGGACAGATAGGATGATTGGCTCTGCTGGCGGGCCGCCTGCACGGCCAGATCATACTGGGCCTGGGCGCTGGCCTGCTTGCTTTGTGCCAGGTCCAAGTTAGCCTGAGCAGCCTGCACAGCAGCATTGGCCTGGTCGACTTGGTCCTGCAGGAGCTGATCGTCCAGCGTGAACAGTACATCCCCGGCCTGGACGGCATCCCCCTGGGCAACATTGATTTGGGTGATCATACCGCTGATCTCTGGCGCCACCTGGATAATGGTGATGGAGGTGGTACCCGAGCCCGTCAACTCTGTGCTGGTGGTGCTGCTCGAGCTGCTGCACCCGCTGATGAACAAAAAGATGATCAGCATCATTCCGTGAGCCAAACGTTTCATGGTCATTTCGTTCTCCTTTTTACTCATTTCAGTTCATTCCCGTTCTCCGAGACGCGGATGGTTGAGATGAACACGTCCTCCAGGGTAGGCACGATCCATTCCAGGCTGCTGACCGGCACCTGACCCGTCTCCAGCAACTTGCGGACGGGGTTGCGGTAGGCCTCAGCCTCGGGCACCACAACATGGATCTGTGCCCCATAAAGAGCCACTTCCTCCAGCGGCAGGCGGCCTGCTGCCTGGGCTTCCTTTAGCAGTCGGATGGCCCGGTCAGGTTCAGGGGTGCTGATCTCGAGCACCTGCCCGTGCATGCGGTTCTGCTTCAGTTCATCGGGCGTACCGATTGCCACCAGACGGCCCTGGTTGATGAAGCCTACCCGCTGGCAAAGCTCAGCCTCGTCCATGTAATGCGTGGTGACCAGCACCGTGGTGCCCTTCTTGGCCATGGCGTAGATCAGTCCCCAGAACTCGCGCCGGCTGATCGGGTCCACACCAGCGGTCGGCTCATCAAGGAAAACCACCTGCGGATTGTGGACAATGGCGCAACCCAGCGCAAGGCGTTGTTTCCAGCCGCCGGACAAGTTGGCGGTGAGCGTGTCTTCGCGGCCCTCCAGCCCGGCCATCTGCAGGATCTCCTCTTGCCGGCGGGCCTGGTCAGCCCGTTTCAACCCGTAGACGCGCCCGTAGAAGCGGATGTTCTCGCGGGCGGTCAGGTCGTTGTAGAGGGTGAAGAGCTGCGACATGTAGCCCACGTGGGCCTGCATGGTCTTGGCCTGGGTTACGGGGTTGAAGCCCAGCACGCTCAACGTGCCGCTGGTGGGCTGGATCAGCCCCAGCATCATACGGATCGTGGTGGTCTTGCCGGCCCCGTTGGGGCCCAGCCAGCCGAACACCTCACCGGGGCGGATGCGGAAGCTAACCCGGTCAACGGCGGTGAAATTGCCGAAGCGTTTGGTCAGTTCATCGGCGACCACGGGGTCGTTGCCGCGCGAGACGGAAGTCTGGGCGGGATTCGCTGGTTCACTGGTCATGGTCTTTTGCCTCCTGACGGCTCACCAGGCTGATGAAGGCTTCCTCCATGCGTGGCTCGATGACCCGCATCCCACTCCATTCCAGCCCCTGGGCCCCGAGAGTTTTTTCGATCGTCCGGCGGCCGTGCTCCGCATCCTCGACGAAGATATGCAACAGGGCGCCGTAGGTTTGCACCTCCAGCACACCGGGCAGGCCGCTCATCAGGTCGCGGGCGGGTACGAATTTAGCCGGCTTGAATTCCAGCAGATGGCCAGGCACCATTCTCTTGATGCCGGCCGGTGTGTCATGGGCGATCAAGCGCCCTTTGTAGATCAGCCCCACCTGGTTGCAGCGCTCGGCCTCGTCCATGTAGGGCGTGCAGACGAAAATGGTCAGGCCTTTTTCGGAGCGCAGGTTACCGAGCAGACTCCAGAACTCGCGTCGGCTGACCGGGTCCACGCCCAGAGTGGGCTCGTCCAGCATCACCACCTGCGGCTGGTGGATCAGGCTGCAGGCCAGGGCCAACTTCTTCTTCATGCCGCCTGAAAGGCGGCCGGCCGGCCGGGAGGCAAACTCCGTCAAGTCAGCGAACTTGAGCAGCTCGGCGATGGCCAGCTTCTGCTGGTTGCTGGGAATACCGTGCAGGTCGGCGAAGAAGCGCAGGTTCTCGAACACGGTCATGTCGCCCGGCAGGGTAAACTGCTGGGCAATGTAGCCGCTGTTCTCGCGAATGGAATAAACCTCCCGCATCGAGTCGAAGCCAAGCACGCTGCTCTGCCCAGCATCGCGGCTGAGCAGGCCCAGGATGACCCGGGTTGTAGTGCTCTTCCCGGCCCCATCCGGACCAATCAGGCCGAAGGTCTCGCCGCGCTTCACCTGCAGGCTTATGCCGTCCACTGCAGTGATGGTTCTGCCGCGACTCTTGAAGCGTTTGATCAATCCCTCGGCTGAAATGACGACTTCGTTTGTCATGGTATTCAATCCAATCTCTTCTTCGAGACCAGCGCGGCCAGACCAAGGGCCAAGCAGGCGTAAATGGCCAGCGTCAGGGTGTCAGTCCACAGGAAGTTCAGACTGACCCCCTTGGTCATGATGCCGCGGATCACGCGCACGTAGTAGGTCATGGGTATCAGATCACCGATCAACTGGGTCCAAACCGGCATGGTCGTGCGCGGGTATATGAAGCCGGTCAGCAGCATGGACAGCAGCTGGATCACGCCGGTCAACTGCTGTGCCTGGCGCTGGTTCCTGGCCACGGCTGAGATCACCAGCCCCAGCCCCATGCCGGAGATGATAAAAAGGATCGAGAGAACGGCCAGGGTCAGGATGCTGCCCTGGAACGGCACCTGGAACCAGAATACCCCGATGGCCAGGATGACGGCCATGTCCACGATGGCCACCAGCAAGCCGGGGATCAGCTTGGCGATTATCATCTCCAGCGGGCGGGCGGGTGTGGCCAACAACTGTTCGAGCGTTCCACCGTCACGTTCCCGCACGATCGATGTGGCCGATTGGGTGACAACGATGATCTGCATGATGAGGGCGATCAGGCCAGGCAGGATGAAAACCATGTCGCGAATGTCCGGGTTATAGAGCACTCGGGTAGCGGTCGTGACCGGCAGTTGCCCCGGCGTGACACCTGAGGCAGCCAGCAACCCACTGGCCTGGATTTTTTCGGTGGTCAGGGTCAGCGAATATTTCTGGGCAATGCTGGATGCGGCGTTATAGCCCGATTCAACGCTGAACGAGTCGGACCCGTCCAGCAGGATCAGGACGCTGCCTTGCCCGCGCAGCACCTGGGCTGAAAAATCGGGCGGGATGATCACCCCTGCCTTGACCTTGCCATCGTCAATGGCCTGCATCACCTGCTGCTCGTTCTGGAGCGTCAGCGTGACATCGAAGTTCCCCGAGCTCACCAGTGCCTGGATGAAATCCCGACTGCGGGAGTCCAAGCTCTGGTCAACCACCGCCGTAGGCAGGTGGGTGATGGTCAAAGAGACGGCATAGGCGAACAGGAACAGTTCGATCAGCGGCAGGGCGAAGAAGAGCATCAACGTGCGGCGGTCCCGCAGGATCTGCACCATTTCCTTGTAGACGAGCGCGCGCAGGCGCTGGATGGATTTCCTCATGTTCAGTCCAATCGTTTACGGAACGTGAAAGCTGCCAGGGTCATCACCACCACGATATATACCGCCAAGGCAAGCACCTGGCTCCCAAGGGCGGAGAATCCGATACCCTTGGTGACGATGCCGCGCGCAATAGGGATGAAGTAGGTGATGGGGAACAGGTTGCCGATAACACGCACCACCGCCGGCATGGTGTAGCGCGGGAAGATGAAGCCGCCCAGCAGCAGACTGACCATCATGAACAGCATGATCAGCTGCTGGGACTGGCGCTGGTTCTGCGAGATGGACGAAACAAGCAGTCCCAGCCCCAACCCGCTGAAAACGTATAGCAATGACAGGACAATGAATAGCCAGAAGCTACCCTGGAAGGGAACATGGAACCAGAAAATACCGATGCCGATCACCGTTAGCATGTTGAGCATGGCAATGAGTATGTACGGCACGATCTTGCCGACCATCAGCTCTATCGGCCGGATGGGAGTGACCAGGATCTGTTCAATGGTACCCACCTCGCGTTCCCGCACCACCGCGGCCGCGGTCAACATCAGCGACTGGGTCTGCAGCAGCATGGCTGCCATACCTGGGATGATGAACCACAGGTCCGTCATGTCCGGGTTGTAGAGCACGCGGATCAGCGCGTTGAGGGCAGGCAGTACGCTGCCCTTAGCCAGTATCCCGGCTTTGCTGACCTGATCCGTGACAATCTTGATGGCGTATTCCTGCCCTATGATGGATGCGAAGGCATTGGCTGACTGGGAGGTGAACAGGTCGGAGCCGTCCACCAGCACCAGCACCTGGGCATCGCCGCGCAGTACATGCTCGGCAAAGTCCGGGAGAATCACGATACCGGCCTTTGCGATGCCGGCGTCAATGGCCTGTACAGCCCCAACCTGGTCAGAGGTGCTCTGGACAATGTCAAAATAACCGGAATTTACCATGTCGTTGATATAAGCCTGGCTGGCATAGTCCAGGCTCTGGTCGGCCACCACGGTGGGGATATGTCGCACGTTGGTATTGATGGCATACCCAAACAGGATCAACTGCAGCAGGGGCATTGAGAGCATAATCGCCAGGGTGGCGCGGTCGCGCAGAGTCTGCGAGAATTCCTTCTGGATTATGGCAAAAATACGCTGGAACATCACTGTGCCTATCCTTTCTGGATGGAGAGCCCGTTGGAGATGATCCCGATGACACTCATGGCAATCTGGCGGCGCTGCTTCGGGGAGGGCGGCGGTTCAATCCCGCGCAGCACAGGCAGGATCGCAGCGATAAAACATGCCAAGAGCATGCGCGCGGCCAGACCCGGCTCGATTGACCGGAAGATGCCAGCTGCTGTCTTCATGGATATGAAATTCTCGAGTGTCTGCATAACCGGCTGCCAGCGTGTGAGTACATATTCCTGTAAGACATCTTCGGAGGTCCAGGCTTCTGCGATCAACACCCGGTTATAAACGGTTCTCGTCAGGATCTTTTCCATCAGGAGGTCAACTAAATTCACAAGGGATTGGGGGTCCTCCATTTCGACGATATGTGCCAGGAGCGAATCAACCATCTCAGCCTGGTGGGAAAGGATGGCTTGGAGGATTTCCTTTTTACCGGTAAAGTACCCGTAAAGGGTGCTTTCCCCCACATCGACAGCCTCGGCGATATCGCGGGTGGTGGTGGCTAGATAACCTTTTTGAGCAAACAACCCAGCAGCCGCGTCCATGATGGCCTTGCGCTGGCGCTCAATGCGTCGTTCACGGCGGGTTTGTTCTTTGAGAAGATGGGATTGGTCGACCATGCTTCCTTCTTAGTTCGGACAGTCGCTAACCAAGGAATAATATCCGAATATCAGTTCGAATTACGAGTAATTGCTCGTATTTATATGGAAAGTATATTTCATTTTTCACCGGAAGTCAATGAGATCCTAAGAGAGATCGCCTCAATGATGGCTTCGCTGGAGGCGCGATGCCCACCACCAGTATCAGAAAAAAAGAAAGGTGATATGCGGTTTCTCAGTTGGAAAGATACTCATTGGTTTCCTTCGGCTGGGGGACTTCTCTATTCGGTATCTTGCTATGGGAAACAAACTCAGTCTATGTCAAAGCGGATAAGCTAGATTTATAAACAGATCAAATCCCGGCGTTGCTCAGAGAATCCAGCAGCTTGGAAATCGCCTTGGTCAGGTCGTGGTGGGTGGCCTCGAAATGACCGAGAGCACTTTGCAGGCGCTGGATAAGGGGGCGTGAAAGTTTTAAGGCTTATCTGCACACTGGACCTTCTCTCCAAAAAGAAACCAACCATGAGTATATTGATCAGCGTGGCGAGGATAAACAAAGGAACTATCTATCGGTGCGTGCGTTTGCCCTAAAATTTCATGTCCCCTCGATATAAAAAAGAATCCCCGGTTTATCCGGGAATCCTCTTACCCAACTATTATCCCTATATACAGTGCCCCCAAGGCGACTCGAACCCCTGTCTTAGCCAGGAAAGGGAAAGAGGTTGAGGGGTCTATTCAAAGAGGATGAGAAAACTGGTACTATCACAGTGCAGAGATACGGCAGTATGGTACAGGGCCGTGAGGGGAAGTCTTCAAGATATCCTCATACAAGAGGCTTTCGAAGGTCCTCCACCACGTACCGAGAAAACTCAACCAGGTACCTCCCATCTGCCCGCAGCCCATTTGCTGGGATCGGGAACCATAAATCCTTAAGCCAGGGATGAGTTCTGAAGCCGTGCACAGGCCCGCCCAAGGCAAAGTATTCCCCATACTTACACCAACTTCGACCTGAAAACACATCCCGACTTTGACCTCTGCGTTGGGATGGCTGGTCTGATATTCCGCAGCCAGGTCAGCATACGCCTGCCGGCGCTCTGCCAGCAGTTCGTAATAAGTTCGACCGCCGTATTCCGGCATGCTCATCGGCTGGCCGGCGCGCCAGGCAAGGTAACCGATCGGGGCCAGCAAAGCAACGACCACAAGCAATCCAATGATTTTGAACATCATTCCTACTCCTTTCCAGAATGACCATTTCATAACGGCATTCTCCTGAATTTCTATTTCTCAATCACAGCCAAGATCTCATCGGCTCGGTAAATGCGATTGCGCACTTTCCCGGTGACCTCTCGCAAAATACCTGCTTCAACCAGTTTTTCGATGCAGCGCTCCGCGGTCATATAGGGGATACCGAGTGCGGCTTCTGCCTGGCGCACATTGAGGATCGGTCGCTGGAAGAGCAGATCGAGAACCTGTTCGAGACGGTCTTGCCGCCGGCCAACCCGAATGCGCTCCTGGTAATCTACCCTCAAGCTCAACAGGCTTTCCAGCCGAACCGCATCGTTGACTGCTTGCGTGCTGACCCCAGTCAGGAAAAACAGCAACCATTTTTCCCATGCTCCTTTTTTGCTCACTTCCAAAAGATGGGCATAGTATTCCTGGCGCTGGGCTTCAAAGTACACGCTCAGGTTGAGTAGCGGTTGAGATAGAATGTGCCACTCGTGAAGCAGCAGGATGATGAGCAGCCGGCCCATGCGCCCGTTCCCATCCAGGAATGGATGAATGGCTTCGAACTGGTAGTGAAGAAAGCCGGCTCGCACCAGGGGCGGAATTTGTGATGAGGCGTGGATGAATTTCTCCATTGCATCCAGCGCATCCAGCATCTCGTCTACGGGGGGCGGGACATAGGTTGCGGTATCCAGCGTACTGCCAGCTGGCCCGATCCAGTTCTGGCTGCGCCGAAACTCCCCGGGCGTCAGTTGGCCACCTCGGACATTTTCCATCAAACGTGCATGGATCTCTCGAATGAGACGCAGGCTAACCGGCAGGGTTTTCACCCGTTCCAGCCCATACTCCAAGGCCCGGACGTAGTTGAGAACTTCGCTTGAATCGTCAACTGTCTCCAGAAATGACAACTGGCCGGCTTCATAGGCATACAGGTCAACCAGGGAAGCCCGAGTGCCCTCAATTCGGGACGACAACACAGCTTCCTGTCGGATGAAGGGCAAGATCAAAGTTTGATTGAAGGGGAGCGCCTCGGCAAGCGTATTCAGCCTGCTTAAATCCCGGTCTGCTTCGGACAAAGCAGATACGACTGCCAGGGACCACTGGATGTTCGGTGGCAGGGGGTTGGGAACAAACGCCCAGTAATCATGCTGGGTATGGATTACTTTGCCGGAGCCACTCTGGCGAAATTCTTCTGGGTTCATTTCTGGATCTGCCTTCCTAACGCTGGATGTTAATAAGCCGAGATGCTATCACCATTTATCGTCTATATGTTAATATAAATGCTATTATCGTTATTGTCAAGATAAGTTAATAAGAAACAATTTTGATGGAGTTATAGAGAAATAACAAAATTGGGACTACAACCTGCATAATATCCTTATAATGAAAGCACGCTCGCAATGGGTTTCTAACACGCAACAAAAACTTTCCTTAACTGGATACCGCCACTTTTCGCTTTTTGCAGATACTTTTGGTGGCTGTTTAGACGCCTTTTTGCACCTCGCTATCGACTT
>DASVKG010000147.1:0-14762 GCA_036385495.1 Anaerolineales bacterium | reverse complement strand
CCGGCTTTCCTAAGCTATCTCGAACCTCTGTTGGCCGAAGAAAAAGCGGCCGACCTCAACCTCGTCGAACTAAACCGAATGTTGAAGGATCTGACCTATACTGCCAGCATGGGCTTGCTGAACGGCGTCGGCATTCCCCTGGCTGCCCACGGGAAGGTCATCGGGGTGCTCTTTATCTTCCGCAGCTACCCCGACCTCTTTTCCGCCAACGATAAATTGCTGCTCCAGTCATTTGCAGACCAGGCTGCCATTGCAGTGTTCAACGCACAACTCTACACTCAGATCAGTTATGAAAAATGGCGCCTGGATGCCCTGGTTGATTCCGCGGCCGACGGGATCCTCATCCTCAACGCAGACCATACCATTGAGCGCTGTAATATTGCTTTCGAAAAACTTTACGGGCGTCCGCGCGCAGAGATCCAATCAAAGGCCCATGCCGATATTATCCACTGGGCTCGTAGGCCTGAAGGTCTGACTCTCGAGGAATCCGAGGCAACCGGCTGGCCGCTGACCACCAATGCCTATCTCTATGTGGAAGGCGACCTCCAGCGCCCGGAACCACCTGCACTACCGGTCGGGATCACTTATGCCCCGCTCCTTGCCGCAAACGGGACACTGCGGAATATTATTGCCACCGTGCGCGATATTACCAAGTTTCGCAATGCGGAACAGATCAAGAACACCTTCGTCTCCATTGTCAGCCATGAGCTCAAAACACCCGTGGCACTGATTAAAGGCTACGTCAGTACCTTGCGCCGCGAAGATGCTAAATGGGATAAAGCCATCATTAAGGACAGCCTGACTGTGATAGAGGAAGAGGCCGACCATCTCGCTGCCATGATCGAGGATTTGCTGGACGCTTCCCGCCTGCAGGCTGGAGGTCTGACCCCCAACCTATCAGACATTTCCCTCCCCACCCTGGCCGAACGGCTGGCGGAGCGTTTTCGCACCCAGACCGACCGGCATACCATCCTGGTCGACTTCCCTGCAAAATTCCCCGTCATCCTCGCCGACGAGAACCGCATCTCCCAGGTTATCTCCAACCTCGTCTCGAATGCCATTAAATACTCCCCCAATGGCGAAATCCGGATCAGTGGGATGGTTCGTCCCGATCAGGTGATTGTTACCATCAGCGACCAGGGCCCTGGAATTGATCCATCCGACATTCCCTATATTTTCGACCGCTTTTACCGTTCGGATCAGGCTGTTCGCAAAACAAAAGGAGCCGGGTTGGGGCTTTACCTTGCCAAAGCGATTGTCGAGGCTCATGGAGGCCGCATTTGGGTGGACCCTCAGCCTGGTTCCGGTGCGCGCATCTGTTTTTCCCTGCCGCGTTCGCGCGAAATGCGGTAAGATTGCCTGTTTGTCTGGTATTATCCATCCTTTTTTTATAGAGAGTATCCATGCCCCCTCAAAAGACCCAGATCCCCTGCCCCCGCTGCCGCCAACCGGTCGTCGCACAAATCGAGCAGCTCTTTGACGTGACTTCCGATCCTGGAGCAAAGCAGCGCCTCCTCGGAAACGTTTCCAATTTTGCCATCTGCCAATCCTGCGGCTACAATGGCCCGCTGGCCACTCCCATCGTATACCACGATTCCGAGAAAGAATTCCTGCTCACCTATTTCCCGGGAGAACTTGGAGTACCTGTCAACGACCAGGAAAAACTCATTGGACCGCTAATCACTCAGGTCACCAACCGTCTGCCTCCGGAAAAGCGCAAAGCCTACCTTCTGCGTCCGCAGAGTTTCCTGACTTATCAAAGTCTGATCGAGCGGGTCCTCGGAGCGGACGGTATCACTCCGGAAATGATCCAGGCGCAGCAAAAACGCGTTTCCGTGGTGGAACGTCTGCTCACTGCAAGCAGTGCGGAGGCCCGTTCGGTAATAATCAAGCAGGATGCAGCACTCTTCGACGCTGATTTCTTTGCCATTTTCAGCCGGCTGATGGAAGGTGCCCTCTCCTCCGGCCAGGAAAAGACCAACCGCACGATGGAGGAAATCCAAAAACAACTGCTCGCAGAAACCGAGTATGGTCGCAAGGTTGCTTCTCAATCCAGCGAGATCCAGGAAGCGATCAAAACGCTGCAAGCCGCAGGGAAGGGCCTCGACCGCGATAAACTTCTCAACATCCTGATCGAGGCGCCCAATGACGACCGCTTGAACGCTCTTGTCAGTTTCACTCGTCCCGGGCTGGATTATATGTTCTTCCAAAGCCTCACCGAGCGTATTGATAAAGTCACCGGCGAAGATAGAAAAAAGCTGGAGTCGCTGCGTGAAAAATTGCTTGAGATCACCCGCAAGCTCGATCAGCGCGCGGAGGAGGAATACAAACGCGTCGGGGCTTTGCTCAACGTCTTATTGTCTGCCGAAAACATCCAACAAGCCGTGAGCGAGCATCTGGATGAAATCAATGATACGTTCATCCAGGTGCTGAACCGCGCCCTTCAGGACGCCAACAAAAAGAATGACGCCGTCTTGATGCCAAAACTCCAGAAAATCGTGGACGTTTTGCAAAAAGCCAGTGCTCCACCCCCTGAACTGGCCTTACTGGAGGAAATGCTTTCTGCCCCGGATGAAACTGCTTTGAACAAAATGATCGAGCAACATGCAGCGGAAATCACCCCCGAATTTAGTTCCATTGTCGCCAGCGTTATCTCTCGAAGTGAGGAACAAGCCAGTGGAAAAACAACCGGCGAGGAGGCCCAGATGCTGGAAAAACTCCAGACTATCTACCGCGCCATTTTGAAGTCTACCATGAGGAAAAACCTGGGTTAACAGCAAAAGCTTCCGCATAGACGAACATGCGGAAGCTTTTCAATCATTCAATGGCTGGCGGATTATCCAATCGGATGCCGTGACCGCGGATCGTAACGATGAATGTGTGCTCCGGGTCAATCTCTGCGATCCGGTCACGCAGGCGACGCAGGAGCGCATCCAAAGCCTGGTCCGAGACACCAACTGCTTCCTCTTCGCCCCATGCCTCACAAACCAGTTGCTGCCTTTCCACCACCTGCCCCAGATGGTCTGTGAGCACCCGTAGAACGTGGAATTGTAGTGCTGAAAGCGGCGGGTCTATTACCTGGTTGTCCACCCATACTCTCCGGGAGCGCTGATCCAGCCGTAACCGTCCTGTGGCATCTGTGAAATCTGACAACGGGACGGTCGCATCTGAAGTCAAATAGAGAAATTGCTGGGCAAGCGCGATTTGCACCAAGTCCCCATCCAGCAAAGTGACCTGCCCCACCACCAAGATCCCGTTTCGGTGAACGCCGTTTTTACTCCCCAAATCTTCGAGAATGATCCCGTCGAGTGTCGGAGTCAGGCGGGCATGGAAACGCGAGACCTGTCTATCCGGAATGACCACTTCACAGGTTGACTCTCGCCCGATAGTATGGATTTTATTTAGAACCCAACGCACGCCTTTCAGCGGGCCAGTCTGTCCAATCAACAAAGGGGCTTCTTCCAAGTTCCCAACCATACGCTATACTCCCTGAGAAGTGGATTATACAACATGAATTCAAAAGGCGCTTATAATATAACAAATCATAAACGGATGCGTTACGCTGGTCTGACAACGCCGAAATACCTGCCAGCCATTCTATATCGTTTTTCTCGTTTGCTGCGAATTGGATCACTATGCCTGTCGCGCTAAAAACCGGAGAGGTACTGCGCGGTCGTTATCGCATTTGCGAGCGCATTGGTCAGGGAGGCATGGGAAACATTTACCTTGCCGACGACCTGCGTCTGGAAGGACGCCGTTGTGCTCTCAAAGAGGTCGAACACGACCGTACAGTACCAGCCAAACTTCTAAAAGAGTCTCGCCAGCAATTTCTGCACGAAGCTACTGTTTTAGCGCGCCTGGACCATCCCAACCTGCCCAAAGTGTCAGACTTCTTTTCCATTGGTCCCCGGGATTATCTTGTAATGGATTACATCCCCGGAAAGGATTTACGCCTCCAGATGCTGGACGCCAAGCAAAGAAATTCTTTCCTTACTGAAGAAGATGTTCTCGGTTGGGCCAACCAACTGGCCGATGCGCTGACCTACCTTCACAACCAGATTCCACCTCTGGTTCACCGGGACGTGAAACCGTCCAATTTGAAGATCACCCCGAATGGCCTTCTTAAGCTTGTTGACTTTGGCCTGGTCAAAGCTCTCGTTCCTGATGAAATGACCATAACCGTTATCCAGGGACGCGGTACCGCTCTTTACACGCCGCTTGAACAATACGGCGGAGATGGCCTTCACACAGACATCCGCAGCGATATTTACGCGTTCGGCTGCACCCTATTCCATCTGCTTACAAATAACCCACCGACTGACGCTCGGGAGCGCTTTTTACATCCCTCCAGCCTGCCAGTTCCGAGGAGCCTCAACCCTGCCATCAGCGTGCGTACCGAGCGAGCCATCCTGTGGGCCATGGAATTGCACCCCGATGACCGCCCGGCAACGGTAGAGGATCTCCAAAAATTCTTAATCGGAACACGCGAACTCCCTCCCCGTCCAACAGGCCTGGCTCGACCACAGAATTCACTTCGCCAAATCATTAAAGGAAAACCCGAACAGATATTACTCTGGGTATCGGCCGGTTTGTTGATTGTCAGCCTGGTGGCTTCTTTGATCCCATAGATAGTTGATTCCAGGTGTATCCGATTCCAAAACCAATCACTGCACCCAGGAAGACAACCCACACTATTCCCAGCCATCCATTTCTTTGAAGAAATCCCTCCGCTCCCGGCAAGCGTATGGCTAGATAGGTATATGCGAGCAATCCTCCAAGCAATATACACAATACCCAGCGCACTGCCCAGCGCGCTGTGATAAAACGCCTCCCAATCCAAAAAGCTATGGAACCAAGTCCTCCGAGGATAACCACCATGCTGACCCAACCGCCAAGACCAGGATATCCCTTATTTAATTGAGTGACTGGTGTCACCTCCGGGGTAATTATAAATTTCGCAGTAGGTGTTGGGCTGATGTTTGGTGTTGGAGCCACGATAGTCACACTGAAGCCTTCAGCGGAAACATTAAATTGTAATACGACCGAGGTAAATGCCGGATCACTTTCTGCCCGGATTTCAAGCAGTCCATAACGATCGATGCTGAATGAGACCCCTGCCATGCCCTGAACCGTGGCAGTATTAATCTGCCGGACGACTCCCCCCTCCCCGCTCAACAAAATATTGAAGCGTACCGGTGTCCCATCTGGAACCGGGTGCCCGTTATGATCAAGAATGATGCTTGTCCGCACCGAGACCGTATCGCCGACACGGAAAAATGGGGTTGGAGTCACCTCTGGCGTCACCAGCGCTGTTGGAACAGACAAAGGCGGCATATCCCAGAAGAGTCCGATAACTTGATTTGGATCTGGGGTGGTCGCGGTAAAGAGGTCATACCCAATCCCTGGTACAGAGACAGGTAATGAACCAACCGGAGATATTTCCCGGAAAAGGAGACGGGCAGCCGCCTCCACAAAAGGGGCTGATTTACTATAAAGACAATAATAGGCGGTCAACTTTGAAATATCAGTGGGGTCGAGAAAATAAGGGGCATTGAAAGCAAAAACAACAATCCGCTTATCGAGCAATAAGTCTTGTCGTTCGGATAAGAACTGACGAAGCAGCGCGGTTTGCGGCTCGCCTGGTTCGACATCTAGCATATTAATGACCACCCATTCCGACTGGCGCAAGTAGTTTTCCAGGGAGGGGTCACCAGTCCCACCCTCCAGGATTGCACCCAAACTTGTAAATGTATATGAAATAAGATGGTCTGCTCGGACCTGCCCGCCTGCCTGTGGACCATATAGGCGCAGGATTACATTTTGCAGAGCATCTACCCCCAACATCGATTCCTCTCCACATGTGCTGCATTGCCTACCCTGGCGAGTGTCAGTAAGAAAAACAATACGGTCGCCAAAAACAGGAGGGGACGGTAGGACTGTATCCAGATCCGCAATATTCGGACTTACCAGGGTGGCAGACTCTCGGGCGACTTCGAAGGTCACAGCCTGCGACTGCCCAAGATTAGCCATCCCATCTAAAGGCGGCCTTACAACAGCCTGGAAAAAATCACCATAAGTGCGATATTTGACGGTTAGGATGCGGATAACAGCATCATCCACCCGCTGGGTAAAAGCAGGATCGTCACGATATTTTTGACCGAAGAACTCAATCGCACGAACAACAGTAGTGAAATTATCCGGCGCATCACTGGAAACAATATTCCCCATGAAAAGTAAATCATTCCCCGCCAGGAAGGCATCACGCGCGACCAGCCGGGCCATAAAGGATTGTCCACCGGGATCATAAAAGCGACGTACAGTCTGGCTGCCAAGATCGTCGCTAACCATCAGCCCTCCTGCCGTTCGCCAGGTTGCAAAGGCCGGAAGTGACAGAATCTGCGACAGCGCTTGGGGATCAAAACTAACTGGGCGCGTGGTCGAGCGAATGTTTCCCTGGAACCCCTGGTAGCGGATGTGGGAAACCAGCAAACCGTCTGCAGTACTTTCGGGAGTAGTTGCATTACCGGTAACGGAGAAAAATGGGGCTAATTCGATTTGTTTCAATTGCTCTAGCGACTTGCGCACCGTAGCTGGTTCTTCTCCAGACGGACGGTCGGCACTGCCGCGACCTGGAAAGTGGTTTGCAATTACCATCAAACGGTCATGGCTGCCGGTGTGTAAACCTGTGATATACGCGCTCCCCATCGCTCCCACCCAATATGGATCACCGCCGAATGCGTTTGCCCCCAATCCGGTTCCCAATGTGGATCCAGGTGATTCGAGAACGTCCAGTGAAGGGCCAAAATAGAGATTAAACCCCATGCTGGAAAGTTCCTTCCCTGCAATCGCACCTACTTGTTCAGCTAGCCCGGGATTCCAAGTCGCACCAAGCGCCATCAAATCAGGTAAAGGCGTCAGACCGCTCATGATTTGGTCATTGGGGTAGCCATCGCCAGCCTGAGAGATACCAACGAAGAGGGGAATATAATTAGTTGGAATTGATGTGGGTGCCGGAGAAGGAGTGCCAGTTCCAATGGCAGCAGGTGAACCTTGTGATGCCTGCCATTCAACGGCCTGCAATTGGTCGATTAATTGAAAGGCTCCTGAAACTGTGCCGGGGGCAGCTATAAAATTGTCATTTCCAGCTGACAATATCACACCCCCAACATGGTAATTGGTAATAAGATCAAATATTTGGGTGTCGGGGCTTGCGGTGGCGCCAGTGAAGGTTACCAAAAAGAGTTGCCCAACCCTTTCGTCTGGCGTCATCTTTGCCAACATCTGTTGTGCCTTTGTGGCAGGGTCATTATTTTGAAACGAACCCGATGCGCGCGCATTGAGAGTCGAGAAAAAGGAAACCACTAATGAAACCAATATTAGAATGGATAGGTAACGGCGAAGTATCATTTTTGATTAAACAGGGTATTGAGATCTTATAGATATGATTGAAGCTATGCGTGGTACAACCTGATTAACCCACATAGAGCGAATCACTTGGCTCTCCCGACCAGGTGGAGTGCAAGTGCTGGGTCATCGGTAATATTACCATCCACGCCCAATCCAATCATGCGTTTTAAATCCGCTTCAGCTGTGACAGTCCAGGCATAAACCCGTTTCCCGGCTGCATGAACCCGCAATACCAATTCAGCGTTCACATCGGTTACGAACGGATTCAAGGCAGCATAATCGCCCCGCCAACCAAATGCCCGGCCCCAGAAACCCATCAGCCCGGGTAGTGTTAGAAGTCCGCATGGGACTTCAGGAAGCAGCTTGCGCGCCTTATGCAGGTTTCGAGGTAAAAAAGATGAAAAGAGAACCCGGCTTTGCATTCCATGCTTTTTGACCAATTCCACCACTTTATGTACCAGTGCGTCAGTTGGAGTGGAATAGTTGGTTAATTCGATATTCATGAAGATTTGGTTACCAACCGTTTCGAATACTTCATCAAGACAAGGGATTTTTTCATTTGGAAATTTTCCGGGAAACTGCACACCAGCATCGAGCAATCGAAGTGCCCCGAAGGTCATTTTGGCAACATTCCCTGTCCCGTTCGTGGTACGGTCAACTGTTTGATCGTGGAGGACGATGACTTGTCCGTCTGCAGTTAATTTTACATCGAATTCAACAGCATCCGCCCCTTTCTGGGCAGCTTGCTTGAATGCAGAGAGTGTATTTTCCGGGGCATAAGCCTTATCGCCGCGATGAGCCACAACGATCGGGGCAGGCAGATCTTTCCACATATTAGATGTCCACAAAGTATGCCTGCGAAGCCCGGTCGATCATTTCATTTGACATTGTAGGTTCGGTGGTTAGGTAGCGGGCAATGTCAAGAATCTGGTCACAAAGGTCGCGCGGATGGGAGGCGCGCATTTTTCGATTGCGTTTTATGTAGTATTCCTGCAATAAATAGGCCAACCCCTGGTCGTTGTATGTAATGCCCTTTTGTTGGGATACACGTTTAAAAATTTCGCGATAATCCTCAAAAGATGGGTTGGATATTTCAATCTTATGGCGCAAGCGGCGCAGAAAGGCTTCGTCCACAAGGTCGCGTGGGGGCAGGTTGGTTGAAAAAACCACCAACACGTCAAACGGAATTTCGATTTTTCGGCCGGTGTGCAGAGTCAGATAATCAACGCGGTTTTCAAGAGGAACGATCCAGCGGTTGAGCAAATCTCTTGGTCTCACTTGCTGCCTGCCGAAATCATCAATCAAGAGGATTCCTCCGTTAGCCTTTACCTGGAATGGGGCTTCATAGAATTTATTCGTATCGTCAAAGACGAGATCGAGGCCTGCCAGGGTTAGTTCGCCACCAACCATAATGAACGGGCGACGGATCTTTACCCAGCGAGGGTCGTGCCTTCCGCTGCGAAAGGTGCCTGTCCCATTTGGAATGGCATCAACATTGGGTGCCAGTTGGTGATTAACAGAGTCAAATAGTTTAACAACCTGCCCATCCAGATATAGCGCGTACGGGATATACATAGTCTGGCTCATAACCATATTGCCAAACGCCTTCGCAACACTTGTTTTCCCGTTACCTGGAGGTCCATAAAGAAATATTGATGTGCCGGAGTTCAGCGCAGGACCAAGCCGCTGGAATATAGTCTCGGAAAGGACCATCTGGGACAGGAGCTGCCGCATTGTCCGGCTTGTAATCGCGACCCGACCGCGGCTCTGGCGATGGATTGATTCGTTATATACTTCTATCGGTACAGGTGCCGGGCCAGCATACTGGCTGCGCTCCAAGGCTTCTCGGGCGCGAACTATTCCTGCGCCGGTGATTGCATATTGGTAAGAACCTTCTCCTAATCCCATTTGCGAGGACTTGACCTCGAGAAGTTTTTCCCGTTTGAGCGTTTCAAGTATTTGATCAACAACTCCTGCAAAAGGAAGGGCACTCTCTTCTGCGGCCTTAAATCCGGAGAGATATCCCTGAAAATAAAATATCTTTAAAACCAAATCCTGCAACCAAAGCAACGAAAGGCCGGTATCTTTTAATTCGCTCATAGGCGGTGGAACAAATGAGGTCCCCTGAACAGGGGTTTCAATTTTTGGTACAGCAGTCATGGCTTCCTCCCGATAGAGAATCCATATGAATTATAGCACGTCGATTTTCCTTCTGGGTTGTATTTCGTTTATAATCGATTTATGACACTGTCGGTTATTATCCCCATTTATAATGAAATTTCCACCATCAACACGATTCTGGAACGTGTCCTGGCAACCAAACTAGCAGGCGAGATCATTCTTATTGACGATGGGTCTAGTGATGGAACCCGCGATGTAATTGCTTCGCTGGAAGGCACTCAGGGCATTCGGGTAATTTTCCATACTCACAACCAAGGCAAAGGTGCGGCGGTCCGTTCCGGAATTTCTATTGCAACTGGCGATGTCGTACTCATCCAGGATGCCGATCTAGAGTATGATCCGCGCGATTATCCTGCCCTTCTCAAACCCATCGAGGAGGGTTTGGCAGATGTAGTTTACGGGTCGCGTTTCATGGGTGGACCACACCGGGTAACAATGTTCTGGCATATGCTGGCGAACAAATTACTCACTCTCACGACCAACTTGCTTTACGATACCATCCTGAGTGATATGGAAACCGGTTTTAAGGTGTTTCGACGGGAAGTTGTGCAAAACATAAAGTTGCGAGCTAGCCGTTTCGACTTCGAGGCAGAGTTTACTGCCAAGATTCTTAAGCAAAAGATGCGCATCTTCGAAGTACCAATCTCTTTCAATCCGCGCGATTATTCGGAGGGCAAGAAAATCAAGATGATAGATGCATTTGAGGCTATTTGGGCTTTGCTTAAATTCAGATTCTTCGATTGATACCACACTTAATTTTGGCTCCATCATATCAATTAAGGAGCCAATGTTGCTCTTATTATGCCATACATTATTATTGTCTAATTTTCCGAAAATAGTGTGGAATACCAGACAATATTACACTTAATTCCATCGGCCAAGATTTATTGTTAAATATTAATCGGGGAGGACCTTTAACCAGATTATTGGAGCCAGGTCGAATGTAGCTTTTCATCCACCTCCCCACGTTATAAAAAGCATCCCACCCAAAAGAGTAGGCTATACAGAAAATTCAATATTTTTATTTGAGCTGCGAAGTACCCACTCAAGATTAGAAACTTACTCACTTATGAATGCTGTTCTTAATTCAGCCATCCGCAGGTCGCCAAGCACAATAAATTGAGGGTATGTCCCTCTGGTGACGTTTTACAGCCTTATCATTTTTCCCCCTACCGAGAATTTACTTTCAAAACCTAATCTCTGCCATTCACTACTGTGCGGAAGGCCTCACATCTTTTAGATTAAGTTGCATGGATTGACGTCCATTGAATTCGTTGGATTCAAAAGTGTATAACACGTCCACGAAGAGCGGCAGTTCGTGTAGGAGATGACCAAGCCGGAAACCAATCGCGTCAAAAGTAACGCGGCCATCCGTAACATTCAGCTTTAAATGTTTTTTTTCCACCCCCACTGTTCGCCGATTTGTTACTCGCACATTCCTGCTAACAAATACCGCTTCCGGGTTTCCATATCCAGTCGGTTGAAGATATTCCAGATGGTGAAGCAACTCAGGTTTTAGGTCCGAAAGGGGAAGCTCGATATCTGCAGTCAGTGTTTGGCGCAGGTCTTTCCCCCGTAAAGTTTCCATTGCCAGGAGTTTCAGCCGTCTCTTAAGCTCATCCACGTTTTCGTTACGGACTGTGAATCCAGCCGCAGCAGCATGACCGCCATGACGGATAAGTATATCCTTGCACAGATCGAGCGCTTCGGTGATATGAAATTCCGGGATGGAACGGCATGAGCAGCGTGTGGTTTCAGTAGATATCTGGCCAACTACCGCTGGACGATAATAGGTCTCCACCAAGCGGGAAGCAGCCAGACCGACCACGCCAGCATTGAAATCGGGGTGAACGGCAAAAAATAAATCCGCGTCTGGATCCTCAGCTAGTGCGATTTCCTCGGCTTCCATCTGAATTTTCCGAGTTATTTCCTGCCGCTGACGATTTTGCATATTCAATTGCTGTGCCAGTTCACCGGCGGTCTTGACATCTGTGGTTGTCAACAACTCAAATGCCACCTTTGCAGATTCCAGGCGTCCAGCCGCGTTCAGGCGCGGCCCAAGTATGAAGCCGATGCTCACTGCTGTTATACGCGACAAGGGCAAGTCTGAGACCGCCGCCAGAGAAAATAATCCCTGCCGTTTAGTCTCTCGCAATTTTTGCAGTCCCTTACGGACCAAGATCCGGTTCTCACCTGTCAAAGGAGCAAGGTCAGCCACCGTTCCCAATGCGACCAAATCAAGCAAATCTTCCGATTTAAAAGCTCCCGTGGAATTCCCAATAGATTCCAAAAGAGCCTGAACGATCTTGTAAGCAACACCCACTCCAGCCAGATCTTTATCTGGGTATAAATCGCCAGCCTGTTTTGGATTGACAACCGCCAATGCTGGCGGAAGATCGCCACCCGCAGGCTGGTGGTGGTCTGAGATGATCAGGTCAAGTCCGATTTTCTTTGCATGCACAGCCTCGTCGAGTGAACGAA
Source organism: Anaerolineales bacterium (assembly GCA_036385495.1). GTDB lineage: Bacteria > Chloroflexota > Anaerolineae > Anaerolineales > Villigracilaceae > UBA877. Next base: position 2,693 of record DASVKG010000147.1, on the reverse strand, counting down.
TCCCACAGTCCACGCTAATTACCAGCTTGATTCCTTCAGCCTGCAAGTTGGTCAGCGCCTCTGTATTTAATCCGTAGCCTTCTTCGAATCGATTGGGAATATAGTGCGTTACATTTCCGCCCAAGGAGTGTAGAGCTTGCACGAGCAAGGCGGTGGCTGTAACCCCATCGACGTCATAATCGCCATAGATGGCAATTGGCTCAAGATGATCTAGAGCAAAACGCAGACGTTCCACAGTGACCGAGATGCCGTTCATCTGAAAAGGAGACGTGTCAAAATTCACTTCGCCCCGAAGATAGGACCGCGCCTCCGCGTCCGTGGCATACCCACGGTTGAACAATACCTGGCGCAAAATGGGTGAAAAAGCAGCCAAGGCTTCATTTGCCTCCGGAGTAATAAGAGCAGATATGTGCCAGCGTTTGCTTAGGTTTGAAGACATTTAACTTGTTTTACCCGCCAATTCAGCGACTTGAATACCTTACTAATTGAATATCTTCTTGACCTGGTAGATACCTGTCACCAACTTATCCAATTCTTCTTTTACAGTATATATATAAAAACTGGCACGGGTTGTGGCAGTAATTCCAAATTTCTCATGTAGCGGTTGAGCACAATGATGGCCGGCACGTACTGCTACGCCATACGTATCCAAAATCTGAGCCACATCATGGGGATGGACTCCTTCCAGAGTAAACGAAGCAACACCACCCTTCTTATCGGCAGCCGGTCCCAAAACCTGTACACCCGGAATTTCCTCCAACCGTTCCAACGCATAAGCCACCATATCTTGCTCGTGTGCCGCTACAGCCTCCATACCGACTCCGGACAAGTAACTCACCGCTGCACCAAACCCGACCGCCTCGGCGATGGCTGGCGTTCCGGCCTCGAACTTATGTGGTATGTCATTCGGTGTGAACGAGCGCAAGTGGACTGATTTGATCATGTCACCCCCACCCAGGAAAGGGGGCATTGCCTCGAGTAATTTGGCTTTTGCATAAAGTGCGCCGATACCGGTTGGACCAAGCATCTTATGCGCTGAAAAAGCCAGGAAATCCACATCGAGCGCTTGCACGTCCACCGGCAGATGTGGTACGGACTGAGCCCCATCCACAAGGGTCAATGCCCCGGATTCGTGCGCCAAGCGGATTATCTCAGCCGAGGGATTTATCGTCCCAAGGACATTGGACATTCCACTGAACGCAACCAATTTTGGGCCTTGTTTAAGCAACAATGTAAACTTATCCAGGTCCAGCAGGCCTTCGCCGGTCACCGGGATGAATTCCAGGATGACCCCGCGTTCTGTTGCCAGTTGGTGCCAAGGGACAAGATTGGAGTGGTGTTCAATTTCGGTTAGAATGACCATATCCCCCGCTTTTAGATTGGAACGCGCCCAACTATACGCTACAAGGTTGATCGATTCGGTTGTATTGCGAGTAAAAATAATCTCGCTCGCCGAAGAGGCGTGAATGAAATCCGCCACCTGCTGGCGGGACTGTTCGTAAAGCGCGGTTGCTTCTTCCGCCAAAGTATGCACCCCACGGTGAATATTGGCATAATTATGAAAGTAAAACTCATCCATCGCCTGAATTACGGCGGTGGGTTTTTGGGTAGTCGCAGTAGAATCCAGATAGACGAGTGGAATTCCAGGGTGTATTTCTCGCCTCAAAATCGGGAAATCCTTGCGAATATTATTTGCGTCGAGGGACATATTAATCAGCGGAATTAGTATTCGAGAATTTCTTTGCTACCAAGTTTTTTTTGTGTCCCAGATGGGCGGATATGCTCCGATGTAATTGGATACCATAGGATTTTGTCCGGAACCATCCAGCCGTCGGTCAGGAAGACATTTGATCGAAATTGAACTGCGACCATTTTATTATCCACTTGGACAACAACTCCTTTCAACCAGCCGCGCACCCGCTCGCTGGTTTTTTCATGGTCGCAATAAACTTCCACAGTATCACCGACTTCAAAACTGTGTTCCAAGCCAGGTGAACGCATAAAAGCAAATTGTGGCATCGGGCCTCCCCGGGATACTTTTTTTGGTTTCTTATTGTAGCTATGAGTCCGATCGTTGGCAAGCACCTTGGCGGTCATTGCGTGGCCGTCTTTTCATGGATCGATTGCTGAAAGCGGGAGCGTACACCTTCAAAGGGAATGCGTTGCATAATGGGATCGAAGAATCCTTCCACGAGAAGTCGTTCAGCTTCCTTGTCGGGAATGCCGCGCGATTTAAGATAGAACAGGGGTTCCTGTTCAAGTTTACCAACCGTCGCTCCATGGGTACAACGGACATCGTCAGCTAGAATTTCAAGACCCGGGATGGAGTCTGCCCGTGCGTTCGGGCTGAGGATGAGATTGCGGTTGGCTTGGTACCCATCGGTCTTCTCCGCACCAACGGCGACGTATATCATGCCTTGCCAGACTGAGCGGCTGTAGCCCTTAAGAGCACCCTTGAAAAGCAAATCGCTGGTAGTATGAGGAGCTAGGTGGTTTTGCTGGGTATCGTGGTCGAGGTGTTGATTCCCATCGGTAAAATAGAAACCGGACATGCGACCTGTTGCGCCTTCTCCTACAAGGTCCAACTCTGAGAAGTTTTTTGTCAGCCGCGAACCGATGGCGCCGAAAATCCAGTCGAGGTTGCCGTTCCGACCCACGCTGACCCGTTCATGTGAGAAATTCCAGACATGCCT
>DASVKG010000146.1:0-6683 GCA_036385495.1 Anaerolineales bacterium | reverse complement strand
CGGTCAACGCATGGAACGACTTGTACTGCCTGGGTTATGGTGCCACCTACGCGATTGCGCTGGAAGGGGCGCTGAAACTCAAAGAGATCACTTACGCCCATTGTGAAGGGATGCTCTCAACCGAGTTCAAACACGGGCCGTTGTCGGCAGTGACAAACGGATTTCCGATCCTGTTCGCAGCTGGACCATCGGATGTATCATTGATTGTAAGCGGCATCAACGAAGTGACCTGCCGTGGGGCGCGTGCCATTGCCATTGGAGAAGAAGACTCACGTCTCCGGGCGAATGCCAGCGACCTGATCGTCCTGCCGAAGTCCACGCCGGAGATTGCCTCCCTTCTGGCGGTACTTCCGCTTCAATTGCTCTCATACCACATGAGCGTGATGCGCGGTTACGATCCTGATTTCCCCCGCAACCTTTCCAAAACTTTGACGGTGGATTAATTTGCAGGTCACGGATTATACGTAGCCTGCGTTAGCTGCAAAACTCAACTGCCGTCGCCAGGTAGAGTCCCGCACACGTCCTGACGCTGTCCAGGTCCACCCATTCTTCGTCCGCGTGTGCCCCGCTGCCGGAAGGACCCAGTAACAGCGATGGGATTCCCGCCGCCGAAAGCAAGGCTGCATCCGTCCAGAAGGGTACCCCGGCAATCGAGAGCGGATGCATCAACACCTTCCCGGCTGCGGCTTGTACTGCTCTGACAATTCCCGCCTCTTCAGGAGTCTCCAGCGGAGAGCGGTCGATGCCTCTCCGCACGACCGCCTGGAAGGATGGGTCCTCTCGCTGGATTTTCTTGATAATGTCCAGCACTTCGGTTTCAACCTTACCAGGGGTTTCTCCTGGCAGCGTACGTCTTTCAATCGATAGCAAGCAACGATCCGGATAGGTGGACATTTCCTTTCCACCTTTGATCAACGAAGCATGGTTCGAGCCGCTTCCAAGCAAAGGATGGGTGGGGTTGGATCGGAGGTTCTGATCGAGCTTGTCCAATCCCACCAACACTTTCCCCATTTTTACGATTGCATCCTTGCCCAGGTCGGGCCGCGAGCCGTGAGCCGCCCGGCCCAAGGTCTCGACCTCGAGCCAGACAAAGCCGCGGTGTGCCAGGATCAATTGCAATTCGGTGAACTCGGCAACGATGGCGCCGTCAGCTTGGAAGTGCGTCGCCAAGTGCTGTGTGCCCAGGCTGGTGTACTCCTCGTCAATGACCGCAGTAAAAACAACATCCCCGCGCAGGTGCTGTTTCTTCACCTCTGCCATCGCAGACATGCAGGCGGCCAGACCGCCTTTCATGTCATAGGAGCCCCGTCCAAATAGACGGCCTTCTTTGATGACCGGCTCATGAGGATTCAACATCCCGCCCGCGCCAACTGTGTCCATGTGACCATTGAGCAACAGCGTTTTTCCCCCGCCCGTTCCGCGTGCAATTCCGACCACATTCGGTCGGCCGGACACAGACTCAATTAGTTGAACTTCCAGACCTGCTCGTTCAAGCCATTGGGCTATATAGTGTGCGATTTCCCCTTCCCCGCAGGCGCCGGAGACGAGATCGGGGTTGATCGAGTTAATGGCGACCAGGTTGCTGAGGAGTTGTTCAATTTCATCCATGTTTCAAAGTATATCCGAAAATAATAACCCCGGTGGCCGCGCTGGCTTTCCATGGAAGTGTCTCTCAAAATTGTGCTGAAATCATGACCACCGTCTTTGAAACGAATGCCAGCACTTTCGCTTACAGCCGCTTATTGATTGTGGGGGGTATAATCGCCGCGGAGGATAACGATGCCATCCATTATTGATCCCCAAACCCTTTACGTAGATGATTTACCCGCCGTTTGGTCACCGGTGCAGTGGGAACTGACCGAAGAAGAGCGTGTACAGGCCGTGGAGGAACAGGCAACTGCCAGCCTGTTGTGGAGCATGGACGCGCCGGAGGCCATCCTGCGATTGCTGCTGGACGAGACCGGCATTGAACGTCTCTTCGGGCCTCCGACCGGATACAATACTGCGGAGCAGGGAGATTGGGACGAGAAACTAATTACCTTCGGACCAAAACGAGCCATTAAACTTGAGTCAGTCGAACGCACGCCGACGCGCCTCGAACTGGTGTACAACTTTGGTGAGTTGGGGTTCTGGGAATTTATTATCGAGCCTGAGAAGGTTAGCATCGAACGGATTTAAGTACTGGGTGTTGGCCTTAAGCATATATTACTCAACATCTTGACAAACACGAGCGGGGGATATACAATATAGACAAGTTTGTAATATAGACCAGTCTATAAAGGATGCTCATTATGCCTGATGATCTTAAGAATTCACAACTGCGAACCTTGCAGTATTTTTATGTGGATGGTTCGTTTGAATTTGGCCTCGGACTGCTGTGCCTCATCTTGGCAGTTTTCTTTTATGCGGAAACACATGTCCAGGGTTGGTTGTCAGCCATCGTCGATAGTTCCCTTGTTCTGGTGATGATTGGGGGATTTTGGCTGATAAACCGGCTGATCAAACTTCTCAAGGAGCGCCTCACCTGGCCGCGCACCGGTTACATAACTTATAATCGCCAGAACGATCGCACACGCGGCTGGCGTATTGCCCTTGGGTTGGTGACTGGCGGATTGGTGGGAGCCTTGGCCGCAAACCTTGCCACAACTCCGAATCTCCATATTGCAGTGCTGCCGTTGCTTTCTGGTGTATTGTTGGGGTTCGTAATGGTCGTTCTTGGCTGGCGCACGTCCATCTTGCGCTTTCATTTACTTGCATTACTGAGCACCGTTCTGGGAGTTGCCCTGGCTTATAGCAGCATTGAGAATATCGTCGGGTTAGCCATTTATTACCTGGTCTTTGGATTGGTTCTATTCGCCTGCGGAGCCTGTGTATTACGTACATACCTGCTCAAGAACCCACTCCCTTCGAAGGAGAGACCGGATGAGCTCTGATCTGCGCTCCCTGGCGGATGTCAACCGTCTCATCCACGAGCCATCCCGCAGCGTCATCCTTGCCATCCTGGGTGTCGTGGAAAGCGCCGATTTCCTCTACCTCCAGCACGAAACCGGGTTAACCAAAGGCAATCTCTCTGTCCATCTGTCAAAACTGGAAGTGGCAGGCTACATAAAAATTGAAAAAACTTATCGTGATAAGATACCTTTGACGCTCTGCCGAATGACCGAGGCGGGCCGCAAAGCATTTGATAACTATCGCAACCAGCTCAAGCTGTTTGTAGAGAATACCAAGGAGTAATTCATGCCAGCTGTTGATCTTTCCCACATTACCAAATCCTTTGGTCCCGTTAAAGCTGTGGACGACGTTTCGTTTAGCGTCGAAAAAGGGGAGCTCTTCGGCCTGCTCGGCCCGAACGGCGCCGGGAAGACCACTTCTTTGCGCGTTATGCTAGACATCTTCAAGCCTGAATCTGGTTCGGTCGCCATTCTTGGCGGGCCGATGAATGAATCAAAAAAAGACCGAATTGGCTACATGCCCGAGGAGCGCGGTCTCTACCAGGACATCCCGCTCGACCGCTGCCTGGCCTACCTGGGTTCCCTCAAAGGGCTCAGCTTGGCAGACGTGAAGCAACGCTCCACGAGTTATCTGGAGCGCTTCGACCTGACCGCCTATAAGACCAAAAAAGTCAAGGAACTCAGCAAAGGGATGCAGCAAAAAGCCCAAGTGATAGCTACCTTGCTGCACCAACCCGAACTCCTCATCGTTGACGAACCATTCGGCGGCCTCGATCCGGTCAACACCCAAATGGTCAAGGAGTTGTTGCTCGAACAGCACCAGCAGGGGGTCACCATCATCCTGTGCTCGCACCAGATGCACCAGGTAGAAGAATTATGCGACCGGATTGTTTTGATCGATCATGGCAAAGTCATGCTCTATGGGGCGCTGAACGACATCCGCCACCAGTTTTCGGGGAACGCAGTCACCCTTCGCACCGCCGATAAAATCCCGGCATTGCAGGGCGTCGATCGGGTCGAACCCCTCAACGGGACGGTCAAACTGCACCTCCTGCCCGGGACTGCACCGCAGGATGTTTTGCGCTCGCTGGTTGCGCAGAATGTCAACCTGGAACAGTTCGAGATTTCCATGCCGACCTTGGACGAAATCTTCATTCGTGTGGTGCAGGGCCAGGGAACGGTTCCATGAACAAACTCTGGCATGTTGTCTGGCACGAATACAGGCGCCACGTTTTCAACCGCCGATTTGTGTTGGTGAGTCTTTTGAGTGTCCCCCTGGTCATCCTGGTGATGGTCGGGTTGATCTACCTGATTATCTCGCTGGACGTCAATACCACCCCATTGGGTTACGTAGACTACTCTGGTCTCCTCGTGGACCCTGTATCTGCTCCAGCCCCAGAGCCTCCCGACAAGCTGGTGCCGATCCTTCCCTTTGCGACTGAAGCAGCTGCCCGGTCCGCCCTGGATGCAGGCCAGATCCAGGCCTACTACATCCTGCCTGCTGATTACCTTTCCACCGGCCACTTGAGCGTCGTCCATTTGGGAGCTCTTAAGACTCCAGCGAGCTCCCAGTTCTACGCTCTGCTGACGGCCAACCTGCTCAGAAACACCGACCCGGTCATCGCCAACCGCTTGGTGAAAGGAAGTGAGATCATCGTACAATCCCCGGATGGCAGCCGCAGCATCTCCAGTAAGAATTGGTTCAACGTGGTAATCCCGATGGTTGCCGGGATCGCATTCATCATTGCCATGTTTTCGACCGGCGGCTACCTGATGCAGGCTGTAGTGGAAGAGAAGGAAAACCGCACGATGGAAGTGATCATTACCTCCGTCTCGCCCAACCAGTTCATGGCCGGAAAGATTATCGGCGATACTGCCATCGGATTGACACAAATTGTACTTTGGATGGTTTTTATCCTCATCCCCATCCTGGTGTTGCGGAATAGGATCAGCTTCCTGCAAGGCATCCAGATCGCACCTCAGACCCTGTTCCTGCTGTTTTTCGTTATGTTCCCTGCCTTTATCCTGGTGTCGGCCTTGATGGCAGCCATCGGAGCCACTGTTTCCGAAGCGCGTGAGGGCCAGCAGATGGTCGGCATCATCAGCCTGCCGATCTGGATCCCTTATATGCTGACGGGCTCGCTAATGAGCAGCCCCAACTCACCGCTGGCGATCGGGCTCAGTTTATTCCCGCTTACTGCACCGCTGACGATGCTTTTGCGCGACGGGCTGACCATCCTGCCCTTCTGGCAGATCGCTCTTTCCGCCTCCCTCCAGGTGTTGTGCGCTGTCGCAGCCATTTGGCTGGCCGGGCGTGCATTCCGGTTGGGGATGTTGCGCTACGGAAAGAGGCTGAAATGGCGGGAAGTCTTCGCAAAAAATTAGCACAACATACGCAAAGGTTCATTACGGAACGCCCGATTTGGAAAGACCATTAATTATCCTCTTATCGCTTTGTGACATCCTGCCCCTGCTTTTGGAGGGTTGTGTTCCAAAACTTTAGCATGAATTCGGATAGTACATATCTATGAAAAAAATTCTTCTTGTTCTCAAAAACGAAGTTATCACGCTCATCAGCCGCCCATCATTCTGGTTGGCGTTGGTGGGTCTCCCGCTCGCGGGCGCACTGATCTTCGCGGGTGTCGGGGCCATCAATAAAAGCACCAGTGCCACCAATACAGTCAGTCAGGTTTTAAGTGGACCGCAGGACACGCGTCCCGAAGGTTATGTTGATTTAAGCGGGATCATCCGCCAGATCCCAGACAGCGTACCTCTCAATACATTTGTTGCATACCCCGACGAGACCTCTGCCCGCCGGACTCTGGCAGCTGGTGAGATTTCCGCTCTCTACATTGTGCCCGTCGATTACATCCAAAATGGAAAGATTACCTACATTCGCCCCGATTTCAATCCGCTTGCCTCAAGCGGTGGTCAATCCAATTTGTTCACCTGGGTGGTACAGGTCAACCTGACCGGTGGGGACATCCTGTTCGCCAACCTAGTCAATGGGCCTCTAAAAGTGGATGATATTTCGCTGGCAGTGGTTGCGTCTCTTGATGAGAATAACCCGCTGGCTTTGTGGACACCTTACATCATCACAATTATTTTTTATATGCTCATAGTTGGTTCTGCCTCCCTGCTGCTCAGTAACATTTCCAAGGAAAAGGAAAACCGGGTCATTGAAGTGCTGCTCACTTCGGTCACGCCGCGCCAGTTGCTCACCGGAAAGATCCTGGGCCTTGGCATTGTGGGGCTCGGACAGACCTTATTCTGGTTCGGCACAAGTTATATCCTGCTGAATTTGAGTGGTCGGACGTTCCACCTGCCCTCCGACATCCACTTGCCGGTCTCATTCCTTGTCTGGGGATTGGTCTTCTTCCTGCTCGGTTATGCGGCCTACGCCAGCCTGATGGCGGGACTGGGCGCACTGGCTCCCAATTTGCGCGAGGCCTCCCAAGCTACGTTCGTTATTACCTTGCCGCTGATGGTGCCGCTGTTCCTCAGCAGTAGTGTTTTCATGCAAGCGCCCAACGGGACGATCGCGATCGTTCTCAGCCTGTTTCCACTCTCCGCGCCGGTGGCGATGATGGCACGTCTCTCGGCGGGAGGCGTGGCGTGGTGGCAGCCCTGGTTGGCAGTCTTTTTGTTGGTGGTCACCATTGTACTGGTCGTGCGCGCCGTTGCCGGGATGTTTCGCGCCCAGGCACTGCTTTCGGGCCAGGGGTTCAAATT
>DASVKG010000145.1:0-4256 GCA_036385495.1 Anaerolineales bacterium | reverse complement strand
CCCCTGGGCTCGAGTGCCCTCGTGGTGGCTGACCCAACCGTTTCCGCCGAAGTGGCTGATGTGGAAAATGTCATTAAGCGTGAATGCAGGCACCTTTCCAATCAAAAAGTCTCCTTCCAGCGCGGCGACACCACCGACCGGCGCTTGCTCGAGAGCATCAAGGCCGCCGATTTCGACCACGTCATCGCGCTGAGCTATTCAGGCCTGGATATCCAGGAAGCGGACGCCAAGACGCTTGTCACCCTGCTGCATTTGCGCGATATCGCCGACCGCGACGAGACCCCCTTCTCGATCGTCAGCGAAATGCTCGACCTGCGGAACCGCAAACTGGCCGAGATCGCCAAAGTGGACGACTTTATCGTCAGCGACCACCTTATCAGCCTGATGATGTCGCAGCTGTCCGAGGATGAGGACCTGTATGCCGTTTTTGCCGATCTCTTCGACCCGGAAGGCTCAGAGATCTACATGAAGCCGGTGGGCGATTATATTGCGCTAGGCAAACCGGTCAATTTTTACACGCTGGTGGAGGCGGCCCGCCGCCGCAGCCAGACCGCCATCGGCTACCGGCTGGCTGCCGAAGCAGGGCAGGCAACCAAATCATATGGGGTGCACACCAATCCGCAGAAATCCGGGCTGGTCATGTTCGCTCCCGAGGATAAGGTCATCGTACTGGCAGAAGGATAAACAGAATTGAACTGTTTTTTCCCCTGTCCCCTGAGTTCCAGGAAACATTTTCATTACATCCGGCGGCGGGGGATGTGACACTCCGCACTCACGGGGGAAATTTATTTCGAATATAATATATTCATCATGGCGAATATATCACCGGTTGAACAAGTTGCCTCCTTGCTTCAGACCATCGGGCAGGAATCCCGCCTGCAAATCTTGCTGGCCATCGGCGCGGGCGAACCGTGTGTCTGCCATTTGGAAGCCACGTTCGGCTGGCGGCAGGCATATCTCTCCCAGCACCTGATGGCTTTACGAAAATCAGGCATCGTGCTCACCTCGCGCCAGGGGCGCAATATTCATTACAGGTTGAGCGACCCGCGTTACCTTGTTGTTATCCGCCAGGCAGCCGAGCTGCAGGGCGTTGTCCTGCCGGAACTTTCGCCATCACCGGAGTGCGACTGCCCGAATTGCAGCAAGGAAAAGGAACAGGGCGATAATAACAGTCTCTGCAAGGTTAATGCATGAGGCCGGGGCTGGGGTCCGCCTGTGGAGCGCCGTTCTCAATAAGGAATTGATATGACTGAATTCTTGGAAACCACTGTGGATAAATTTACCTTCAAAGCTGCTGTTGACCGTTTCTATAATAAAGAAGGGGTTTGGGCAAAAGAGGAAAACGGGCGCGTCCGCATTGGGTTGTCTGACTTTGTCCAACAACGCAGCGGGGATGTTGCCTTTGCAGAGATCAAACCCGTAGGAACGACCTTGGCTGCCGGGGATGAAATGGCAGTCATTGAGACGATCAAGGTGAACACCTCTTACTCATCGCCTGTGTCTGGAAAAATCGTGGCAGTCAACCCGGCTATGAAAGATGCCCCGGAAGCCATCAACCAGGACCCCTACGATGCAGGCTGGTTGGCAGATATGGAAGTCGCCGATTGGGATGGCGAGCGCGCCAAATTGCTCGATCCACAGACCTACTTCAAGCTCATGAAGGGCCAGGCGGAAGAGGAAGTAAAGAATTTATGACCGCTCCGATTCAAAAAGTGATTATCGTGCCCTGCAGCGGTATCGGCAAGCCGTACGGGACCGTCAGCCGCGAAGCAGCCTACGCGGTGACCGAGGACTTGCGTCCAGGGCAGACCCAACTGGTCCCGCTGGCTTTGCTGGTACTCGGAGACGAAGAATCCCGGGCTGTTGTAGCGGCGTGCCCGGCAGTGACGATTGACGGCTGCAAACTGGCGTGCGCTGCTAAAATGGTCCAGCAAAGTGGAGGAAGGATCGCCCAAGAGTTTGCGGTTCTGGACGTATATCGTTGTCACAAGGATCTCAAACCCTTGGGCATCGCCGAACTCAACGAGCCCGGAATGAAATTGGCCCGTGTTCTGGCGGAGGAAGTCACTGCCGTGGTGGATGGTTTAATCATCGGGAAAAAGGGAGGTGAAAATGCCTGACCTGCAGAGGAAAAAAGTTGGCATTGTCTCCTGCTCAGGGGAGGAACTCCCGGAGGGTACGGTCACCCGCCTGGCAGCCCTCAAAATCCTGGAGCAGTTGCGCCCGGCGGATACGGTCACCATTTGCCTGCCCCTATTCCTGGCTGGCGGAGAAGGCGACCGGGCATTCGCAAAATTCTACCCGACCATCGCAATCGACGGCTGTGACAAACGCTGCGCTGCGCGCAGTACTGAAATGTACTCCGGCAAGCCCGCCGCAAGCATCATTGTTACGGAACTCGTCGCCGAACGCAGCCTGGGCAAACCGGAAGGGAAACGACACTTGAACGCGGCCGGTCAAGAGGCGGTGGAAGTGACAGCCGGGCAGGTGGCAGGGCTGGTGGATGAACTGCTCCAAAAGCACTGGAATCGCACGGTGGGTGCTGTTGAAGAATTTGTGGCACCCGAAGTGCAGGGACCGGACCAGGCAGTCTGTTCCTGTAGTTCCGGGATCCCCGTTCAGGATATCCTTATCAAAGGAAAAACGGTCACGCTAATTGCCCTGCCGCTCATCTTCCAGCAGTTTCATGATTCCGGCAAACCGACGTCGCAGGGGTTGACCCGCGAACTCTTGGATAGTGTAAAGATTTATAACTCAATCCGGCCCGGTGAAGAAGATGACTATGCGGAGTCACTGGCGCGTGAATATGCAGCCTTTTGCGACCAGCAGGGAGCAGTTAAATGAGCCGTACATCCACTTATAACACCACCGTCGCCTGGAAAGGTGAACACTGGGGGCATATCGTCATGGGCAATGGTCCGGAGATGGATTTCTCCGCACCCCCCGACGCACAGGGTCACCCCGGAGTCCTGACCCCGGAGGATGCCTTTGTGGCTGCAGCCAATACCTGCATCATGATGATGTTCATCTGGGCGGCGGAACGCTTTAAGCTCAAGCTGCTCTCATACGATTGCTGGGCGGAGGGCACCAAACTGATCGAGCTGGACCGCACCGAGACTTTTACCCACCTGCGCTTTTGTCCGGTCATCCGGATTGCGGCGGGGGACGGAGACCCCAAAGCGGTCGAAGCGCGTGCCAAACGGGCCCTGCAGTCCGCCCAAAAATACAGTCTGGTGGCGAACTCTGTAAAGTCCGAGATCATTATCGAACCGCAGATCGAGGTGGTCGCCGGGAAGAATGGATGATGAAAAACGATTACGTTGAAATTCACAAGTTCCTCGAAGAGCGTCTTACCCGACTTGGGAATGAAATTCCAGGTCCGATGACCGGTTTCGCCCGCCTGCATAAAAAAGCAGTTGAGGAGGGCGCCCTCAGCAGCAAAGTCAAAGAGATGATGGCGCTGGCAATCAGTATAGTCGTAGGCTGCGAGGGTTGTATTGCCTATCACGTTCACGATGCCGTCGCAGCCGGCGCCACCCGCCAGGAATTACTGAAAACGATTGGCGTGGGACTCTTGATGGGCGGAGGCCCGGGGTCCATTTATTCCGTGCATGCTCTGGATGCCGTTGAACAGTTTTTACCCGGAGAAGAAAAACAATCCTAGCGTTTGAAAATTATTTAAGAATTGGATTGAATCTCAAACCTCACATAGAGAAGGAGTTGATATATGTTAACCATTAAAGTTCTTGGACCAGGCTGCGCCAACTGTAAGAATGTCGAATCCGTTGCTCGCAAGGCCGTCGCCGACCTGGCCATTGAGGCCGAAGTCATCAAAGTAACTGACTACGCTGATATCATGAAGTATAAACTCCTGTCCACGCCCGGATTGGTCATAAACGAGAAAGTCGTCTGTGCCGGCCGCATCCCCTCGCAGGCCGAGGTAACCACCTACCTGACCAGCGCGCTTGTGGCGGAATGAAGAGAAAAGTCCTCTTCCTCTGCACCGGCAACTCCTGCCGCTCGCAGATGGCCGAGGCGATCGTCAACACCCGCCGGGCGGATAATTGGGAAGCCGCCAGTGCCGGGACCAAACCGGCTGGCTGCGTCCATCCCATGGCTTTGGCGGCGCTGTCCGAAATCGGCATCCAGCATTCGGGCCGCTCGAAGCTGGTGGATGAATTCCGGGACGTGGATCTCGACCTGGTGGTCACGCTCTGCGATTCAGCGCAGGAGGAATGTCCCGTCTGGCTTGGAAA
>DASVKG010000144.1:0-18880 GCA_036385495.1 Anaerolineales bacterium | reverse complement strand
TTTTGATTTTATATTCCGAGCCTGAACGTGATTTTTCCTAAGAAGGTACGTCTGGCCAATTTTCCCCACAATAGTTTGACTATCAATCCCGCCCGCCAGAATGCCACTGCCGCCATCCCGTGCGCCAGTACCGCGAAGAACGGCGGCGTCTGGAACGAATAATAAGTCCAGCATTGGCGCGTGGTACCCCACAATTCCAGGAAATAACCCAGTCCGGTTCCCGCCAGGAAGGTCAATACAGCATAACGGTGATCGGTCGGCGTCAGGGTTAGCAGCGCAACTAGGAGCAGCGCCATTATGGTGTAGGACTTGCTAAATGTTGGGGCAACGAAGCCCAGCATCATGGCGTAAAAACCAATGAAGATGGCCCAATAAAGCAATTTAAATACAAAACCCTCAAGATTTTTTTCTTCGGGTTCTTTACTCTTCGGAAACCAAGTGGTGTACTTGGTGGTTAAATGATTGATTAATCGTGTGATCCGGTCAATCGATAGACTTGCGATTGGCCAGGCTGGGATGATCCATAAGGGCGGCCGCTCGGTGGTGAAGTAGTGCCACAGGTTGGTTTGGGTGCCCCAGGATTCGATAACCAATCCCCCAAACATACCGACAAAAATGATCAACGTGTCCCGTCCGAGATTGGCGCGTGCGATGATGGTCAGGGTCATGGAGCCAAAAATGCCCAACAGAAGCCAGTCCATATAACGCCACCACGGTCCACTCCAATTGATATACGCCATCGCCTCCTCTGCCAGAGGCCACCAGACGTAAACGATTAATCCGCAGATCAAGAAGAATCCCCCCAGCAGGAAGCTGCTGGAACGTGTCCAGCCGAATAGTGCCAGGAGGCGTCGGAAAATCGAAGGGCGTCGGGCATTATCGGCCATGGCCGCATTATACTTGACTCCCAGCTAAGATTGCTCTAAACTCGGTTCTAGAAAGGACACGTCCATGCCCACTTCTCGCCTCCGTTGGGGACTGCTAAGTACTGCCCGCATCACGAAAGAACTTCTCGGACCTCTCCGCACCTCCAAACGGAATGTTTTGTTGGCGGTTGCGAGCCGGTCACAGGAAAATGCCGATGAATACGCCCGTAAGAACAAAGTCATACGCGCGTTTGGCTCATACGCTGAGTTGTTGGCTGATTCCGATATAGATGTCATTTACAATCCTTTGCCCAACCACCTGCATGCTGAATGGACGATCAAAGCCGTCCAGGCGGGCAAACATGTGCTGTGTGAAAAACCTCTGGCTTTGAGCCTGGCGGAAGTGGACGCCATTGCTGCTGCTGCAGAGAAATATGGCAAAGTGGTCGCCGAAGCCTTTATGTACCGCTCCCATCCGCAAACGATGAAAGCTCGGGAAATTGTTGCGAGTGGCAGACTCGGGAAGGTCAAGTTGGTTCGCGGATCCTTCACCTATCCCGGGACCGACCCGGAAAATTACCGCTGGAAACCGGAGATGGGCGGAGGTGGTCTTTGGGATGTCGGCTGCTATCCGCTGAGCTTCACCCGCCTCCTGTTGGGGGCGGAGCCGCTGGAAGTTTTTGGCTGGCAAGTGACTGGTCCGACCGGCGTGGACGAGGTATTCACCGCCCAAATGCGTTTCCCGGAAGATGTCTTTGCACAATTCGATTGCAGTGTCAAAATCCCGTATCACGTCTTCATGGAAATTGTGGGTGATGAGGCCACGTTGATTATTCCGAATCCATATAATCCTGGTGGAAGCGAGAAGCTTTTTCTGGGGAAAGATGGCAAAGTCGAGACGATTGTGGTGAAAGGGAGGGGATCATACGTCAGCGAAGTGGAAGACATGGCTGATGCGATCTTGCTGAGCAAGGCTCCGCGGGTCAGCTTGGTGGACAGTCGCTTCAACATTTCTGCAATCCTGGCACTCTTCGAATCGGCAAAAATTGGGAAGCCAGTAACGGTATAGCTTAACCGCGAAGTACCCACAATGATACTTCGCGCTCTTTTGTTCATAACGGAAGAATGGAATCTATTGGGAATACACCTCGGGGTTGACGCAGTTCGGTAAGCGCTCCCCTTTAAGCCCGGCAATAAGATTCTCCGCTGCCATGCGGGACATTTTTTGGCGGGTCTGCCAACTGGCGCTGGCGATGTGCGGGACGACAATGCAGTTTTCCAGGCTGAGAAGCGGGTGGTCGGTGGGGAGTGGTTCGGGGACGGTTACATCCAGGGCAGCCGCGAAGATGCGGTGGGATTTCAACGCCTCGAATAGTGCCTCCTGGTCTACCACAGGTCCGCGTGAGGTATTGACCAGCACCGAGGTTGGTTTCACCCTTGCAAACGCTGCGGCATTCATTAGGCCGCGCGTTTCATCATTTAGAGGGGTATGCAGGCTGATGAAATCCGATTCGCGCAACAGTGTGTCAAAATCCACTTGATCAGCATCCACGGTCTGCTCCGCGGTACTCAAGGTTCCCAGACGGGGTTGTTTGGCAGGATTTGGATCTGAATAGACAATTCGCATTCCAAACCCCGTTGCACGACGGGCAACTGCTTGACCGATCCGCCCGAAGCCAACCAACCCCAGTGTGGCACCGTTAAAGTCGGCACCGAGCATGTAATCCAGGCTCCAGGTTTTCCAACCTCCACATCGAACTTGGCGTTCGCCTTCCACCACCCGTCTCCCAGCGGCCATCAGCAGGGCAAAGGCAAAGTCGGCAGTGGCATCCGTGAGGACGTCAGGTGTATTTCCCACCGGGATGCCATGGGCTGTGGCGGCGGTTACATCCACGTTATCTACCCCAACAGCACAGTTGCTGATGACCTTCAGCCCCGGCCCTGCCGCATCTATCACTTCAGCGTCAATCTTGTCGGTCAGGAGGCATAGTAGACCATTCTGACCGGCGACATGCTTCAAAATTTCATCTTGGTTGGGCGGAAGTTCACTGGGCCAAATTTCAGCGTCGCAAAAATCCTGTAAGAGCTTCTGGCCGCTTTCCAGGATCCGACGGGTGACAAAGGCTTTGGGCTTGTCCATAATACTCCTATTGTGTGCAACTATGTGCTGTCGTTGGTGGAGAAATAACGCTCTGTACTCCAAAATTAATGCTATCATACGACCATGCTTTCTGCTGAGTCTTTTTGGACCTCCAGTTTGCGCCTCGCGCCGGAAGGCGGGCGCATTACCCGCATACTCGCTGCTTCAATAAATGCGATCGACCCTGGCGCGGCGGTGGAACACTTTGTCAAGCGGGATGGGGATCTGCTCACCATCTCTGGCAGGGTTTACGATCTTCAATTTTTCCACCGTGTGGTTCTGCTGGGTATGGGCAAAGCCTCGATTGCCATGTCAAAAGCCCTGGCAAAGATTCTTGCTGACCGGCTTTCATCCGGCGTCGTTATCACCAAACATGCCGCAATTGGTTCCCATCCTACATTAACTATTCTAAGCGGAGACCATCCCATCCCGGGTGAGCGCAGCTTGGAGGCCGGGAAAAAAGCGATTGAATTGGTCTCTTCCCTTGGTCCGAACGACCTGCTCTTCTGCTTGATTTCCGGAGGCGGATCGGCGCTGGTAGCCTCACCGGTGAGCGGGGTTTCTCTGGCAGACATCCAGGTGCTCACCTCTGCCCTGCTTTCCTGCGGGGCGCGCATCGATGAAATCAACACCCTGCGCCGTCGCTTGGAGCTGTTCAAAGGCGGGGGGGTTGTGAAGATGGCTGCTGGGACAACCATAATCAGCCTGATTCTATCGGATGTGGTTGGCAATCCGCTCGAAGCTATTGCCTCAGGCCCCACCGCCCCCGACCCGGCAACGCGTGCGGAGGCATTTTCCATCTTGGCAAAATACAGGTTGGAAAACCGCATTCCAATTTCCATCCTCCATTCTCTCAAGGCATCCCCTGAAACTCCCAAGCCAGGTGACCTAATTTTCGAGAAAGTGCAAAATGTCATTGTGGGGAACAATCTGATGGCTGCGCAGGCCGCTCTGACTCAGGCTGAGGTTGAGGGATTCCACCCGTATCTCCTGCGCACCGATCTGCAGGGGGAAGCTCGTCAGGTCGCTTTTGAACTTGCCACCTTCTTGCGTCAGGCCAGCTTGTCTGGCGATCCGCTCCCCGGACCGGCCTGTATCGTTACGGGAGGCGAGACGACGGTTACTTTGACGGGGAAAGGCAAAGGTGGGCGTAACACCGAACTCGCTCTGGCGGCGGTTACCGAATTGGCGAATTTTCCCGGAGTGATGCTCGTAACTCTTGCGACGGATGGAGAGGACGGCTCAACTGATGCGGCGGGGGCAGTCGTTACCGGGGGTACTTTTCACCGCGCCGCTGGTTTGGGCATGAATCCGACGCTTTTCCTCGAGCGCAATGACTCCTACTCGTTTTTCTCCCCTCTGGATGACTTGCTAAAACCGGGGCCAACCGGGACGAATGGAAACGATCTGGTATTCTTGTTCATTTTCTAATATAAACTCAGGGGCATGTTTCGGCATGCCCCTGAGTTTTGGGATTCGAAATGGAGTGATTCCATTGGTTTACTGAACGTGTTCCTTGTGGCGGCGTCCCTTTAACTCATCCCGTAATATCAGGCTGAGTATCAGGCTGACGGCTGTAGTAACCAGTGAACCCAGGAAAGCGCTTAAAAACCACGGATCTTGCAAGGTGAACCCGACACCAAACTGGGAACCAATCCAGCCGGTTAATGCAAAGAGCAAGGCGTTGATGACCAGGGTGAACAGACCCAGGGTCAGGATGATTAACAGGCATGATAGGGCTTTGAAGGGCGGACGAAGGATGGCATTGACCAGGCCGAAAATTAGGGCCAGCCAAATCAGATCCACCCAGTTTCCATTGTAAATTAGATATGAGTTACGAAGAAGAGCGATGGCAGCATATAGGGCCACCATATTTATTGCCAGGCGTAGGATGAATTTCATTTCGACCTCCTTGGGGGGTAGTCCCGGTTCTCGGACGGAGTGGTTTCTCTGATTGAATCAGATAGACTTACGAGTCTCAACTGGGAAGGTTTCATCGTTTTTCATCCACAGCAGGGTGCGTAGCGTATGAAAGCCTGCCGCTTCGATGGACGACTTATAATGCCCGGTGGGAAAATCTAGGTTAATCTTCTCCCGCCAGGCTAACTCGTGCCGGGCATACAGCAGGAGCTCAGTCAGCGCGTCCTCGCTGCCTTCGGTAGGGAGGGCAATCCATAACTGGTTGTTGCGCCCTGCCATTTCCTGCCAACTTACCACTGCGGTCGGGAGGCTGTCTTGACGTGCCACCCAGTGGCGGACTTCATAATCGGAAATGAAGCGATAAATCGCCGGTCCAAGCCCGGGGCGGAAGGAATTCCATGGCATGGGTTGGTACCATGTCAGAATGTCTGGATAAAGGCGGCGCAACCAGGCTTCCTGGATCGGCCAGTCACGGGCGTTTCGTCTTGTAAAAACGGTTGTCAGGCTTCTGGTGTTGGCGTTCCGGTCTGGTAGAGCCTGCCAGGTTGTGCGGCTGGCGAGTTCCACAAACCCCATGGAACGGTAGAGTCCAATTGCTGCCGGGTTATCATCACGCACATGCAGCCAGGTCTCGTAAGCGCGGCGATGCTTGGCATGCTGAACAGCGGCAAGCGTAAGTGCGCGACCGATACCTCTGTTCCTAAATTCCGGCCGGACGGCGACGTTGGCAATAAGGTAATATTTTTTTCGGGCATGTCGATGGGGGATTAGACTTACATTGCCGATAATCTCCCCGTTCTCTTCCCAGATGTAGCCGGAGAGTGGCATGGAGGCCGTCTCGACCGCGCTACTTGCCCACCGTAGGAAGACATTATCCTGCCCGGCGCGGCGCATCTGTTGAATGTAATTACGACCGTCAGCGTCCATCGTATCGGCAAAACATTTCTCAACGAGGTCGGCAACTCCTGGAAGGTCTCGCACGATGTTGAGCGGGCGCAGTTGCGGGATTTTCGCAGTAATGGGTACGGCGATGGAAGTCATGCAAGTATTATACAACCCCTCTTTGTTCAAGTGAGGGGCGTTATTTGGAAATTCATTTACCACTCCGGACAATAATGGTGGAATTGATTTTGCCTGAGATGGGGAGGCTTAAGGCAGATTTAGGATACTAATTATTGAACAAATAACTTCCCCTATAATTACCCCATCTCATATACAATATTTTGGAGGATGGACCAGACAGTGCCAGATTGGATTCATCAATCCAAGGGTAATATGGCTGAGGAATTAAGCAGACTCATATAGAATTCTTATGACCCATAACTAATTTGTTGATTTGCTTTTTGTTATAATCCTTCTATTGCTAGGAGAAAATTCTGGGTACCACACAAAGGTGTGCTCACGAATCCTGATATATACCCATATATACCTCTTTCATGCCTCATGGATTTATGCATGATGCAGTAAAAGGACAGAAACCTATGATGCGATTTGACCGATTTACCGAACGGGCACAGGAAGCTGCCCAACGCGCGGCCGAGATTATCCAACGATACGGTCACAACCAGATAGACACTGAACACATCCTGCTGGCGCTTATCGAACAGCCAGGTGGGGTGATTCCTCAGATTCTTGAAAACTTGAGTATAAACGCCCAGGCGCTGACTGAACGTCTTGATCAGACTCTGCGCATGACGCCAAAAGCCAATATCTTTGGGGGTGGAGCAGGACAGATTTTTATCACTCCCCGCGTCAAGCGCATCATCGACCTTGCAAACGAGGAAGCTAATCGCTTGAAGGACGAATACATCTCGACCGAACACATCTTTCTCGCCATCATGAGCGAGCGGAACACCTCTGCGGCGCGTATTCTTGAAGGCGCAGGCCTGACACGTGAACGGGTGCTGGATTCTATTATGCAATTGCGCGGCGGGCAGCGCGTCACTGACCCCCAGGCTGAGACACGTTACCGCACACTTGAGAAATATTCACGCGATTTGACACAACTGGCGCGCGCAGGCAAACTGGACCCGGTCATAGGGCGCGATAACGAGATTATGCGTGTCATCCAAATCCTTTCTCGCCGCACCAAGAACAACCCTGTTTTGATCGGTGAGGCTGGTGTTGGCAAGACAGCCATCGTCGAAGGGCTGGCCCAGAAAATTGCAACCAACGATGTCCCTGAAATCCTTTCTGGCAAGCGGGTGGTCTCTCTTGATTTGGGTGCAATGATCGCCGGTTCCCGCTTCCGGGGTGAGTTCGAGGAACGTTTAAAGTCGGCCATCGAGGAGGTCCAACGCTCCGCCGGGGAGGTCATTTTGATGATCGATGAGTTGCATACAGTCGTCGGGGCAGGAGCGGCGCAGGGTGCGATGGATGCCTCCAATATGCTCAAGCCGGCCCTGGCACGTGGAGAGTTGCAGTGTATTGGTGCCACTACATTGGATGAGTACCACAAATATATCGAGAAGGATGCCGCTCTCGAGCGCCGCTTCGCACCGGTCTACGTGGAAGAACCAAGCGTGGACGATACCATCAAAATGCTTCATGGCCTGCGCGATCGCTATGAGGCACACCACAAAGTCCGCTTTTCGGATGAAGCCTTGGTGGCTGCCGCGCGCCTTGCTGACCGCTATGTTACCGACCGCCATTTGCCCGATAAGGCCATTGACTTGATGGATGAGTCCGCAGCAAAATTGCGCGTAGCGCTTTACTCCCTTCCGGAGGATTTAAAAGCTGCCAAAACTGAAATTGACCATTTGCAGGCCGAAGAAGACGCCGCCTCCAATTCCCGGGACTACCAACGCGCCGCTGAGATTAAGGTCAACCGTTTGCGGCTCGAGGGCGAATTCAAGGAAAAGCGCGATAAGTGGGAATCTGAGCATCACCTCGATGAAGTGGTGGACGTGAACGATATAGCTGAAGTAGTCCACCAATGGACCGGCATTCCAGTCAACCAAATGATGGAGACTGAGTCTGCAAAACTTCTGCAGATGGAAGATCGTTTGCATGAGCGCATTATCGGTCAGGACGAAGCCATCCACGCCATTTCGGACGCCATCCGGCGCGCCCGCTCAGGTCTGAAAGACCCCTCAAGACCCATCGGGTCGTTTATCTTTATTGGCCCGTCGGGAGTGGGTAAGACGGAGTTGGCCAAAGCCTTGGCCTGGTTCATGTTCGACGACGAAGAAGCCTTGGTGCGGATAGACATGTCTGAGTACCGTGAACAGCATACCGTATCCCGCTTGTTCGGGGCGCCCCCTGGATATGTTGGGTATGAAGAAGGTGGTCAGCTTACCGAAGCTGTTCGCCGACGCCCATACCGGGTGCTGTTGTTTGACGAAATCGAGAAGGCTCACCCCGAGGTCTGGAACGCTCTTCTACAAATCTTGGACGACGGGCGAATGACAGATGGTCAGGGCAACGTGGTGGACTTCCGAAATACGGTTCTTATCATGACCTCGAACTTGGGCACCGAGTATGTGCGCAAGGGAGGCACACTGGGTTTCCTCCAGCCGACAATAACTGACGAAGACCGCGAGAATCACGAAAAAATTGAAAAGGCGCTCAAGGGCACTTTTCGGCCTGAGTTCCTTAATCGAGTTGATGAGATCATCATGTTCTCACCATTAACCGTGGAGCAGATGGAAAAGATCGTTTCCTTGCAAATGAAGGAAATCCAGGATCGTCTCAGCGAGTTTGGTGTTAAAGTTGATCTGACCGCTGCTGCCCGCAAATGGCTGGCAAAAACCGGTTATGACCCGGCTTTTGGAGCCCGTCCATTGCGGCGTGCTTTGCAGAAATATGTTGAGAGTCCCCTTTCGGTGGAATTGCTGGGAGGGAAGATCCCCAGCGGTGTATCCGTGATTGTAGACACCTGTACTGATGATAGTGGATTGGAATTTAAAACCAAAGAGGGGAAGGGGAAGAAGGAAAAAGAAAAAGAAAAGGAAGAGGAAAAGAGCAAAAAGTAATAAAACAAGAAAAAGTCGAGACGGCAGGCATATCCTGCCGTCTTTTTTTGACGTTCGGTGAATAAGAAAATGTTGCATAATTATCTCTTGACACATAAGAACGTATGTGCTATTATGGATTTAGAACAAGGGTTCTAAATCCGATTTATTTTCAGGATATTCGTTTGTTCCTCTAATTGTTCCTCAGAAACAATCGAATAAAAAGGTGACTTATGCCCACTACTGATCAAATTTCTTTTTCGCTTAAAGCTTATCAGCAAATCCATCCGGACCTCTCTCAGGGCGAGGCGTACGAAGTGGAGGAAGCCGCGTTTTCAAATTTGAAATCACCACCAAATGAGGCTACCATCCCGCACCTGGGCGGTTCGCTCCAGCTTGGCTTGTCAGAGAATGGCCTTCCACTCCTGCTTGACCTTTACGACCCGGCCTCCGGTCCCTTACTGGTCGCCGGAGATGGAGGCGGCGGTAAAACTACCTTCCTCCAATCCCTGGCACAATCATCATCGGACTTCCAGGATCCGGGTGAAGTCCAGTTTGGGGTATTGACCCCCTTCCCTGAAGAATGGTCAGCGCTGGAAGCCCTCCCAAATTGCATGGGGATTTGGCCAGCATTTCATGCAGCGGCACGCCATTTCCTGTCACAACTGGTTTCCTGGGCAGATGTCCTGCCCGGCACCCGCCAGATAATACTCATCTTGTTTGACGGTCTTGATCTATTGACCACCAGTGGATTCCAAGGGCAGCATGATTTACGCTGGTTGCTCACATACGGTCCACGCCGGCATGTTTGGCCAGTGGTGACGGTCAACCCCGGGCGGCTGCCCCGTCTCGATACTTGGTTGGATTATTTCCCCACGCGCGTCCTTGGGCGTGTGAAACGCCCTCAGACGGCTAATTTATTGCTGAGTGACCCTCAAATTAAACTTGCTGAGCTGTCACCCGGGAGGCAATATGGTCTTTCGCGTCCGGAAGGCTGGCTGAAATTCCAACTGCCATCCGTTTGTAAGAAAGAGTCTCTTAAAACCGGGATTCTCTAAACCCGTTCAGGAGATTGTCATGAACGTAGGAACTCTGTGGTTTGACAATGATCTCCATACCCCGCTGATTGCGAAACTGGACCGCGCTGCCAATTATTATCGGGTGAAATATGGCCTTGTTCACCCCTCCATGCAGAACGGACGCTCCAACCTGATTGATTCGCACGTTGGAAAGGTTGCTGTCTGCTCGAATCGAGTCATACTATCGGGTCATTTTTGGATAGGCTCAGAAGACAAAAGCTAATCTCCTGGTTTGTGATTGTGGGAATCCAGCCAAAATCAAAGCGTCTTCCCGCCAAAGCCGTGGAGACTCTTACCAGTTTGACGGGGACGTATTTTTGGAATCTTGGCAATTAATAATATCTTTGGGATAGCCGTTCCCAGGAAATGGTTGAAATTGCCCGGGGGAGTCCAAATGCGAATTTCTGGTTTCCCCCGGGATCTGTCTGGATGGTTGGAATGAGATTTTGAGCAAAAGCGCACCTTAAAAGATACTTACCCTTCCTGCCTTGTAAGCTATGCCAAGGAAGATAACGTGACTAATTCACTCTCCTGTAGCTACCACTACTGCGATGGCGTTTTCCTTGCTGTGACTCAAGCTGACGGCCCAGGTCGTCAGACCCAGGTATTTTGCTATCAATTCTGCTCGCCCATGGAGGACGAGGTATGGTTCTCCGCTGCGTTTATGCAATGTCTCAACCTCACGCCAACTTACCGGACCTATCCCGGTTCCTAGTGCTTTGGTGGTTGCCTCCTTGGCTGCGAATCGAACTGCCAGCGCATCGGCGCGTCCACGGCACTCGGCAATCTCAGATGGGGTGAAGACCCGCTGTTGGAAACGGTCGCCGTGACGGTCTAGTGCCGCCTGTATGCGGGGAATCTCGATAATATCAATTCCTGTTTTCAATTCCATGTTTATTGTGGTGGTGACTTAAGTGTTGACAAACATACTCACGATCCTGCGATTGCAACAGCTAATTTATCGGGATGCAGATACTTCCTTGCGGTTACAAGTACATCCGCAGGGGTTACCGCCCGAACCAGATCCGGATAGCGACGGTAATAATCCAACCCAAGGTCAAAACGTTCGATGTTCAGCAATGCGTTGGCCACCCCAGCGTTGGATTCCAATGAGAGCGGCAGCCGACCCACAAAATTGGATTGGCTGTCTGTCAGTTCGTCTACAGTGACTTCCTTCTCGACGAAACGTTCAATTTCCTTGCGGATCAGGTCGCTGGCCTTCTGAATATTGCTAGGATTGACCCCCGCGCTCACATCCCACGCGCCAGGTCCGATTCCAGCACTCAGAGAGGAAGAGGCATAATATGCCAGCCCAGATTTTTCACGAACCACCTCGCCAATTCGCCCTGACATACCGAATTGCCCGAGTACCGAGTTTCCCAGCGAGGCCGACATAAACTCTGGATCTTTGCGGCGCGGACCGGAGGTCCCTATGACGAGATCTGATTGGGATTTGCTGGGGATTTTGATCTTGCGGGTGACCATTTTTTTAAGGGGTGTGAGTTCTGGCAAGGCAGGTAGTATCTCTTGCGACTTGTTGGTCCAATTGCCCAACACCTTGGCAACCTGTCCAGCGATGGCTTTCGGATCGACAGAGCCGACAATTGCAAGTACCAGTCCGTGTGGTCCGTAATGGAGGTTGTGGAAATGTTCCAGGTCGTCGCGGGTGATGGCTTGAATCGTCTCCGGCCAGCCATCATTGGGACGGGCATAAGGATGACCATCGAACACAATCTGGTCAAAGGTCAGGGAGGCCATCTCGGAAGTATCCTGGGCACGGATTGCCAAGCCGGTCAGGAATTGGGCGCGCAATCGTTCCACTTGTTCAAGGGGAAAGATCGGGCGACGTAGTGCGTCAGCCAGAAGGTCAAGCAGCAGTGGTAGGTCTTCAGACAAACAACGGCCGGTAAACCCCGCTGTATGGCCCCCCGCGCTGAAAGACAGGTTGGCGCCCGCAGATTCAAGATCGTTGAAGATTTTTTGGAAATTACGCTTCTCACTGCCGTGCAGCAAACCGCTGGCAGTAAAATCAGCCAAGCCGAGTTTTTCGTCCGTGTCAAAAAGGCTGCCGCAGGGGAGGTACCCGCCGATGACTATGGACGGGCTATTGAAGTTGGTGCGAGCTAAAACTATAATGCCATTGGGTAGAATGATCCGGCTAATATCGTCAGGGCCGGGGAGCGAGTGTCGTTTATCAGTTTTCATGCCTTCATCTCTCCGCCGATTGGAATGAAAGTGCCAACAACTCGGTTCTGTGGACGGAGATATTTTTGGGCAACTCTCTGAAGCTCGGCAGGAGTGACTTTTGCCAGTTTCTCCAGGTAGGTCAGGAACCAGTCGTAACTGGCAAACATTTCAGCATGGCCCAGCCAGAAGGCTTGATTGGTGATATTCTCAGAACCGTATGCAAACAGGGCGCGTGCTTGTTTTATTGCCCTAGTGATCTCTGCCAGCGGGATACGCTTGTCCTGTATGCACTTGATTTCATCATCGAAAGCAGCCATCGCTTCTTCAGGTTTACGTTTTGGGTGGACGGTTATGACAACGCTATACAGGAAAGGATCTGCTGTAGCAGACAGCCCACCACTTACGGACACAGCAAGTTCTTTTTCTACCAGAGAGCGATAAAGGCGGGACGTTTTATTGGAGATCCCTCCGCCTCCAAACATGTTCAGGCTGCTCGGTCCCGCAAGCAGGCTGTCTAAAACCGTGACCGCAAAGAAATCCGGATCATTCGCGGCTGGGGCATGATAGGAAATATCCAGGTAGGTGGTCTCCCCCGATCCTTCCACCGTCAAGCGGTGTTCGCCGTTTGCTGCGGGTTCGGGACGAGATATTCGGGGCGGGTTGACACCGGCAGGTATCTGTTCGAAGATTTCGCGGATTCTGGTCAGCATTTCTCTTGTTTTGAAGTCTCCGGCCACGCTTATCAGAGCATTGTTTGGGGAGTAGTACGTTCGGTAATGATGATAAAGGTCAGCGCGGCTCATTGACTTCAAGTCTGGCAGGTCTCCAATTACCTCGTGATGGTACGGGTGTGTACGGAATGCTGCATTCTGTACGGTCTCGCCGAGCAGAAAATACGGTTCGTTCTCACTACCTTCACGTTCCGAGATGACGACTGTCCTCTCGGAGGCGACTTCTTTCTCGTCGAACAGGCTGTTGATCATCCGATCGGCTTCAATACGCAATCCCAACTCGATCTTGTCGGCAGGCATGGTCTCGAAATATGTTGTCCAGTCAAAGTAGGTGAAGGCATTCCACATTCCGCCATCACGCGAGACTGCCCGATCCAATACGTTGGATGGAAACTGGGGAGTACCTTTGAACTGCATATGTTCACACCAATGCGACATGCCAGTGTGACCGGTAATTTCGTCACGCGAGCCGACGCGGTACCAGATCCATGAACTGATCAGAGGCGCAGTATGGATTTCTTTCAGTAAAACTTTAAGACCGTTTGCAAGCAAATATTCGCAATAAAGTTTGGTCATGGGGCGATTGGGGTGGGGGTGGGAATTTCCTGATCCTTACATAAGTATATGCCTTGCGGATACTGGGCATTCTTGTCGATCATGCAGTAATACGCCCGCACAGTATCCTGCAGACCTGTTAACGGTTGATGTAATCCAGTTTGTGAAAGGGGAATATTAACCGGTACCTGCAAGGTGAGCGGGACGGTAAACTGGACAGGCACAGCGATATTTAATGCAATCGGCAAATTCGTTCCAGCTGGCAGGGTGATGCTGGCTGGCGCATTAATGGAGAGTCCACCCGAATTGATGACAACATACGCATGGGGAATGGCAAGACTTTCAGTTAATACGACGTCCGTGTTCTGTTGGATCGGCAGCATGAAATTGATTGGCACCTGCGTTTCAACTGTGATGGTGGTGGTGATGCTGGCATTGTCCATTCCGATAAAATTCCCGTAAAGTCCATTGAGCAGCCCGTTCACTGTTGTTTTCAAGTTGTTGATTTGGCCTGCCATCATTAGCAACACACCCACTAGGATGGCATTGACAATGAGGGATAAACCGACTGCCGCATACAAATAGATAAGACGAGGCCCTGTTTGCTTGGAGGGCAGTTGAGATTCAGTCTGCGGTTTTTGCGGCGGGGGATTTTTACCCCCAGACAAAAGTGCGCGCAAGCGCAGGCCCGGATTGATTTTTTTGTCGGAGAACTGAGGGACTGTTCGGTCGCCGCGCGTTGGAATGCTTTCCGGTTCTGCATTTTCGGTATAAGGTTCGGGCTGAGCATCCTGTGGAGCCTCACTTTGGTTTTTGTCTGCTGGGGGCGAGGCAGGTTTATGTCGGAAAATTGAAGCAAACCATTGGTCTGCATTACCAGGATGAGAAAGCGGTTTAGAGAGATGGATGACACGCTTTGTTTCAAATGACTTTTGCTTATCAGCATCCGATTTCGGTTCGTTCTGATCCTCACCGGATGATTCGTTGAAATTGAAAGATGACATGGTTTTGATCCTCCTGTTACTTAAATATAGCATAGAGTTGGCAAATGCGGGAGTTTTTGAAGGCAAATTTTGGACAAGGTTTTTTTCCTTGCCTGCCGGTTATCCAACGGCTATAATTCCTGTATTCATATCAGGAGATCACGGATGGAAGATGCGAAATATTTGGTGGCTGTGATCGGAGCCGGACCTGCAGGCTTGTTTGCCGCACGAAAGCTTGCACAGGGGGGGGCGCAGGTAGTGCTATTCAACCGCGATGTCAAACCTGGAGGCTTGGCTGAGTATGGAATTTACTGGGACAAATACAAAATGAAACAGGGTTTACGCAACCAATTCAGGCAAATCCTATCAATGCCTCTGATCGCCTATTATGGAAACGTGACCGTCTGTTGCGGTGGTAACATCGTGCTTGATGACTTGCTCGAATCCGGATTTCAGGCCGTGCTTGTGACCACCGGGGCGCAAGGTACCAAGTGGCTTCGCATGCCGGGTGAAAATCTCCCCGGTGTTTACCACGCAAAAAATATCGTATTTCACTATAACCTGTTACCTCCCTTCAGCGAAAAGAAGTACCTACTCGGTAAGCGGGTTGTGGTGGTGGGGGCGGGAAATGTGATGATGGATATTGCGCACTATCTCATCCGTGTTTGCAAAGTGGATGAAATGATTGCTGTTGTGCGACGTGGGCCGGCAGATGTGAAATTTACTCGCAAAGAAATGGAAAGTGTGGCCTCCAACTTGGATTTGGCCGGCTTTGATGCCGAGTTTGCCCGCGTTGCACCGTTTATGCAGGCAGCTGGTCAGGACTTGGTTGCGGCCAAGGCCGCCTTTACTAACGCGCTGCCCAAGGCCCTTCAGCCAGTTTCTCAGACGCGCTTTCGTTTTGAATTCTTGGCAACGCCTGTCCGTGTTATGGGAGATTGGATGAACGGCGTAACTGGGCTGAAAGTGGAAGAGAATTCGCTTGTGGCCGTGGATGGCAGTGTCAAAGCGCGCGGCACTGGGATTACCCACCAGATCGATGCCGATACGGTAATCTTCGCAATTGGCGATACCGTTGACAGGGATTTCTGTGTCCCAATCTACAATGATGCTTACGTAACTGTTAAGGAGCCGCGTTTCCCGGTGGATAATCTTTCCTATGAGGCCTTCAACCCGGATACAAACCGGCCCATAGAGCGAGTGTTCTTGGCAGGCTGGGCTCGTCAGGCAAGTACCGGCCTGGTTGGATATGCTCGAAAAGACGGTGAGAACGCTGCCGAAGTAGTGCTGTCATTTCTCCAGACTCAATCGCCGATACGCAACCTGGACACCGTGGTTGAAAAATTCAAGCTGCGTATGGAGGAGACTCACCAACAACTGGTGGATAAAGCCCATCTGGAAAAGCTGGAAGAAGTTGAAAAAGCCGAGGCACAAAAGCTTACAGTCGAAGAATTTAAATTTTCCACAAACGATGAGATGTTCACCGCGATGGGGTTTTGAAAATGAAGATCTCCCAACTCATTAAGTTGGAGCAAATCGCAAGATAATGCTTGGTTATCTATAATAAAATCCAATTATTGTTGAGTATTTCGCTTTAGAAAAGGTCATATTTTTTGCTGGACATCAAATAAAGTGCGACAGCCAAAGGCGGTCGCACTTTATTACTAGGGATTCTGCAAGCAACGATTTTAGGTCAACTGGGTTTTATCACTTAAGAAACAAAAGTGACCTGCAAACGTATATGTATATGGATCAGAAAGATAGGAGAATCCCATGTCCCCATTTACGATTATCGTCGTTTTGATCTTGACTGCATTGTTTATCACTTTGAGTGTCATTCCCCTCCTGACCGGTCGGTCGGATATGGATTCTTCCCCCCAATCTCAAAGGGCGAAGACAAAAAATTCTCATTAAATACATATATACTGTATAAACGAGCAGCCCATTTGACCGCTCGTCTATAATTATTTATGAGATTAGTTATTTATGACGATTTCCTGGATGGATTTCGCTAGCGCTCGTGCCCGGTCCGGTGCGTCTCCAATATGGGAATTGGCAACCATTAAATGGCGGATATCCTGTTCCGATAGATATTCCGCTAACTTGGCATCCCGGCAGAGATTGTCAGCAAGAGGATTTTCAACTCCTTGGCCAAGTGTCTCCCAGGTCTTCAATGCATATAAGCGAATACGTTCGTGCATCTCCTGCCGGTTCGCCCCAGCCTTGACAAGCCCCATCAATACCCGTTCGGTGGCCGCAAATGGACCGTAAACATCAAGATTATGGGCAATGGCAGCCTCGTTAATCCGCAGGTCGGAGAAAATATCGTTTGCAATGCAAAGTAACTCATCTGCGGCGAGACAGGCTTCGGGGAGCAGAATCCGCCGGTTGGCAGAATCGTCCAGAGTGCGTTCTAGCAGGGAATGCGCAGCATTATCCCAGGCGATACGTGGCAGGGAAGCCAGATAACGTGCCAAAGAGTTGATTTTTTCAGAGCGGACAGGATTGCGCTTGAACGGCATTGCCGACGACCCTACCTGTTTCTCCCCAAACGGTTCAGCCATTTCACCGATGGCCGGGGATTGGAGCAGGCGTAAATCGAACGCCAGTTTGTAAAGGGACGCTCCCAGACTTGCCAAGGCTGAAACTATACTGAAATCCTGCTTGCGAGGATACACCTGCGAGGCGACCGAAAAAAACGGCAGGTCCAGTTTTTTGGAGAGCTTCATTTCGAATTCTGCAAGTTTGTCTGCACCCAGCAATTCGGCATACGCGGCTGAAGTGCCAACGGCGCCCTTGAATCCTTTTCCCCTTATACCGGAGACTTGATTCCTGATTGCCTGAAAATCTTCTAACAAATCCTGCCCATAGAGTGCCAATCGGTAGCCAAGCGTGGATGGTTCGGCAGGTTGGATGTGGGTGAACGCCATCATGGGGGTGTCAGCCCATTTTTCGATGAGCTTGCTCATGATTTGCAGGAGGGATGAGAGACTTTGGAGCAGGAGCGCGAGTCCGGCTCGCATACGCAGGGCGTCGGTGTTGTCCTCGATATCAGTTGAAGTTGCACCAAGGTGGATGATTCCACCGCCGACCGGGCACTGTTCGGCATAGGTTTGCAATTCAGCCATTAAGTCATGCTGTGTCTCGCCTTCGATTTCCAGAGCGCGCGGAATGTTGATTTCCCTCATATGAACGCGCAGATCGGCGACCTGTTCGGGTTTCACAAGCCCATACTCTGATTGAACTTCTGCCAGGGCCACCCAAAGCTGCCGCCAGAGCAGACGCTTGTTAGTTTCACTCCACAAGTGGCGCATAGTTGGTGTACCGTATCGCCAGGTGAAAGGGGAAAGATAATTATCGAAATCAAGCATTTTTTTAATCCTTTAAAGTAATAAACAACCACCAGCAAGGCAACAACCGAATGGAATTCGACTCTAACATGCGGGACGAGCCTGAAAGATGGTCCGATCAATTGCCACCAGTCCTAAAAAGCTGGTGGCGATAGTGAGTCTGGAACGGTTCCAGCAATCCAATTCCGCGAGTCGGTTAAATAATTCCATCTTGGTACCAATAAGGAGGAATGATTACTGAGCGATTATATCCTCTTCGATGCTGGGCTATCCACTCCAATTCGCACATTGGTTTCCTAAATATCCACATTACGGCAATCCATAGGGAATCATTCAGTTGCTTACAAGGGGGCAATATTTAGAATACCCGTCTCAAAATATTAAAATACCATCCCAGTGGATGGGGTATGGATGTTTTTTACTTGACAATCAGTATAATCAAAGTATAATATGTAAAATATCATCTGTATACCATCCCTATGGATGGCAAAGGAGTATAAATATGTCTGACATGGAAAAGATCACCATCAATATGTCTGCTGTCGATCTCGGCAAAATTGACCTGCTCGTGCAGGAAGGTCTGTACTCCAACCGGACTGACTTTATCCGCACGGGCATCCGCAACCTTCTGGATAAGCACAGCCTGGAGATTCAGCAGTCGGTAACCCGCAACTCGTATGTGGTTGGTGCACTTACTTACGATCGCGCCGAGTTCGAAAAATGGAGGGGAAAGGGAGAAAAACGAAAGATCACCATTCTGGGATTGCTGCACCTCCATGATGATATTTCGGCTGAATTGGCATCAGAGGTGATAGAGTCGATAAAAGTCCTCGGTATCTTCATTGCCAGCGACCAAGTCAAAGCTGCCCTCGCTGACCGGATGAAATAATTTCTCCCGAACAAAAAAATACCCCATCGGAACAAAATGGACTTCGAACCGATTTCCCCCAATTCGCCAACCCACGCCTCTGAAAATTGGGCTCCCAAATTCTTCGTTATCTGGACAGGACAGGCTTTCTCACTAATCGGTTCCGCCTTGGTTCAATTTGCATTGGTGTGGTGGATGACCAAAACGACCGGTTCAGCCACCGTCCTGGCGACCGCTACATTGGTAGC
>DASVKG010000143.1:0-7861 GCA_036385495.1 Anaerolineales bacterium | reverse complement strand
GTGGTGGACCTGGGCTGCGGACTGGATACGCGTTTCGACCGTCTCGACGATGGGCAAATTTACTGGATCGGTGTGGATCTGCCGGAAGTAATCGAACTACGCCGCAAGGTTCTTCCTAACGGAGCGCGCTGCAAAACCATACCGCAATCCATTCTGGAGGTCTCCTGGCTTGATGAAGTGGGGCAGCTCAAGAAGCCGGTCATTTTCCTCGCAGAGGGTGTTTTCCCCTATTTCAGCACCGACGATGTCAAGCCGTTGGTGATGGAGATGGGAAGGCGCTTCCCAACTGGGGAACTGGTTTTCGATGCAGCAAGCCCATTTATCTCACGGCACCACAACCGCACCAGCAGCGTTCTGAAACGCTCCGGCACGCGCATCCTGTGGGACGCTAAAAATCCCCAGGAACTGGAAACATGGGGGCTGCACCTGCTTGACCACTGGTATTACTTGGACAAACCCGAAGCGCGCCTGCGCTCTTTCCGCTGGATGCAATTCATCCCATTCATGGCAAAAGCAACCGGCATTTTCCGTTATCAGCTGGGAAGCAGCCATGAAAATGACCAATCATGGGAATCGATTTCCTCACCAAGCGGGTAGTTCTTTTGAATCGAGAAGTATAATGCGGGGGTAGAATCCACACTGGAGGAAACCATGAGCAAACGCAAAATCCGGGTGCTGGTGGCCAAGCCGGGCCTGGACGGTCACGACCGAGGCGCCAAAGTGGTTGCGCGGGCGCTGCGCGACGCAGGGATGGAAGTCATCTACACCGGCCTGCGACAGACACCGGAGATGATCGCCGAAGCCGCAATGCAGGAAAATGTGGATGTGGTGGGTCTTTCCATCCTTTCGGGCGCACACATGGAACTCATTCCCCGCATCCTGGAATTACTCAAAGCCAACGGGCAGGGGCAGGTCAAAATATTCGTTGGCGGGATCATCCCGGATGAAGACGCCCCACGCTTAAAACAAATGGGTGTAACGGGTGTCTACGGTCCCGGGGCGCCGACCGAGATGATCGTCAACGAAATTCGCGCGGCTTTCGAACCAGCCGAATAATCAATGAGCAAGTCCATTACAAAATCAATCCTTTCCGGAGAGCGCATGGCATTGGCGCGCCTGCTCACCGTGGTGGAAAACGGGTCCCCTGAAGGCCGGGGGATACTGGATGAACTCTTTCCCCACACCGGAAAGGCGCACCTGATCGGCGTGACCGGCGCACCAGGGACCGGTAAATCGTCTCTAGTGAACCAGATGGCGCTAAATTATCGTGCCGGCAGGACTCCCAAACAGGTGGCAATCGTGGCGGTGGACCCATCCAGCCCGTTCACGGGCGGAGCGGTGCTCGGGGATCGGGTGCGCATGCGCGACCTTGCCGGTGACCCAGGGGTATTCATCCGCTCGATGGCTTCACGCGGGTCCCTAGGCGGGCTGGCGCAGGCGACCGCGGCAATGGTGCAGGTATTCGACGCGGCCGGATTCGAGGTGATCCTGATCGAAACCGTAGGCGCGGGGCAAACCGAAGTGGATATCGCCCGGCTGGCGCATACCACGCTGGTAGTGGAGTCCCCTGGGCTGGGTGACGAAATCCAGGCGATCAAAGCCGGAATCCTTGAAATTGCAGATATCCTGGTGGTAAACAAGGCCGATCTGCCCGGTGTGGAAAGAACTGAAAGGGCGCTCAAAGGAATGCTGGGACTTGCCCACCCGGTGGAGAAAGTGCTCCATCACCATGGCCAGGTTACGACCCTCCTTGGCAGCGAACCGGCAAACGCGGCGCTATGGGTTCCTCCCATCCTGCGCACGATCGCAACGAATGGAACCGGAGTGGGAGAGCTGGTGGCAGCCATTGAACAGCACGCACAGCACCTGCGCCTGAGCGGGGACTGGGGCAGGCGCGAGAGGGCCCGACTGGAGGCTGAGCTCGAAGGGCTGCTCATGGAAACCCTCGTGTCCCAGTTTCGCGCAAGCATTCCCGATGAACGTTTTGAAGAGGTGGTCGACAAGCTGGTCCAACGGACGGTTTCGCCGTGGGAGGCGGTAAGGGATTTTCTAATGGGGAGTAAAGCAAATCAGTAATCCCCTCTACGAACCATATAGGGGGCGATGAGATTGCAGAATAGATGAAGGGGAATTGAACAAAATATAAAGGGTGTGGGAGTGGCGCTACGCACCTGCTCCCACACCCTTTTTTGTCATCTTGAATCAAAGTCCCAAAACCTGCCTGGCAATGACCAGGCGCTGAATCTCGTTCGTCCCTTCTCCGATGGCACACAGGCGCTGGTCGCGGTACATGCGCTCGACCGCATAATCCCGCACATAGCCATAACCGCCATGGATCTGGATGGCCTTGTAACAAACGCGCTCCGAAACTTCGGTGGAGAATAATTTGGCCATGGCGGCCTCCTTGGAAAAGGGTACACCCTGTCCCTTCAACCAGGCGGCCCGGTTGATCATCAGGCGAGCCGCATCGATATCCGTAGCCATATCAGCTATCATCCACTGGATCGCCTGGAATTGAGCTATCGGCTGGTTGAACTGCTCCCGCTCTTTGGCGTAAGCCACCGCCCGATCAAAAGCGCCCTGCGCCAGTCCGACTGCCATGGCAGAAATCGCCAGCCGGCCAGCATCCAAGGTGGTCAGAAATTGTTTGAAGCCCTCGTTCTCTTTCCCCAACAGGTTCTCGGCAGGGATGCGGCAGTTTTCGAAGAAAAGCTGTGAAGTCACAGATCCTTTCAGCCCCATCTTCTTTTCATCACGCCCCACCTGAAAGCCGGGAGTCCCTTTTTCGATGATGAACGAGGAAATGCCGCGTGTGCCTTTATCCGGGTCCGTTTTGGCGGTAACCACCAGAACATCGGCAAGAGAGCCGTTGGTGATGAATTGTTTCTGGCCATTGATGACCCACTCATCCCCGTCGCGAACGGCGCGGGTGCGGGTGGCTCCGGCGTCAGAACCCGCCTGCGGTTCAGTCAGTCCAAAGGCACCGATCTTTTCGCCGCGGGCCAAGGGCGTCAGGTATTTCTTCTTCTGGTCCTCTGTTCCAAAGAGGTAAATCGGCTCGCAACACAGGGAGGTGTGGGCATCCAAGATGATGGCGACTGAACCAGACATACGCGCTATTTCTTCCAGGGCAATCAGCAGGCTGAGATAGTCTCCCCCCGAGCCACCATAGGCCTCTGCAAATGGGATCCCCAGCAGACCCAATTCGCCCATCCGCTTGAAAATATCTGCGGGGAACTTATCGGTCACGTCAATGTCCTCAGCTCGCGGACCAATTTCCTTCTCGGCAAAATCCCGTACTGTTTTTTTAATCATCAAATGTTCTTCAGTCAACTGGAAATCCATGCAACACCTCCATGGTCTGTTCGTCCAAAATAATTTTCATCTACTGTATCGGCCTGTACATTAATGCAAATTATGAGATTGTTTCGTCAAAAAATCGTCTCGCACTGACATTTGTTCGGTGGATAGATAAATATTGGTGCAACCCTTACTTGCCAATCACCAACCCACGCGGGTCAATTTCCCGCAGAATCCGTACCTGCTCCAGCGTTGGCTCCGAGCTGATGGTAATCCCGTCCGGGATGAGAATCTCGAACTCACTGGCTTCCTGTACTTGTTGCACTGTCACACCTGGATGGAGTGCCAGCAACTTCAAGCGTTTGGTGGCCTCATCAAAACCGTATACGCCCAATTGCGTGATGACGCGATAGGGTCCGTTGCCGGCAGGAAGACCCACCCGCTCGCGTGCGCCGGGTCCGGTCAGATAACCGGGAGTGGTAATGAAATCCAATTTTTTAACGAAAGTGCGGGGGGATTGTTGGCGCATCAGGTAGATGGTGCGCCAACAAAAGGAACCCACATCATTGGCCCCACCGCTGCCCGGCAGACGAACTTTAGGGTGACTCCAGTCGCCGATGACAGTGGTGTTGACGTTACCAAAGCAGTCCATGGCCGCGCCACCCAGAAAGCCATAATCCACATAACCCGCCTGAGAAGCCGACATCACATCGTGCATGCTGGAAGCCGCGGAGGCTTTGTAATAAGTGCGCGAGTCCCCCACGGAGATGGGGATGGAAGGCACCTGAGGCCCGATGCCACCTGCTTCGAAGATGATCAGCAAGCCCGGGGCGTGCGTACGCTGCGCCAGCATCCCTGCCACGAGGGGAAGACCAGTCCCAACAAAAACCGAAGAGCCATTCTCCAGGAGGCTGGCAGCGACGCAAGCCAGCAGTTCCGTCAGATTGTAACCCTGAACGGCGGTCATGAGGCCGCCTCCGTGCGGGAGGTTAAATCCGGCTGTAATTTCATCACCTGCTTGAGGTGAGTAAGCAACCGGATGCCGCCCACTTTTTCCAGGTAGGCATCAAAATCCAGCACGCCGAATACGTATTCCTCGAAGTACTTGCTGGTACCCTCGGGTGTTTTAGAAACCTCCAACCAGTGGGCGATATGCTGCTCGTCGAAATAGTAGGTAACCGGCATTTCAGTGGGATGCGCTCCAAAGGGGACTTCGATCACCGCGTCCACCAGGTAGAACGGGATCAGAGTGCGCCATGGCTGGCGCTGGATCTCCTCATGGTCAATGATCTCTTCGGTGGTAATGATCAACCGGCGGGCGGCACGCGCCAGTTCAAAGTCCTCGACCATGATGCCGTCGATTTGCGCATTGCCATATTGATCGCAACGGTGGACATGGAAAAGAGCCACATCGGGGTAGCAAGCCGGAACCAGAGCGATGGGCTTCCCGCTCCAGGGATCTTCAATCACCCTGGCCGAACTGTGCTGGATGGTGTCCGTTCCCAGCATGGACCGCAGGGGCATAAACGGCACTCCCATGGCAGCGGCTAGAAAGCGCCATTGGAAGCCGGCATTACTGATCTCGCCGGTCACCTTCACCTGACCACTTTCAACAGCCCGCCGACCGCAAGGAGACAACCCCCGCAATTCATGGCCGAAGGCATAAGCCACTTCCACCCGGCTGACGCAGCCTCCGCCGATGAGAATGTCAATGTCATGCACGGCGGTTTTGCCAATCAGCGTCAGGTTGCGTTTGCGCTGGCGCACCATTTCATAAATCAAGGACATGGGGATGCGGATGTGTCCAAAGCCTCCCACTGCGACAAGACTTCCATCCGGTACGTATTTGCGGATGGCATCTGTCACTGTAGTTCGCTTGTCTGCGAGTTGCCGGGACTTATTTTCCCGCACCCACTGGCGATTCTCATCCGGATCATGCCAGCCGATGAGTTCACCGCTAAATTCAACCGGGTCTTTCATTATCTTTCCTCCGCTTCTGATCAACTCTCGAAACCATTTCGATGAAGAGCCTCAGCGGGTTCAAGCAGCGGGTGACTACTCTGCCAGATTAAAGTAAATATCCGTTGGTTTGAGCTTGGCGTTACGCAGGAAACGCCCTTTGACCTTTTTGCCAATCCATTTAATGTCAGCCTCGTCCGGGTCAACACCAATTAAACGTCCAAGGAAAAGGGTATCACACTCTTTAAATTCCACCTGGATCAGCACGAAAGGACACTCCGGCAGGAAGGCTTCAGACCCAAAATAGCAAACGGTAAAGGCATGGATCTTGCCCTCCGGTTTGATCTCCACCCACTCGGTCTCGCGGCCGGTGTACATATCGTGGGCGCGCGGGGTAGCATAGGTATAGCCGGTCTGGGGTTCACGGCAGACAATGAAGCGTCCATTCGCCAAGGCGGCAAAGAAGGGGGAATCCTGGCCATAAGAGTAGTTGTAGTCGATCGAGTAAGGTTGCTTGATCACGATGGGCGACATCTGCTTCAATACAGAGAGATCGTCGCCGGTGGGGAACGGAACGCTGAAAACAACCGTTCCTTGCAGGTTATCTTCAATCCTCTTGGAAATTATTTTCTTGGACATGGCGGCTTACTCCTATTTTTCCTTTTCCAGGATGCTGACTGTCACATATGTGCCAGTTCCGGCGTGAGAATGAATGGCACCGCGCCGCGCTTTTGGGACCTGGAGGGCCGGGTCGTCGAAATGTTTTTTGATCGTCCCCTGAAGCTGCCACAGGGCGAAGACAGCCTGCATCAACCCGGTGGCGCCGACGGGATGACCGCAGGCAATCAGCCCTCCGGAGGGATTGACCGGGCAGAGCGGCTTTTCCGGCAATTTAAGCCCGTAATCAATTCCGGGCATGAACGTCCTGCCACTTGCTGCAAAGGGACCACCTTCCCCGTAACGACACAATCCCATATCCTCATAAGTCTGAACCTCCGACGAGGTATAGGCATCGTGCAATTCGACGAAGTCAATCTCGTGAAGCGGATCGGTGATACCGGCATTCTTATAGGCCTCGCGAGAAGCCATCCGTCCAGCACGGAAAGAATGGACGCCCGGATAGCGGAAACCCCTTTTCCACAGTTTTTTGTAATATGCCCGGGCATCAGCATTCAACTCGTTCGGCAAGGCATTGTATTTATAAAAATCTTCATACGACTGATGGGGGCGGTCAGACATGCGCATGGCATCGGTGCCGCGGCCAATGCCGGCAACTTTTACACGAGGGATGCGATGACCAGCAGCCTTCTCCAGTTTCGTCAGACCGTCTTCCGAACAAAAGATGACGGCAGCGGCTCCATCGCTCATCACACAAATATCGTTGCGGGTAAGAGGCCAAGCCACCATCGGCGAAGAGCGCACATCCTCAATGGTCAAACGCTGGCGTTTCTGTGCGTATGGGTTGTGGTAGGCGTTGATGTGATTCTTGACGGAAACGTGGGCCAGTTGTTCCACCGTAGTCCCGAATTCTGCCATGTGGCGGGTGACCATCATGGCGTAGTAACCAGAGTAAAAACCACCCACCGGGTAATCGAAAGAAATATCCGAGGCAAGGGCGATGAATTCATTACCTTTCCAGGTTTCAACGTGGCTCATCTGTTCAAAACCAAATGCCAGACAGATATCCATGTATCCGGAGGCAATGGCTTTCCAACCTTCCTGGAAACAGATACCGCCAGTAGCTCCGCCTCCCTCCACCCGATGTGACGGCTTGGGGCAGAGCCCCAGGTAATCATGAACCATGATACCAGCCATTAATTGGCGGGTGAAATGATCCGAGAAGTACGAGGCTACGCTCCCGTCCACCAATTCAAAGAACTGGGATTGATCAATGCCCAGATCCGCAAGGGCATAATCGTAGGCCTCCTTCACCAGACCCTGAAAAGTTTTATCAGGTCGGGCTTTAACGAATTTTGATACTCCTCCTGAAACAACATAAACCGGTCGCATAGTTGAGCCTCCTAATTTTCTTTAGTCAAGTAATCAGGCCATGCCGACTGGCACGGCACTAAAGAAATGTTGCGGTTGACAAAGTGAATGTCGAGCCGGACAAGTCCGATAGTGGAAAAACCATATTCACGCTTGCCCAATTTCCTTTAGAATCTCGCGCGCAATAATTGTGCGTTGAATCTCATTAGTGCCCTCATAGATCGAGGTAATCCGCACGTCCCGGGCATAACGCTCCAGTGGGAACTCCTTCGAATAGCCGTAGCCTCCCGCCATCTGAAGGGCGGCGTAACAGGCCCGGTTGGCAGCCTCGGTGGCGAACATCTTCGCCATGGCAGCTTCCTTGGCGAAGGAATGACCCTGCTGCTCCCGGAAGGCAGCTTGCATGAGGAGCAACCGGGCAGCTTCCAGTTCGGTGTAGGCATCTGCAATCATCCACTGGATGGCTTGAAATTTGGTAATCCTTTGGTCAAACTGGACTCGTTCCTGGGCGTATCGGGTGGCGTAATCCATGGCTGCCAGCCCGATCCCCAGCGCTAGTGAGCCAATGCCAACCCGTCCCCCGGTGAGCTCCCCCACTGCCACCCGGAAACCG
>DASVKG010000142.1:0-4156 GCA_036385495.1 Anaerolineales bacterium | reverse complement strand
CTTCACAGGATCGGTGGCAACCGGGCGAACGGTCCTCCAGTCGGCGGCTCTCAACATCACGCCGGTGGTCTCCATGGAACTGGGTGGAAAAGCGCCATCGCTGGTCTTCGTCAAGGACGCCTCGGAACTGGATGGACCGGTGGGCGGAGTCGTGGGCGCGTTGGCCTGGAATGCCGGACAATCGTGCGGGCAGCGCGCGCGCTGGTACGTTCGGAGGGATCTTTATGAACCCTTCCTCGAACGCCTGGCGCCGCGCGTTCGCAGCCTACGGGTTGGTCCTTATACCCAGCCTGGCGGTGTTGACCTCGGCCCTCTGGTTTCCAAAAAACACTATGAAAATGTGATGAACTATATCTGCATCGGGAAAGAGGAGGGCGCCCGGCTGATCGCTGGCGGCGGCAGACCGGATGGTCTCAGCGAGAAGGGCTAT
Organism: Anaerolineales bacterium; assembly: GCA_036385495.1. Lineage (GTDB taxonomy): Bacteria > Chloroflexota > Anaerolineae > Anaerolineales > Villigracilaceae > UBA877. The sequence goes on along the minus strand of DASVKG010000142.1, from coordinate 3,726 downwards.
TTCGTGGCCCCGACCGTTTTTGCCGACTGCAATAATAGCATGCGCATTGTCAGGGAAGAGATTTTCGGCCCGGTCATTACAGTCATCCTGGTGGACAGCATGGAGGAGGCGATTGTCCTGGCGAATGATAATAATTTCGGGCTCTCCTCCGAGATCTGGACCAGTGACATTACCACCGCCCATACAGTGGCTTCCAGACTGGATGTCGGGCACGTGACCATCAACGGTTCCTCCGCCTTTGGGTTTGAAGTTCCCTTCGGAGGCGTCAAACAGAGTGGTCTGGGTCGCGAAGGCGGCCCCGAAGCGATTTTGGCCTACACCCGTCTGAAGAATGTCTGGGTTAATCTCAAACGCAAGTGAGAGACCGCTGAATTCCTGGCTACCAAGTCTGGCTGGCTTAAAAATAGCGATTGCAAAATCTCAAAAAGGTCAAAACGATGAAAACCGTACTGATTTCAGGCGCCAACAGAGGCCTTGGATATTCCCTGAGCGAGCATTTTTTGCAAGCCGGTTACGGGGTGTTCGCGGGAGTACGCCAGTCGGGAGCCAGTCTGGACGCGTTGGCTATCCGCTATCCAGGGCTACTCACCTGTCTGCAACTTGATGTAACGCAGATGGAGCAAGTCCGCGCAGCCCGGCAGCAAGTAACCGAATTAACCGAAGGTCTGGACATCCTGATTAATAATGCCGGGGTACACCTGGATAGCAAACAAACAGTGTTGGAAGAGATTGACCTGGAAGACCCCCGCTGGTCAATCACGATCGACGTGAACTCTTTTGGGCCGTTACGCTTGACGCAACAAATGCTGCCGTTAATGGAAAAAGGGACTCGCAAACTGATCATTAACATCTCGTCCGAGGCTGGCAGTATCGCCGATGCCTGGCGCGAACAGGAGTTTGCTTATTGCATGTCCAAGGCGGCGCTGAATATGCAAACCAGGTTGTTGCACAATTATCTCCAACCGCGCGGATTTAGTGTGCTGGCGGTGCATCCGGGCTGGATCCGCTCCGACATGGGCGGCCCAGAGGCTGACATTAGCCCGGATGAGGCAGCGGCGGGCATCTTCGCCCTAGCCGAGTGTGAAGAGCCGGGCGCCGAGATTTTCCTAGATTATCAAGGCAGGCCGTTAAGGTGGTAAGCATTTGAAGCTGGCTAATTCCAGAAAACCTAGCCGAAATGTTGGCGGGCGCGAAATATGTCTCTGTCAACGCTTTAATCCGGCCTGAATCCAGCTTCAGTCAACCTCTGCTGATGCTGGGCCTGGAATTGGAAGAGAGAGTTTTTACTTTGTGCGAAAAATGTCGGAGGTTGTGAATGAAAATCGTTACTTTTGGTGAAATCATGCTGCGATTGGCCCCGCCCGGATTCCAGCAGTTCACACAGGCACGCAGCTTTGAGGCCGTTTATGGCGGCGGTGAAGCCAACGTTGCGGTTTCGTTGGCTAACTACGGCGAAACGGTTGATTTCGTCACCCGCTTACCCAAGAACGATCTGGGCGAGGCTTGCATCAACACCCTGCGTGGCTTTGGCGTTAGGACCGGTTTCATCGCTCGCGGCGGCGAGCGGATTGGGATCTATTTTTTGGAGACCGGGGCGGCGCAGCGCGCCAGCAAGGTAATCTATGATCGCGTCGGTTCCAGCTTTGCGACCATCCAGCCGGGCAGCATCGACTGGAAAGTCGTCTTCGACAGCGCCGATTGGTTTCACTGGACAGGCATCACCCCGGCTGTTTCACAAGGGGCAGCTGAAGTTTGCCGCGAAGCGATTGTCGCCGCCCGCGAACTGGGCTTGACTGTCTCGACGGATCTAAACTACCGTGCCAAACTATGGAAATGGGGAAAAACAGCCGGGGAAGTGATGGGCGACCTGGTGAGTCTGTGCGATGTGGCCCTGGGGAACGAGGAAGATGCCGAAAAAGTATTTGGCATCCGGGCGCCTCACTCGGATGTGACCTCCGGCAAGGTTGAAAGCGGTCATTACCGCACGGTTTGTGAAGAATTGGCCAGGCGATTTCCTTCGCTGAAGGTGATCTCCATCACCCTGCGCGGTTCGCTTTCAGCCAGTCATAACACCTGGTCAGGGGTGCTATGGAAGGCGGGTCAATTTTACACTGCACCGATTTATGATATCCTCCCCATCGTTGATCGCGTGGGCGGTGGCGATGCATTCATGGGCGGGCTGATTTATGGCTTGCGAAACTATCCGGCTGACCTGCAAAAGGCGCTGGACTTTGCCACAGCGGCCGCCTGCCTTAAACACAGTATCCTGGGCGACTTCAATGCCGTCAGTGTGGCTGAAGTCGAAACCTTGATGACAGGCGACGCTTCCGGAAGGGTATCCCGCTGATACAAAGGATTTTATATGGCCCGTTTTATGCGTCTGGATGTAACTAACACTCTCCTCGACGGTGGGGTTTTACCCCTGTTTCACAATGGTGATCTCGAGACTGCCATCGAGCTGGTCAATGCCTGTGTGCGCGGAGGAGCGCGCTGTATCGAATTCACCAACCGCGGTGAGATGGCTTACCCGGTCTTTACCGAATTAGTCAAGCACTTCGCAAAAGCTGACCCTTCCGTGATCCTGGGAGTTGGCTCAATTATCGATGCGCCGACTGCTGCACTTTATCTGGCCGCCGGGGCGAACTTTATCGTCGGTCCGAGTCTCAACCCCGAGATATCCCGCCTGTGCAACCGGCGCAAAGTCCTATATATGCCTGGCTGCGCAACCGAAAACGAAATATCCTTGGCTGAGGAATTGGGAGCAGAAATCTGCAAGGTTTTCCCGGGTGAGTCGTCCGGAGGTCCCGGTTTTATCAGCGCGGTGATGGCACCCTGTCCCTGGCACCGCCTGCTGCCCACCGGGGGCGTGGATGCCAGTGAGGCCAGCATCACTGAATGGATCAAGGCCGGGGCGGCAGTGGTTGGCCTGGGCAGTAAACTTATCTCTGCGCAGGCAGTTAAAGACAAGGATTATGATGGTGTTGCTGCCAGAACAGCGCAATGTGTTGGCTGGGTACAGTCGGTGCGCGGCGGTTCCACCTTCAGCGGGGTGGAACATGTTGGTTTATATGCTCGCAAATCCGACCCTGTGGCGCTCAGCGTATGGTATGAGCAGACCTTTGACCTGAAGCGCGTTGAAAGGCCGGGTGCTTTTTTTGTCTCCGGTCCCGGGGCGGGGTGCATCGAATTTCCCAAAACCGGCTCAGAGGCGCAGGTCCATATTACCATGCGTGTCAGCGACTTTGAAGCAGCTGCGGCCAATCTACAAGCCAAAGGAATACACTTGAAGGATGTCTCCATCAAACCTGAATCCAAATCCGGATACCTGGATATTACCGACCCGGAAGGGAATCTAATTCACCTGCTATGGCTGCCCAGGAAATAGGATTTGCGAATAAAATGACCGGGTGCGTTGGAAAATTTATTTTGATCGATAAAAGGAGTTGAGATGAAATACATAAAAAACCCAAATTGTAAACTCAAGCTATCTGAAATATCGCTGGGCTGTATGCGTATTTCAGAGCTGACGAACCAGCAAATATCCAGATTGATCCACACAGCCATGGATGAAGGTATTAACTTTTTTGATCATGCCGATGTATACGGCGGTGGAAAGTCGGAGGAGAAATTTGCAGAAGCCCTGGATATGAATCCTGCTTTGCGGGATAAGATGATCTTGCAGACCAAATGCGGTATTCGCAAAGGCTACTATGATTTTTCCAGAGA
>DASVKG010000141.1:0-9971 GCA_036385495.1 Anaerolineales bacterium | reverse complement strand
TCGGGCGAGTTCATGAACTTGGGGACGTCGTTCGGGTCGAGAATGCGCGCCCCGAAGCCGGTCATCCTGCCATTCTCATCGCGGATGGGGATCATCAGGCGGTTGCGGAAGCGGTCAATGAATCCGCCGGATTCACGCTGTGAAATAAGTCCTACATCGAGTAACTCCTGGTTGGAATAACCTTTATCGCCAAAATGCTTGAGGGCGTTATCCCAACCCTGCGGCGCGTAACCCAGACCAAAGGTCTCGATGGTGCCATCGGTCAGGCGGCGCTTCCCGTGAATATAGTCCAGGGCGAATTTCCCGGCAGGGGTGGACAGGTGGTAACGGTAGAAGGTCACAACCTCATCCAGGAGAGTACGCAGACGCTCATGGGCTTCTTTTTCTTCCGGTTTCTCAGCTTTGTAGGCTTCGAGTTTGACCCCCGCCCGCTCTGCCAAGTAACGCAGGGCTTCCTTGAAATCCCAGCCTTCCTTCTTCATTACGAACTTGAAAATATCGCCACCCTCCCCGCACTGACCGAAGCAATGCCAGGTCTGCCGGTCGGGGGAGACGATGAACGAGGGCGTTTTCTCGTTGTGAAATGGGCACAGGCCGGAATAGTTCTTTCCGGCGCGGCGCAATTTCACTGTCTCTCCGACCAGGTCTACAATATCTATCCGGGATTTGATCTCATCAAGCTGGGACATGCCTGGTTGAATTATAGACGCAGTTAAGATGCCGCGCAAGTTGAATAAAAAGTCCCCCGTTCTCAGATTGAAAACGGGGCGATGTGGGTAGAAGGATTATTAATGGAAGGGTATTTCGACTATTCGGGTTTTCCTTTCAATAGCGCCTCCACCATTTCATCAGGGACCTGGACAGCGACCACTTCGCCGCGCACGGTGGTAATGCCGTTGGCAACGATCCATTCTTCGATGACAACTTTTCGCCCCTTGACCTCTTTAACTTTACCGCGGATTTCCAATTCAATGCCCAATGGAGTTGGTTTAAGATAGTCCACATGCAAAGAGGCTGTGAGAAAACGAAATGCGGGTTCGGTATCCATGGCGCGCTGGGCTGTACGATACGCGGCTGCGGCGGCTGTCCCGGTGCCGTGGCAGTCAATGAGTGAGGCAAGCAGTCCGCCGTAAACATAACCGGGGATGGCAATGTGGTAGGGCTTGGGCAAGAAATGACAGACGGATTCTTCCTCATCCCAAAAACTCTTGATCTGATGCCCTTGTTCATTGAGTGTACCGCACCCGTAACAGTGAGCCAATGAATCAGGGTAATAGTATTGGAAAGATTTTTGAGCCATGGAGGGTTGTCCTAAAGGAAAATAATGAGGGATGGATAGTAAGAAATTCAATCAATCCTGCTGATACTCTACAACAAAACCGCATCGCGGACAAGCGAAGGTCATCAAATATTTTAAGTCATATGTCATTTGGGGTAGAATGGTGGCATCGTATTCCAGGAGCCGCCCGTATGAGCATCACCCCAGCCAACGCTGAAACCTACATTTCTGTGGACGTGGAAACCGCCGGGCCCAATCCATCGCAGTATTCGCTGCTGGCAATCGGTGCCTCTTGCGTGTTCTTCCCCGAACGGAATTTTTATATAGAACTGAAGCCCGTCAATCTTAACTTCCAACCGGAAGCCCTGGAATCCTGCGGCTTTTCCCTGGAGAAACTGGCCTTGGAGGGCGTGGAAGCGGCCGAGTCCATGCGACGCTTTGAAACCTGGCTGCAGAAGGTGCTCCCGGCTGGAGGACAAGCAGTATTTGTGGGCTTCAACGCTCCCTTCGACTGGATGTTTGTCAACGATTATTTCCATAGGTTTCTGGGGCATAACCCATTTGGTTACGCGGCAATTGATATAAAATCGTATTATATGGGGCTGGCAAAAGTACCCTGGGAAGAAACCACCATGCGTTTCCTTGGACGGCGCTATCTAAACCAGCCGGTATTGATCCATCATGCCCTCAGGGATGCCATCGACCAGGGTGGAATATTCCGTGAATTAATCCTGGAAGCGGCGGGGCAGCAGGATAAACCCGCGCCATGATCCTCATTTCTTTAGCGAATTAAAGGAGCCTTCCATGAGCAAACCCAAATCGTCTGCCGTCCATTTGAAGAAAATCATCGCATCCGCCCGGCGCCTGGGCGTGAACATGGATGAAGAAGAAGCCCAGCAATGGATGACCGCCATCACGGCAGCACAAACTACCGAAGACCTTGTGGTGGATTCCCGTTCGGGCGTATTCGGTTATAAGGTTACCATGCTCGATTTCAGCCCGAAGGACCTGGACTATTTCAGGCAGGTTGGTAAAATCGTCGAAATCCCCGACCGAGCCGGTGTGGTAGAAACCGCGCTGGCGCTCTCCGGGTCGGCAGCGCAGTCCAAGATCCAGAGTTATCCCGGCGATTGTGACTATTTTGAACGCGTCAACATCAAGGCAGCCAGCCGGGAGGAAGCATGCCTCATCCTGTCAGACGTTATGCGCGAGAAAGCCATCCAAACCATGAAAGGACTGACCTTTCAAGTGATCGAGGTCAAATTTGGCTCTTACCCATTCGATACTGTCAGGGGCGAGGGTGCGAACAAGAAAGGTGCTCCGATTTCATGGAAGCCAGAAGAAGTTCGCGCCGGTCAATTTGACGCTTTCAAACCGGATGGGTCAACAGTCGTCATCCGCTGGGAGGACGTGGCAGCAGAGCCTGGCTGGTGCAAATTGGACTGGGTCATAGCCGACCCGGTACGCAGCCGCCTGGCTAATGCCAGCAATATGCTGGACGTGACCTGGGAAGCACCGGACGGTTCCATCATCCCATTGGACGGTTACCTTGACCCTTACTTCCAGGAAGTTTACCTGGATGCCGAGTCCATCCCGATCTTCTCCAAGATCGCCCAGCATGTCTCGGCCAACGCATTGGATGACTACGTGACTCAACTGGAGAAAGAAGTCAGCAAATACCTGACCAAAGATATAAATTATGGCAAAGCTGCCAAACGGATGTATAACGTTTTTCGCCTGGTGGGCCGTTATGAGGAAGCAGCCTATATCCGGGAATTGTTCGACGAACCGGCTTCCATGCTCTACCAGGTCTGGTCGCTCATCCGCACGATCGAGGACTGCTGCAACCCCTCCACGCCCATTACCGTGGAGCAGGTGCTGACTGAAACAGACCAGCTAATTATTTCCGTGGTCAGTGCTATGGAAGGTGACCAGGAGACAGAAATTGTCCGCCTGTTATTGAAGCTGCGGGATGACCTTTCCCATCAGAAGACCAATGAGGAATTAACCCCGGAAGCTGAAGCAGCCCGTGACCGGGTCATCAATGTGGTCAATAATTTCTTCCACGAAAAACTGACCTCCGTACCGTCAATCAAGGTTTATATGGACACCTTCCAAATAAAGCACGAATGACGGACAAAAAATACTTTAGCAGAAACAAAGTTTGCATATTAAATTTAACCTCATCCCCATTATTCGCCTTCCCCACCGATCGGATGATTTCATCTTAATGCACCTGACTTGCTCATTTTAGTGTCCCGAAGACAACTGATCTAGCAGTACACATAGTAGTCTCAGGGACCTCCGCATTCAATTTTAGTCCCTCTCCTACATGACCGTTAGTGTCCTGAAAATTCGATTTTTGCCCTTGGAAAAAGCGAAAAATGGCAAAAGTGAGCAAGTCAGGTATTAAATTTAACCTCATCCCCATTATTCGCCTTCCCCACCGATCGGATGATTTCATCTTAATGCAGGCAGGGGCAGGTGGATCCAGATTAAGTTTAAGGAGTAGAGGTTGGAAACCGGCGTAAAATCGCATCCACTTGGATTTTTATTTCATCGAGGGTCATCTCGCCATTTCTAATGGATGCAATCCTGCCGTTTGGATCGATAAAGAAATGTTGAGGCAGGTTATCTACATTTATTTTATAAGCATTTTGGGCCACTGAATCGGGGTCGAGCAAGACAGGAATAGTCAGGTGATGATTGGTACGATAGACAGACACCGTTGCGAGGCTTTCACCAGCATTGATGGCCAGGACGACCAGACCGGTATCTTTATAGGTCTGAGAAATTGTTTCGATGGAAACCATCTCGTTGCTGCATTGGGTGCACAAGCTGGTCCAGAAGAAAAGCAGCACCGGCTGTCCTTCAAACTGGCTGAGTTTTACCGGCTGGCGAGTAGACTCGTTGGTCAAGCTGAAATCGGGGGCATATAGACCCACCACCGGCCCAATCAAACTGGACGGGTGTGGGGTCCGTGTCAGCGTGTAAAGCAGGGTTGGAGTAATGGTGGGGGTGCGGGTAAACGTGGCGGTCGGAAGGCCGGTACTGGTGAGAGAAGATGTCCAGGTCGGGACCAATGTCTTTAGCGGCAGGTTCGTCAGTGTTTGGGCAACCACGAGCGTCTCCTGAAGATTTTGCGCCTGCGCTATTGCCAGCGCCTGTGCCTGTGCCTGCGCCTTACGCTGAATGGAAATATATCCAGCAATCGAAGCAATGGCAAGAATTGCGAAAGCTGCCAGCAGAATATAAACGATTTCCCACTTCGTATTTGGCTGGCGGGAAGGCGGTGCTTTTCCACCAGGCGTGATGGAGGCAGGAGGTATGGAGGAGGTTGCCCCTGGTTTACCGGGCACAAGCAGAATGTTGGAGGACGCCTTTGGCTGGATGGTCGCGGACGGTAAGGTTGGGGACGCCTTTGGTTCGATAGAGGCGGGTGGTATGGTAAAAGTATCCTTCAGCTCAATTGGAACGGGCGGTATTGTGGAGGGCACCTCCGGTTCGCTAGCTGCGGTGAGTTTGCTGGAGAGCATCTCAAGGTCGCTAGGAGGCGGCTGCACGCTGGAGGGCGTCTGATGCTCGCCGGGAGCAGGCTCCACGCTGGAGGACGCCTGATGCTCGCCGGGAGCGGGGGGAATGGTGGTTGACTCTTCCTTCCCTGCAGGAGGTTGCGGATGCCCGCTTACACCCTCAACCCCCACGGGCCTTGCCCAGGCAGGCACAAGCGATATATCGTCCATGTTCCCTTCTGTCTCACCCATGATCGATGAGGTAAAAGGGCTGACCGAAGGTGGTTCTGGAATCTGGCTGATCAACTTAGCCAATCGTTCCCGGGCCGGCTTGTTTTCCGGGTCCAGGCGAAGAACCCGCCGGAGACAGGCAACCTGGCGGTTTGGATCTGTAACGGTCAAACTCAACAACCACCATGCCCGTGCAGAAGCCGGATTAAGTTGGATGAAATCCACCAATAACAACCGGGCTTCCTGCTGTTTACCGGCATTCAAGAGCTGTTCAATGCGGAGTAAAATATTGGCGGGTGGTTGGGTCATCGTATCTCCACAGTTTAAACGGAAACCAAGGCAAACAAACCGGTCAAATGGTTTTCCGCCGAGCCTATCGTCCTAAAAACCTTCCAATTTGCCAAAATCTGCAATGCCATCTGCCAGGGAGGAAATCCTTTGCAGTAGTCCAAGGCGGTTCTCCTGCACAGATCTTGCCTCAGCCATTACCAGGACTTTATCGAAAAACTCGGTGACCGAGGGGATCATGGGGACGAAGGCATTCAGGAAATCATCCACGGAACCGGGGATCCGCTTCCGTTTTTCGGCTTTATCCAAGGCGGTAAATAGTTTCTTCTCAGCAGCCTCGACGAAAGCTTCCGGTTTGACATTGAATTTTTTCTTTTGGTCGCGGGTAATGCGGACACAGCGGGCATATCCCGGCAGGATTGTATTCCAGTCCGGGCGGGCAACCCAAGCAGTCAATTGCCTGACGGAGCGCGCCGCGCCTGCCGGATTATCCGACTGCACCGCCAGGACAGCATCCACTACATCATGCTTCAAGCCCATATCCATCAGAACCACCCGCAGGCGGCCGGTGATGAACTCCAGCACCTGTTCCTGGACCTGATCTGTAACCGGAACCGGTTCCAGCGCGGCGGCGGATTTCAAGGCAGCGCGCAGGTTAAAATCCATCTCATGCTCGATGAGCGGCTGGACCACTCCAATGGCAGCGCGCCGCAGTCCAAACGGATCCTTCGTTCCGGAGGGAGCCAGCCCGGCGGCAAACAATCCGGCGAGTGAATCCAGCCGGTCGGCAAGCGCCACCGCTAATCCAGGATTGGTGTGTGGGACCGGCTGGTACTGCTCGCCAATAGCCTCGGCCACTGCCGGAGCTTCGCCGTCCCGACGGGCATACTCACGGCCCATTATCCCTTGAAGGGAGGTCATCTCGACCACCATCTTGCTGACCAGATCAGCCTTCAGTAAATAGGCGGCGCGGCGGGCAAAGATGGCCTCGTCGGGTTCCAAACCAAGCATTGGGACCAGCGCTTTGATCAGTTTTTCGATGCGCTGGTTTTTATCGAGCATCGAGCCAAGTTTCTTCTGGAACATCAGCGTGCCCAGACGCGGGCGGAAGTCTTCCAGCTTGTGTTTCAGGTCTTCGCGCACGAAGAAATTCGCATCTGCAAAGCGGGCGCGGACGACATGCTCATTTCCCTGCCTGACCAAATCCAGCCCTTCCGAGTCGCCATTCCTGACTACCACGAAGTAGGGCAAGAGCGTGCTCCGGGTTGAGGTGTCCCCGCCTGAGGATGACGGGCGACCACGCGACGCTGAGACACTTGACACAGGAAAATAGCGCTGATGCTTCTTCATCACCGAGATGAGCACATCTTTCGGCAAGGAAAGGTATTCTTTCTCGAAACTGCCGAGGAAAGGCATGGGTTTCTCTACCAGGTTGGCGACCTCGGCCAGCAGCTCGGGTGGCATGATCACCTTTCCCTTGACGGAGGCGGCAAGTTCCCTGCCCCCGGCCTCGATGAGCGACTTGCGCTCTTCCACGTCCAGCACGATGCCATTCTTCCTGATGATTTTTAAATACTTCTCGGCCCCCGGAATATCAATCTCCGGCGAGTTATACGGACGCAGGCCACGCGTTGTGCGACCGGCTGTAAGGCCTGCATATTCAAATGGAATAACCGACTCCCCCAACAATGCCACCAGCCAGCGGATCGGGCGTGAAAAAGAGACACCGCTGCCGTTTCCAGCCGCGCGCGATCCAGGCAGCCAGCGCATGGACTTATCAAACTTGATGCCCGCCACCAGCGCCGGCAGCGATTCGACGAGCACTTCGTGGGTTGGGCGCCCGGACTGTTTGACAACCGCAACAACATACCTGCCTCCATCGATCTCACGGATTTCGAGGTCCTTCGGCAGGATGCCCTTGCTCCTGGCAAAGCCAATCGCCGCCGGGGTTGGGACACCATCTGAGTCAAAGGCGCGTTCTGCGGAAGGACCTTTAACCAGGTCGGAGCGGTCGGGCTGACGGGGGGCGAGCGAGTCCACCAAAACTACCAACCGGCGCGGGGTCCCGGAAACGCTGACGGGCCCGTGTTCAAGATGAAGATCGTCCAATAACCTGGGAACATTGACTTTCAGTTGCTCAATGGCCGTTTCCAGGTCTGAGGCCGGGAGTTCTTCAACCCCAATTTCCATGACAAAACCAGCAGGTCGAAGGTCAAAGGGCGGAGGCCTGTTGGGAGCGACTGCGTGACTTTTGACTTGTAACAATTGGCTTTCTTTCAGCAGCGGGTACTCCTGCTCTTTGCGCTGTTCCAACCAAGTTTCAGCAACCCGACGGGCCAGGTCGCGCATCTGGCCAAAGAAGGCCTGGCGCTCGGTCACGCCAATTGCCCCGCGGGTATCCAGGATATTGAATGTGTGCGAGCATTTCAGGACATAATCATGCGCTGGGACGACCAATCCCTGGGCCAGGCAAGCTTCAGCCTCGGCCTTGTAGAGCTCGTACATCTGGCGTAAGCGGGTCACGTCGGCAGTTTCAAAGAAATATTTGCTCTGTTCGAACTCGTCATGGCGGCGGACTTCACCATAGGTGACACCGGCACCCCAGGGTTCGTCCCAGATTGCAGCCGCGTTATTGAGGGCGATCAGGATGCGCTCGAGACCGTAGGTGATCTCGACCGACACCGGGTCGAGGCTTTGCCCACCAACCTGCTGAAAATAAGTGAACTGGGTGATCTCCTGGCCGTCCAGCCATATCTCCCAGCCCAGTCCCCAAGCCGAGATGGCGGGTTGTTCCCAGTTATCTTCCACGAGGCGGATATCGTGCTGGCGAGGGTTGAACCCGATTGCCTCCAGCGACTGGAAATAAAGTTCCACCGGGTTGCCAGGATCAGGCTTCAAGACGACCTGGAACTGGGTGTGCTGCTGGAAGCGGTTTGGATTTTCGCCGTAGCGTCCGTCATCAGGGCGAACGGAGGGTTCAACATAGGCGACATTCCACGGCTCGGGGCCCAGAACGCGCAGGAAGGTGGCCGGATTCATCGTGCCGGCACCGACCTGGGTGTAGTAAGGCTGGGCGATGAGACATCCGTGCGCAGCCCAGAATTCTTGTAACCGGAGAATGATGGTTTGGAGAGAAGATTGTGGCATTTTTGATTTCTAATTTGTGATTTAATTGGCTATTCCACTCGAGGGGATTATACCGTTAATAATTTCAGCCATCTTGAGATTATGCTTCCCAATGCCACCCACCCCAAAGAATGAATCAGCGTTCCCAACATGGTAATCCTTGCCTTCGGCTCTCTTCTCGCATAAAATTGAAACACAATGACCGAAGCCAACCATTGCAAGATGCCCAAGAACGATATCATCATTGTGGGTGCAGGCCCGGCCGGAATCTCCACTGCGCTCCACCTGGCAAAACTGGCTCCAGAGCTCGTCTCCCGGACTCTGATCCTCGAAAAAGCCCGCCACCCGCGTCCCAAACTGTGCGGCGGCGGCATTCTGCCGGATGCGGAAGTGATATTACGCCAAATGGGCCTGGACATCAACGAAATCCCGCACGTTGATGTGGATTGGGCGCGCTTCGATTTCGAAGGCCGAGGGATGAGGATGCGCGGCGAGAAAGATGGCAAATTCGCTTTCCGCACCATTCGTCGCCACGAGTTCGACGCCTGGCTGGCTGCCAAAGCACGGGAACGCGGGTTCATCATCAAGGAAAATACCGCCGTGAAGAGAATCGCCGCCACCGGGAATGGGGTGGTGGTCACAACTGACCAGGGTGATTACCTTGCCGAGGTGGTAGTGGGCGCGGACGGGTCGGGCAGCCTTGTCCGGCGGGCGATCATTCCACACGAGGACATGCATACTGCCCGCCTGCTGGAAATCATCACCGAGCCGCGGCCCGAGCGATCCTTTCACATCCAGGCCGACTCCTATTTTGACTTTATTTACGTGCCGGAAGGAATTCTGGGGTATTCATGGGATTTCCCTGCCCTCGAGAATGGACAGCCCGTGCGGGTTCGCGGAATTTTCGACAGCAATGTTTATTCCATTAAAAAGGATATTTCTCTCCCCGAAGCCCTGGCCGATGAGTTCAAACGTCACGGGTACGATCTGGATGCTTACAAGCTGGATGGCCGCCCGCTCCGCTGGTTTGAAGCGAGGAGCGTTTTCTGCGCGCCGCGGGTCCTGCTGGTAGGTGACGCAGCCGGCGCAGATGCCTTGTTCGGAGAAGGGATCAGCATTGCCCTGGGTTATGGCAGTTTTGCGGCGCGCGCCATCCGGGACGCTTTCCACCACCAGGATTTTTCCTTTCGGGATTACAGGCAGGCCCTTCTGCGGTCGGAGATGGGCAAATCCCTGCGGCGGCGCACCTGGTGGGCTAAATTATTCTACCGTCTGCGCTGGCGGTGCTTCCAGCGCCTGGTCTGGCATCACCTGGGTCCAATCATCATGTGGGTTATGCATCATTTCATGATCGGGTGGGCACGACGGCAGGAAAGGAAGGCATAGGGCACGGTATATTGCTCCCTTATTGTGTGATTTGATCGAGAAACCGGGGGGAATTCAGCGCACGTTCCAATAAATAGGTGACATAATGCTGTAACAGCGTTTCAATTTCACCCTGGATTTCGGGGGCTGGCCGCGCCCGCTGCGCGTCA
>DASVKG010000140.1:0-5614 GCA_036385495.1 Anaerolineales bacterium | reverse complement strand
GACCTCGATCCTTCTCAGATTCCGGGGAGCGGTGCCGGAGGAAGGGTGCTCAAACAGGATGTTGAGAAGTTCCTAGCGGAAGGTGGGCAATCGTCACCCGCGCAATTGACAGGGCTTCCAACTCAGCCTCAAGAAGAGCTGCAAGAAGGGACAGTCTCTCAACCGCAGTCCGGACCAAAAGCAGAGACCTCTCCAAAACCGATCATGCAGCCGTCTTCGCTTGTAACGGAAATCCCAGCTCAGTTGGCTTCCCGGGATATCCGTGAGGAACGCGTGCGCCTTTCACGCCGCCGGCGTACTATCGCCCAAAAATTGGTGACGACCCAGAACACTGCTGCCATGTTGACTACCTTCAACGACGTGGACATGAGTGCGGTTATGAAAATCCGCCAAGCACACAAGCAGCTATTCAAGGAGAAATATGGAGTCAGTCTTGGGATCGTTTCATTCTTTGTCAAGGCTGTAATTCTTGGACTCAAGGATTTTCCGCGTTTAAATGCCGAAATCCAGGGCGAAGAGATGGTCATCAAGCATTATTATGATATTGGGATTGCCATTGGCGCCGAGGAGGGACTGGTCGTACCTGTACTGCGGGATGCTGACCGCATGACATTTGCAGAAATCGAAAAAAGCATACAGGAATATGTCCAAAAAACGAAGGACCACACACTTTCATTGGAAGATATCATGGGAGGTACTTTCACAATCACCAATGGCGGGATTTTTGGTTCCCTGCTGAGTACGCCCATTCTCAATGGACCAGAAGTCGGAATATTGGGTCTTCATCGCATCGAGGATCGTCCTGTCGCGGTCAACGGAGAAGTGGTCGTCCGTCCAATGATGTATATGGCGGTGAGCTATGATCATCGTATTGTGGACGGAAGAGAAGCCGTCCAGTTCCTGGTCAGAGTCAAGGAGGCCATCCAGAATCCGGAAATTCTATTGTTGGACTTGTAAAACTTGTTCTCGTCGATTTACAGTCGATAACGAATTACATATGTGACCGACCGAAGGGAAGGTAATAAATGGTAAGAGTAGCGATCAATGGTCCGGGCCATATTGTCCGTGCTGCTTTATAAACAGTTCTTCAAACTCCTAAATTGGTGTTGGTCGTGGTAAACGATATTGTCCCAGCTGAGAATATTATTTAACTTCTCAAATATGGTCCGGTTTATAGCAAATGTGACCAGTAAGTTGAAAGCCGCGGTGAAATCATTGCTATTGCATGCAAACTCTACCGCTATTTCCATGAAGAAGATTTGGCAAAGCTTCCCTTGTCCAGCCTGGGAGTGGATATAGTGCAGGAATGTATAGGTGTGTTAAAAATGAGGGAAGATCTTGAAAAACACCTAGCTATAGATCATAAGTCGCCTATCAGAAACACCCCGGTTTGTTCTGGGAAAGAAAGGAAATAAATATGACTACTATAACCCAACCTCTAAGAGACGAGCACAAAGAATTGATGCCGCATGTTGAGACCCTGCGGTTGGCTGGAGATTCTATCCGCGAGGCTCTTACCGCCGCAGATCGCGCACTGATAGATAACGCCCGTGCATTCCTGACTCATCACCTGATTCCTCATGCCCATGCTGAAGAAAAAGCACTCTACCCGGTTGTACGAAAAGTTATGGGTTCCGAAGAAGGGACTGCCACCATGAGCCGAGATCACATCGAGGTAGAACGGTTGACCCAGGAATTGGAAATACTTCGATCACAAACCACGCAAACTGAGATTACTCTGCAACAGGCGAATTCCCTGCGCCGTGTATTATACGGTCTCTACACTCTTGTGAAAGTGCATTTTGCCAAAGAAGAGGAAGTTTATCTTCCCCTGCTGGATGTTCGTTTGAAGCCGGAAGAGGCAAAGGCAATGTTTTCAGCAATGGAAGCGGCTGCACAAGAGGCAAAGGCGCAACTACATTAAATTTATAAAGCTTCAAGAGGTGAAATTTGATACCCGCAGAAAAGAAGTAATAATCCACTGTTCTTCCCAGGGTGTGTATGCATATTAGAAAAAATGTTCTCGATAAAGGTGTTGTGACAGATGAGCAAGCTGTTACTTCCGTACTCGTGCATCTGCTTCAAGTGTAAAAGTGACGATTCGCTGAGTATTACGCGGCTAGTTTTTTAAACTATTTTGCACTCGAATCCCGGTAAATCTTGAGGAAAGAATAATTAGTCAAGATGGATTGTGATACATTTACTCTCCCTGTTGTACCTCCATTCCGACTGGATTTCACAGTCTGGGCTCTTCGAAGACGGAAAACGAATACTGTTGACAGGTGGGATGGGGACCAATACCTTCGCGTATTTCTGATTAACAACCTCCTTCTGAAAGTAACCGTTAGATTAAAAAGTGTAAAGAACGTACCCAGGTTAATCATTACTTTGCAGGTCAATGAAGGAAATACGGATCAGTTGAGAAAAGAGGCCAGTCTACTTATTCAAAAGATGTTCGGACTTACTATAGATTTACAACCTTTTTATAGGCTATCTAAAAAGAATGACTTTCTTAAACTTCTTGTACATCAATATCGCGGGGTAAAACCGCCTCGTTTCCCCAGCATCTTTGAGGCATTGATCAATTCCATTGCCTGTCAACAGATGACCCTTGATTTAGGGATCCTGATGATTAATCGACTGGCGGAAAACTTCGGCATGGAATTTACTGATGACGGGATTACGTATTTTGCCTTTCCAGAACCGGAAGACCTAGCAAATGCTTCTGAAAGCGATCTAAAAAAGCTGGGATTCAGTCACCAGAAAGTTCGAGCAATCAAAGAACTATCAGCCGGTGTTGCAAGTAATGAATTAGACCTGACCAATCTTGAAGGAATGACCAATGATGAAGCAATTAGATTCCTTTCATCTTTACACGGTATAGGACGTTGGTCTGCAGAATACGTTCTTTTACGCGGCTTGGGAAGAGTAAACATCTTTCCTGGTGATGATGTCGGAGCCAAGAATAATCTCCAGCGATTATTTCATATGGACGAAAGACCGAGTTACGAGGACATCAAGGAAATGACCTCTCAATGGCACCCATTTGAAGGTCTGGTGTATTTCCATTTACTCTTGGAAAAATTGCATGCGAGGGGAATTATATGAAGAATAACACGATATACACGATCGGTCACTCGACCCGAACGATTGATGAATTTATTCATATCCTTCAAGCCTTTGAGATCGAATTGGTGGTAGATGTACGTACGATCCCCGGATCCAGATATAACCCACAATTTAATCAAGATGAATTAAGACATAATCTGGAACGGCATGATATTGGATATTCCCATCTTAAGGAACTTGGAGGGCTGCGCCATACAACCAAAACCTCCATTAATACCGGGTGGAGGAATCTGTCATTTCGTGGTTTTGCCGATTATATGCAAACGAAGGAGTTTGAGAAAGGCATCTATCTTCTCATCGAAACTTCAAAATTGAAACAAACGGTTATTATGTGTGCAGAGGCTGTCCCCTGGCGTTGTCACCGGTCACTCATTGGCGATGCGTTAGTGGTTCGGAACATACCCGTGGAAGATATTATGAGCGAAATAAACAGCAAACCACATAAAATAACTCTTTGGGCAAAAGTAGACGGGGTCATTATTAGTTATCCTGAGATAGCGCAATAAGGGGAGGTTAGAGCAATATTAATCAGTTGCATCGAAAAGTAATTACCATTAAATATTTGGACTAATAAGACCGCCGTATGGCCGATCCCAATTGCCCCGCTGGTTGCAATGGCTTGCGTATTCCGGATAAATCATACATCTTCCTGTCTCCTTTTACGCTTCATTCTCAACGCTTTTTCTACTTTTGCCTGGCTAAAAGTCACCATGATCTGGCCGCGGATATTGATCGTGGGTGTGGTTTCGTTGCCGTCCGCCCATCCACGTACCCGTGCTGCTGCCTCCCGGTCACGGCTGATATCTATTTCGACATATGGGATGTTATGTTGCTTGAAATACAAGCGCGCTTCCGGACAATCCGGACACCAGGGCGTGCAATAAAGAGTCACCTCCGCATCCGGTTCGGTGGAAGCCTGCCCGGCAGACGGCAGGAATGTACGCGCAAATACCCCCGCGGCCGGGTCCACTTCCGTCAGTACGCGAAACAGTTCATCGTTATTCGGCTGCTTGTCAATGTCATGCACATCCACGTAGCGGATGATGCCCTGCTTGTCCAGCACAAAAATAGCGCGCTCAGTATAGCCCTCCGGGCGCAACACACCGTACATCTCCGCCACTTTGCCGTGCGGGTAAAAGTCGCTCAAGAGCGGATATGTAATACCGCCCAAACTGTCGGCCCATGCCTTCAGGGAGGGCACACTGTCCACGCTTAGACCCAGCACCTGGGTCTGCATCCCTTCGAACCGGTCCAACAAATTTTGGTAGGAAGGAATCTGGCTCGTTCAGACCGGTGTCCAGGCCAATGGGAAGAATGCCAGGACAACATTCTTTCCGTGGTAGTCGCTCAATTTCACCGTAGCGCCGGTATGGCTCTTCAGGCCGAAATCGGGCGCAGGTTGTCCGGGTGCAAGTGCCATTTATTCTCCTTATCGGATGAGAGGCCACTTCAGAGTAATGCGTAAATATCTGAACAAAAATCCTTTTATTTTCGAGCCCATCGATACAGGAAAGTTCATGGATTTACGCAAGAAGCAGTAAACGATGGCTTACCGGGACAAGTATAGCACGCATGGCAGAGCCATGGTTTGCGGGGAAAACAGCATTGACGCCATCACCATAAACATCACACGCTCTCCTTGTATCCGGTGACAACCGCGAAATAGCCGCGAAACATTTCATCTACCGCACTATCGCCCGTATCGGCCCATAACGGAGCACCGTTCAGCGTCTAAATTTCTTCAGGAGTGCTGATCACGCGGATATGCGCCCGTCCAACTTTACGGATCACGTCCGGACTGACGGGCTGGTTGCCGCGCCTGAAGATACAGCCTTGCCCCCCCGATGGGTGTGACGACAATCTCCGCCGTATGGTTCATTATCCTGCCGGGCCCACCTTTGATGCAAATTGCTTTGCGCAATTTAGAGTATATCGTACTAAGAATGCCAGCTTTTCTAATTGGTTTATAAATACAGAACAAGCAAATCCGCTATTAACGTTCTTGTAATGCCTTTAATTTGGTTGTATTATCTATTAGCCGCCATCAGCTACATCGGCGACATGAGTCGCCGATATGAGTCGCCGAGCGAAGCGAAGCAATCTTCTCCTCTCTTTTTGCCTGCCCCTACTTGTAGTCGCCCTTCTCGTTTTGTGTCATTGCGACTAGTCGAGGCGGCTTCCAACCGCTATCGGCTGATGCGGCGTCCCGAGACGCCGCTAGAAAAAGAAATGCTCCAGCGTGAGATCGAGTCAACCGATGCGGCGATTGATACCCTGGTCTATAAACTGTATGGCTTGACCGAGGCAGAGATCAAGATCGTAGAAGGAAATTAAACCATCCCTCCGCCAACCATCCTCCCCCATTTTTCGTCCTTGAAAATGGGGGAGGCAGGAGGGGGCAGAAGGGCTAGTCCAGAGGCAGGAACAGGCAGAAAAGAGTTTCCCATGAAAAAGCCCAAACGCACAACTCCAAAGATAATGCACC
>DASVKG010000139.1:0-7612 GCA_036385495.1 Anaerolineales bacterium | reverse complement strand
ACCGAAGACATCTACAAGATTTACGCGGAAAGTTTCAGGGGAATGGATCATCTGCACCGTATCCAGGAGGAAGCACAGGCTATCGTCAGCTCTGCGATAGCGGTAAGGGGTTCGCCGGAAAATGGATAAGGAAAGAACATGATCGAACTGAAAAACGCACTTTACGCCGCACCATCGATGCACGCCATCACCGCCGTTTCATTTGAGTTTGTCCCGAAGCCGGCAGGCCAGGTGAAGACATGAACAGCAGGAAACTAACTGCCAATGCCGAGCTTGAAAAGCTTCAGCACGATTCATTCAACTACTTTCTGCATGAAACAAATCCAGTCAACGGGTTGGTGATCGACAAGACCGCAGCAGATTGGCCTGCCAGTATTGCCGCAACTGGCCTCGCATTGGCGTGTTACCCGGTGGCTGTCGAGCGCGGATTTATGTTGCGCGCCGCGGCAGTAGAACGAACCTTGACAACACTGCGTTTTTTTTGGAACAGCCGGCAAGGTACTGAACCCGACGCAACCGGTTACAAGGGGTTTTATTATCATTTTCTCGACATGCAGACTGGCCGGCGCGCCTGGCAATGCGAATTATCAACGGTAGACAGCGCTTTTCTACTGGCGGGCGCCTTGACGGCAGGAATTTATTTTGACGGGGATAAATCTGACGAGCTTGAAATTCGCACACTCGCCGACTCGCTCTATCGCCGCGCGGATTGGCAATGGGCGCAAGAAAACGGCGAAACGGTTACGCACGGTTGGAAACCCGAACGCGGATTTCTCGACTGCCGATGGGAAGGCTACGATGAGGCGATGCTGCTATATATCCTGGGACTGGGTTCGCCAGATCATCCGCTGCCTGAGAGCAGCTACGCAGTGTGGGCTTCCTCATACCGGTGGGAACACTGTTATGGATATGATTATCTTTTTGCCGGGCCGTTATTCACCCACCAGCTCTCGCATATCTGGATTGATTTTCGCGGCATTCAGGACGCGTTCATGCGCGAAAAAGGCATAGATTATTTCGAGAACAGTCGTCGCGCCACTTATGTCCAGCAACAGTACGCAATTGACAACCCGCTCAAGTTCACGGGTTATAACTCGTGGTGCTGGGGAATTACCGCCAGCGACGGCCCCGGCCCCGATACCCTCAAAGTAAACGGCATCGAACGCAAATTCTTCGATTACGTCGGGCGTGGTGTGCCATACGGGCCTGATGACGGCACGCTCGCACCATGGGCGGTGGTGGCTTCACTTCCTTTTGCGCCCGAGATCGTGCTTCCCAATCTGGACTATTGTATTAACCAGGTTAAATTAACAGAGCACAACCTCTACGGCTTCAAAGCGACTTTTAACCTCACCTACCCGGTAAAATCCAATAATCCCTCTGTCTGGGTATCACCATGGCATTTCGGGCTTAATCAAGGGCCGATAGTTTTGATGATCGAAAACTATCGTACCGGCTTATTATGGCAATTGATGCGAAACTGCCCATATATCGCCGATGGCTTGAAGCGGGCAGGTTTTGACGGGGGTTGGTTATGAACCCTGTACTACTCAGGGACGCAGCATGTGAGGGCCCCGACATGGGCAATGATGAAGGAAAGATAATGAGCAAACAAACAAATGTCAGCAATTCGAATTTGTCGTTACGGGGACCCTTTCTGAAGGTTGAAAAGTAATGGTTGAATCAGCAGAGAAATCAGCGAACGCATGTATCCTGACCGTTAATGGCGGATCGTCGAGCATCAAGTTCGCGTTGTTCGAGGTCAAAGCATCGCTCCGACGGATTCTGGAAGGTACGATTGAACGGATCGGACTGCCGGAAACCACGTTCGAGGTGAAAGGTTTGAAAAAGACCGACAACTTCAAGCGGATCATTACTGCTGCGAACCACACGGCAGCAGTTGGGGTGTTGATGGATTGGATCGAGGAGCGATTCCGGCGGGGGGAGTTGAGCGCAGTGGGGCATCGCGTAGTGCATGGTGGACCGAGGTACAGCGAACCGCAACGAATCACACCGGAAATGGTGGAGGAGTTGCACCAACTTCAACCATTTGACCCAGAGCATTTACCGGAAGAGATCCTGTTGACCGAAGCATTTCATCGCCGGTTTCCCGATCTGGTACAAGTGGCGTGTTTCGATACTGCCTTTCACCACGATCTGCCGCACATAGCACAGTTATTACCGATCCCGCGCCGCTTTGAGGTACTGGGGGTGCGCCGGTACGGGTTTCACGGATTGTCCTATGCATTTCTGATGGAGGAATTGACGCGCGTGGCTGGACCGCAAGCAGCTCAAGGCCGGGTCATTCTCGCTCATCTAGGCAACGGCGCGAGCCTGGCGGCAGTATTCAAGTGCAAATCTGTGGATACCAGCATGGGGCTCACGCCGACCGGCGGCGTGCCAATGAGCACCCGCTCCGGCGATCTCGATCCCGGCCTGGTTTGGTATCTGGCCCGAACCGAAGGAATCACCGCAAAAAAATTCAACGAAATGGTGAATTTCCAATCCGGGTTGCTCGGCGTTTCCGAAACCAGTTCCGATATGCATGACTTGCTCGGTCGTGAAACTGAAGACGTGCGGGCAGCCGAGGCAGTTGCGCTGTTTTGTTACCAGGTTAAAAAATGGATTGGCGCATTCGCGGCGGCATTGGGCGGACTGGACACATTGGTGTTCGCAGGCGGCATCGGAGAGAATGCGCCTACGGTCCGCGCCCGGATTTGCGATGGGTTGGGATTTCTTGGCATCGAACTCGAAGAAAAAACAAACGCAGCCAGTGCCGCGGTGATTTCCACTCATCCCAGCCGGGTGACCGTCCGGGTTATGCATACCGACGAAGAATTCATGATCGCCAAGATGGTTTGCCGTGTTCTCAACCTCGGCACAATTAAAGAAAGTTGAAGCCTGAAAACAAATTGATCATGGGAGATCCTGCCAGTGAACAAGGACTTTCAAATTGGAGACCATGTGGAGTGGAACTCGGAAGCCGGCCTCGTGCGGGGGACGATCAAGAAAATAATCACCTCGGCCATCCCCTTCAAGGGCTACATAGTCCGAGCCTCGAAGGAGGAGCCGCAATATTTAATCCTCAGCGACACGACCGATCATCTGGCCATGCACAAGGGATCGGCACTCAAGAAACTCAAAGCCAAACAATGAGCATGCTGAGAATCGAAGACTATCGATTGAGTGGATATTAAAATGCCAAATGAAGAACCTGCTCCGCTGGTAATGACGATCGGTCATTCCACACATACGCTCGAGGAATTCATCCAACTGCTTCGGGCGCACGGGGCAACTTGCGTAGTGGATGTGCGCACGGTGCCGCGTTCCCGGCACAATCCACAGTTTAACAAGGAGTCCCTGCCCCAATCATTAAAGGAAGCCGGCTTGGGATATGTTCACATGCCTGGACTCGGCGGCCTGCGTCATACGAAGCGCGATTCACCCAACATGGGCTGGCGAAATGCCTCCTTTCGAGGGTATGCCGATTACATGCAAACGCCCGAGTTCGCGCAGAGTCTGGAAGAATTGATCGCTTTGGCGAATCAAGACAGAATCGTATTAATGTGCGCAGAAGCGGTGCCGTGGCGCTGTCATCGCTCGCTTATCGCTGATGCATTGCTGGTTCGAGGAATATCCACCGAAGACATCATGAGTACAACTCACTGTCAGGTTCATACTCTCACACCCTTTGCCAAAGTTCAAGGTACCGAGATTACTTATCCGGCCGAAGACTCAGAGAGCACGCAAAAGAAGCCATCGGCAAAACGTTCCCGGTCCCGACCCGTTGCAACTACCACACCTAATGAGGTTAAATCATGAAAACAAACACCCTCACCCCGGAACTTCTTCACAAAATGGACGCCTACTGGCGCGCCGCCAACTATCTGTCGGTCGGCCAGATTTATTTGTTCGACAATCCGCTGCTCAAAAAGCCGTTGAAACTGGAGCATGTGAAACCCCGCCTGATGGGCCATTGGGGCACCACGCCGGGCTTGAACTTCATCTACGTCCACCTCAACCGGATCATCAAGAAATATGATCTGAACATGATCAATATTACCGGACCCGGTCACGGCGCTCCTGGAATAGTGGCAAACACCTATCTGGAGGGCACCTATAGCGAGTTGTACCCGAACGTCTCCCAGGACGAACAGGGTATGAAAAAGCTCTTCACCCAGTTCTCGTTTCCCGGCGGCATCCCCAGTCACGTTGCGCCGGAGACACCCGGTTCCATCAACGAAGGCGGAGAACTTGGCTATTCCCTGGTGCATGCGTACGGTGCCGCATTCGACAATCCCGATTTGCTGGTTACCTGTGTCGTTGGCGATGGCGAGGCTGAAACCGGCCCGTTGGCCACCAGTTGGCACTCGAACAAATTTCTAAACCCCGTCCATGACGGAGCCGTTTTGCCCATCCTGCACCTGAACGGTTACAAAATATCCGGCCCCACCGTGCTGGCCCGCATTCCCCGCGACGAGCTTGAAGCACTCTTCCGCGGCTACGGTTACACCCCGTATTTCGTAGAGGGCGACGACCCGCAAAAGATGCACCAGCTCATGGCTGCCACACTCGACATCGTGGTCACCAGGATTAAACGCATCCAAAAAGATGCCCGCGCCAACGGGTTCAAAGTACGCCCACGCTGGCCCATGATCATCCTGCGCTCACCGAAGGGCTGGACAGGCCCGAAGGTGGTCGATGGCAAACCGGTCGAAGGGACATTTCGCGCCCATCAAGTGCCGGTGGAAGAGTTTGTGACCAAGCCTGAAAACCTGAAAATACTTGAGGCATGGCTGAAGAGTTACCAGCCCGAGAAATTATTCGACAAGCACGGCAGGCTCATTCCGGAACTGGCTGAGCTGGCGCCGAGGGGCGAGCGGCGCATGGGAGCGAACCCGCATGCCAATGGAGGCCTGCTTCTTAAAGAATTGAAAATCCCGGACTTCCGCGATTACGCGGTAATGGTCGCGAAGCCCGGCATCATAACGGCCGAATCCACGCGCGTCCAGGGTCAGTTCATCCGGGATGTGCTCAAGGTCAACGCTGAAGCACGCAACTTCCGCGTCTTCAGTCCGGACGAAACCTCATCGAACCGCTGGGGCGCGGTGTTTGAGGTGACGGATCGCTGTTCGACTGCAGACATACTTCCCACTGACGACCACGTCAGCTCCGATGGCCGGGTGATGGAGATGCTGAGCGAACACCAGTGCGAGGGTTGGCTTGAAGGCTACCTGCTTACCGGCCGCCACGGATTTTTCTCCTGCTACGAAGCGTTCATCCACATCATCGATTCCATGTTCAACCAGCACGCCAAGTGGCTCGAGGTGGCGAACCACGTTCCATGGCGGCGGCCGATTGCCAGCATGAACTACCTGCTTTCGTCGCACGTTTGGCGGCAGGACCACAATGGATTCAGTCACCAGGACCCGGGGTTCATAGACCACGTGATGAACAAGAAGGCGGACATCATCCGCGTGTATCTGCCTCCAGACGCCAACACCCTGCTGTCGGTCACCGACCATTGCTTGCGAAGCCGAAATTATGTCAATGTCATTATCGCGGGCAAACAGCCGGAACTGCAATGGCTGGACATGGATGCGGCCATCAAGCACTGCACGGCGGGCCTCAGTATCTGGGAATGGGCCAGCAACGATGAAGGCAGCGACCCTGATGTGGTGATGGCATGCTGCGGTGACGTCCCCACGCTGGAGACGCTGGCAGCGGTCGAGATCCTTCGACAGCACTTCCCGGAACTAAAGATCCGTGTGATCAACGTGGTGGATCTGATGACCCTCCAGCCGAAAAGCGAGCACCCGCACGGGCTGAGCGACAAAGATTTCGATGTCCTCTTCACCAGGGATAAACCGATCATCTTCGCCTTTCATGGGTATCCCTTGCTCATCCATGAACTCACATATCGCCGCACCAACCACGACAACATGCACGTGCGCGGTTTTAAGGAAGAGGGCACCACAACGACACCGTTCGACATGGTGGTATTGAATGAACTCGACCGCTTCCACCTGGTCGGCGACGTGATCGACCGGGTGCCAAGCCTGGGATCGCGCGCTGCCTATGTCAAACAATATCTTCGCGACAAGCTGCTGGACCACAAGACCTATATTCACAAATACGGCCAAGACATGCCGGAAATCCGGAACTGGAAGTGGAGCATCACAAAATGAACGCAAAAGAGCTTGTAGATACTGCGAGGGTCCTGGTCGCCGGCGACAAAGGCCTGCTGGCGATGGATGAAAGTAACCCAACCTGCAACAAACGGTTTGCCAGGTTGGGGATTCCCCAGACGGAGGAGGCCCGGCGTGCCTATCGGGAGTTAATTGTCACCACTCCCGGCCTTGGCGAGTGCATCAGCGGCGCGATCCTCTTCGACGAGACGATCCGCCAGCAGAAGAAAGATGGCACTCCCTTTGTAAAAATTATCCTCGCGGCGGGAATTATTCCCGGCATCAAGGTTGACGCTGGTGCAAAGGACATGGCAAATCACCCCGGCGAGAAAATTACCGAAGGCCTGGACGGGTTGCGCGACCGCCTGGCTGAATATTCTCAAATGGGTGCTCGTTTTGCCAAGTGGCGCGCAGTGTTCGGCGTGGGCGAAGGTATTCCCAGCCGGGGTTGCATCGAGGCCAATGCGCATGCGCTGGCTCGCTATGCCGCGTTATGCCAGGAAGCCGGACTGGTCCCCATCGTCGAACCTGAAGTGCTCATGGACGGCGGGCATACCCTGGAGAGTTGCAGGCAGGTAACGGAGGCTGTCCTGCAAACGGTATTCAACCAGCTTTACAGACAAGGGGTGATGTTGGAGGGAATGCTCCTGAAGCCAAACATGGTGCTTCCGGGATTGACCTGCCCCCAGCAAGAAGCGGTGGACGATGTGGCTGACACCACAGTGAATTGTCTCTTACGAGCTGTCCCCGCTGCAATTCCGGGGATTGTGTTCTTGTCTGGAGGCCAATCCAGTGAACTGGCCTCGGCTCGTTTAAATGCCATGAATGTCAGATTTAAATCGCGATTGCCTTGGGCATTGGCGTTTTCGTTTTCCCGCGCCATCCAGCAGCCCGCTTTGGAGATTTGGAAAGGAGAGCAGGATCACGTGTTGGCGGCACAAAAAGCTTTATACCATCGAGCCAAATGCAACCAGGCCGCGCGCCGTGGCGAATATACTGCCGCGATGGAAAGGACATAAGCAGACGATAAGGGGTCCGTGTCGTAAGAAACTTGCGGGATGGCAAAGAAAGAAATTATCCCTATGGAATAACCATCCCTTCCTGAATTTCTAGAGATGCGAAATAATAATCACGAAAGGATAACCATGATGACCAAATTATCCACTGGAAAAACCATGAATGGTGCTACCGCCGCACTGCTGCCCCGAGCAGGTGGACCCATGACCGCTTCTTCCCCTATCACGACTTTATTCCTGGACATAGGCGGCATCCTGCTCACGAATGGCTGGGACCGCAATACTCGAACACGCGCGGCTGACAAATTTGGCCTGGACAAGGACGAGATGAATGAGCGCCATCACCTCACATTTGATACTTATGAAGAAGGCAAGCTCAGCCTGGACGAGTATTTAAATCGGGTCGTT
>DASVKG010000138.1:0-11900 GCA_036385495.1 Anaerolineales bacterium | reverse complement strand
GATCCGAAATGGGCTGGGTTGGTTGCATGTTGCCGAAAAAATGGAAGATAATTTGAGTGAGATTAATGCCTTCAAAGAAGAGATTCTGAAAGCCGGCTTTCACCATGTGCTGCTGATGGGCATGGGCGGCAGCAGCCTGACCCCGCTGGTCTTCGAGCGGACATTTCCACGGGACTCGCAAGCCTTGTCCCTGACGGTCCTGGATTCCACCGATCCTGCCTCCATCCTGAAAATTGGACGTGCTCTGCCCATCCAGGATACCCTGTTCATTGTCGCCAGCAAATCAGGCACCACCGCCGAACCGCTGGCTTTTGCAGAGTACTTCTATCAGAAGGTGAAGAAAATTAAAGGAGAGCGCGCCGGTGAGAACTTTTGTGTTATCACGGATCCGGGCACCCCATTGGTGAAAATGGCCCGCGAGCGATCCTACCGGAAAACATTCCTTAACTTTGCCGACATCGGCGGGCGCTACTCTGCTCTTTCATATTTTGGCCTGGTTCCGGCCGCCTTGATGGGGGTCGACGTGAGCGAACTGCTGGCGCGTGCTCTGCGTATGCGGCACGCCTGTGACTCAAGTGTCCCGGCTCGGGAAAACCCCGGATTGACGCTCGGCGCAGCGCTGGGAGAACTGGCCAGGAACCATAAGCGCAACAAAGTGACTTTCCTCGTTCCCAAAACGATTGCCTCCCTGGGGATATGGTTGGAGCAACTCCTGGCCGAAAGCACCGGGAAGGAAGGCACCGGGCTTCTGCCAGTGGCAAATGAGCCAATTGGTGAGCCGGCAGTCTATCAAAATGACAGGGTCTTCGTCTACATACGCATGAAGAATTCGACGGATAAGAATCTGCAGACCAGTGTATCCGCTCTTCGGGAAGCCGGCCAACCTGTGATTACCATCTTTTTGGATGATCTTCTGGACCTGGGTCAGGAATTCTTCCGTTGGGAAATAGCCACCGCCACAGCAGGGATGATCCTGGGCATCAACCCGTTCGACCAACCGAACGTCCAGGAGAGCAAGGACAACACGAACCGCCTGCTGGCCATGGTACGCACGCAAGGAAGTCTGCCAGAGGAAAAACCATCCCTGGTTAAACGTCCCCTTAGAATCTATTTCAAGGAAACTGCCTCCACCATTCCTGCAACGCTGAAACAGTTTCTGGATCAGGTCCGCCCAGGGAGTTATCTGGCTTTGATGGCCTATATAGCTGAGAACTCTGCCAATCAGCGGGCATTGCAGGAAATCCGCCAGTTGTTGCACGACCGCCTGCATGTCACCACCACTCTGGGCTATGGGCCGCGCTTCCTGCATTCCACCGGACAGTTTCATAAGGGTGGGCCAAAGATCGGTTTGTTTTTGCAATTGACTGCCGAAGATGCCAAGGATATCCCGATCCCTGGCGAACCCTATACTTTTGGAGTATTCAAACGCGCCCAGGCGCTGGGCGACCTGCAAGCATTGCAGAATCATAGACGACGGGTTGGTCATGTAGACCTTGGACCAGATGTAACCCTGGGTCTGGCCGCCTTGAGAAAAGCTCTTGAGGCTGCCTTGAAACCTGAGCGGGTGAAGCCATGACCACCCCTTCCTCGATCACCACACTATTCCTGGACATTGGTGGCGTTTTGCTCACGAATGGCTGGGACCACAATATACGTACACGCGCAGCTGAGAAATTTAGCCTCGATTATGAAGAGATGAATGAGCGCCATCACCTCACCTTCGATACCTACGAAGAGGGCAAGCTCAGCTTGGACGAGTATTTGGAGCGGGTGGTCTTTTACCAGGTGCGCACGTTCTCAAAGGAGGAATTCAAAGCATTCATGTTCGCCCAATCCCAACCTTTCCCGGGGATGATCGAGCTGGTAAGCAAGCTAAAGAATCAATATTGTCTCCAGGTGGCAGCTGTCAGTAATGAAGGGCGTGAGCTTTCAGTCTATCGCGTTCAACAATTCAAACTGGGAACATTCATAGACTTTTTTGTCTCCTCCTGCTTTGTCCACTACCGCAAACCAGATGCTGATATTTACCGAATCGCATTGGATATCGCTCAAGTAAGTCCACAACAAGTAATCTACATAGATGACAGGGCCATGTTTGTCGAGGTGGCCCAAAGGTTGGGGATAAACGGCATTCTCCATACCGGTCAAAAGGAAACGCAAAAGGCTCTCGAAGGACTGGGGCTTTCGCTAGCAGGCTAAAGGGCCGGGTAGGCATTCAAAAATAGGGATTGAATCGCTTGATATCTCCAGGAGAACCAACCATTCGCATGATATTTGGCAGCTCGGGTGATCTGACATGTCGTAAGCCGGCTCCGGCCCTCTTAAATCCGTTGCGTAACCCGCAACTGCCCGAATGGAGCATTGTCGGTCCGAGACGGCAAAGCATTTGCTGCAAAATCCCTTACCCGTGATTATGCCGGGTAGTACGAGACGATATGGCCTATCCAGGCAATTGCCCGCCTGCTTATATCATTCCCCAGATAAGGTGAAAGAACCTTTGGCCAATTTACTTATATTGGAAAAGAGAGGAGCGAAATGAAAGATCCACGCCATCAGAAACGGTTGGAAACGTGCTGTCATCACATGAAAAAGGAGGGGCGGGATATTTTGCTGCTAACCAAGCCGTCAAACATGTTCTACCTGACGGGCGATGGCCGTTTGTGCGCATATGCCATGATCACAGCTGATGGCAAAGTTGCGCTAGGCGTGCCCGTCACCGACATCCAGGACGTGAAGCAATTAGCCCACTTCGACCAGATCGTCGGTTTTGACGACGAAGTGGGTATGATCCACTCTATTGCCCACTTCTTCGAGTATTTCGATATCAAAGAGGGGACTTTGGGGCTGGAGTATTCGTTCCTGACCCAGTCCATGCTGGGTATGCTGACCCACCCGCATGCCAAGCCGGAGGGCGTTATACCGAAGGATTGCACTCACATATTGTCTGAAATGCGAATAGTGAAAGAACCGGAGGAAATCGAGCGCATCCGCGCCGCCGCGAAAGTGGCGGATATCGGCATGGCGGCTGCAGTGAATGCTGTTCATCCGGGTGTTACCGAGAGCCAGGTAGCCGGTGCAGCTGAAGTCGCAATGAGAAATGCGGGCGCGGAGGGGTTTTGGCGATCCTATGTCTGCTCTGGACCGCGCACGAGCATTGCGCACGGATTGCCGACGACACGCAAGATCGAGAAGAATGATCTGGTGATGATTGACATCCACCCGATTGTGAATAATTACAGCGCGGACATTTGCCGCACGATCTGTACAGGCGAGCCGACTGCTGAGCAGCAGAAGGCTTACGACCTGTATCTCGCAGCTCAGCAAAGTACGATCAAGATGATCAAAGCTGGTGTTGGCATGGTTGATCTGGAAGATCATTTGCACCAGGTGATGAAGGATGGGGGTCACGGAAACCATATCTTCGGCCCACCCATGCACGGCGTTGGAATCGAATTTGAGGAAGCGCCGCTGCCACCCGGACACGCTTTCTTCCATGGTGAAAAAGCGCCGCCACCTTTGGCTGAGAACATGGTTATTGCAGTGGGCAACTGCGGCTTATATGCTGGCCCATGGGGAGTGCGCGTCGAGGACACGAACTGGGTCAAAGCAGATGGATTTGAAATGCTGACAGAATATCCGCGTTCCTTGATTCCCTGATGAGGTGCTGATATGGAGAAAAAACCAACTGATGTGCTTGAGGATGAGCATCGTTACATTCTAAAGGTGATTGGTGCCTTGTCCGTACTCGCCGAATCATTGGAGAAGGGTGAGCAGGTAGAGCCAGAAAAGTTTAAGAACATATTGGAATTCATGCGCATCTTCGCCGACAAGTGCCACCATGGTAAAGAGGAGACTCTGTTATTCCCTCTCCTGGAAAAAAGAGGTGTGTCTCCGCAAGGCTGTCCGATAGGGGTGTTGATCCACGACCACCAAACAGGGAGGACGCTAGTTGCAGGACTGGCGGAGGCTGTGGAAGGGTATCAGAACGGCGATCTTGCCGCCCGAGATGCTCTTTTGAAGAATATACATGACATTACGGCTCTTTATCCAGGCCACATCTGGAAAGAGGACTACCTTGCATTCCCGATGTCCAATAAAGTTCTGAATGCAGAAGACCAACATAGTTTGAGTGAAGAATTCGAAAAGGTTGATGAAAATATTGGTAAGGATGTCTATCAGCGCTTGACATATCTGGCTGATCATCTTGAATAGATTCATTGAGGTGATTGACTATCTTTGTAAACATCGTTCACTTTCCACCCATCGACGACGGGCAAAGATACTGAATTCCAGGCGCGGTTTGACTTGTCGAACGAGCAGTATACACGACAAAGAGGTATTATCGGTCACAACCTACTGAAACCCCGTGAGACTGGGAACTACGTTGGTGTCCTGGAGCACGAAAGTTACGAAACATGCATGGCCATGCACACAAGTCCCACTCACGCGGAAGCCAATATAAGGGTAGAACCATTGTTAGATGGTAATCCAACCCCTGAATTTTCTAGGTTATTCTGGAGTGAACCTTAATCGTCAGCGAAAGGGATGATTTATGGAAAAAAATATCCCTTCTTCGGAGTCTAAAACTCAGACATGGCTAATTCATCCTGATCTTTACAATGAGATAATATGATCCAACTCAAACGCGTCTATGATCCTGTTGCACTGGAAAATGCCGATCGTTTCTAGGGGATCAAGCGGGAGAATCGGGTCCTTGACGCCTGGATGAAGGATATGGCACTCAGTGAAATCTTGCTGAACCGGTTTGCTAATGACCCAGCAAAGTGGGATAAGTTCTGTCGCCGTTATTTTGCCGAGCTGGATAGCCAGTCGGAGACCTGGCAGATTATTCTCGCCACATCCCTTCAGGGGAGTGTCAACCTGCACTTTGGTGCGACGGATATACGGCACAATAATCCCGTCGAACTGAAGGTGTATTTGGAAGCCTGCCATTCGTCAGGAGGAAAGTGATGACAAACCCTAAACGCCCTCGCGTAGTTATCATTGGGGCTGGATTTGCGGGACTATGGGCAGCCCGTACCTTGGCCTATTCGCAGACCGAGGTCCTTGTTCTGGATCGCAACAATTATCATACTTTTTTCCCACTGCTCTATCAAGTCGCCGCAGCGGAACTTGAACCCGAGGACATCGTATATCCAGTGCGAAGAGTCCTGCGTGGGCAGCAGAATATTCGTTTTCTAATGAATGAAGTTACAGAGATAGACCTGGTCGGTAAACAGGTCAAAACCACAGATCACGTTTTCCCTTACGATTTTCTTGTCTTCGCCATTGGTAGTACCTCCCACTTTTTTGGAGTGACAGGCGCGGCTGAGTATGCTTATCAGCTGAAGACACTGGAACAGGCAAGCGCTTTACGCAACCATATCCTATTTCGCTTTGAACGTGCACTATGCGAGACCGATCCTAAGCACCGCCAACAAATGTTGACATTTGCCATCGTCGGCGGTGGGCCAACGGGGGTGGAATTCGCTGGCGCTCTGGCCGAACTTATTCGTGGCCCGCTGGTAAAAGACTATCAGGCCCTCGACCCCCGAGAGATGCACGTCCTTTTACTGGAAGCAACTGATCGCCTGCTTGCCCCCTTTCCGGAACGTCTCGGAACCTATGCCGTAAGCCGGTTGCAGAAAATGGGAGTGGAAATACATTTGCGTATGATAGTCAACCAAATCACACCTGAGCATGTACAATTCAAGGATGGGTCAATCATCCCATTGGAAACCGTGATTTGGACTGCCGGTGTACAAGGCGAGTCATTCAATGCAGAACTTCCGAGGATGCGAAACGGGCAGGTGAGGGTCCTCCCGACGCTTCAAACTCCTGACCACCCCGAAATCTATATAATCGGTGATCTGGCCTATCTAGAAGAAGATGGACATTCACTGCCAATGCTCGCCCCGGTTGCTACTCAACAAGGGGAAGCAGTTGCCCGCAATATTATTCGTCAGACGAATGGACAAGAGCCGGTGCCTTTTCACTATCACAACCGGGGTACGATGGTGACCATCGGCCGAAATGCCGCTATTGCCTATATAGGGGGGCATGCGATTACTGGCTTCCCAGCCTGGATTTTATGGCTGACCATACACCTGTACAGCCTGATCGGATTTCGCAACCGGCTGCTTGTATTAATCAATTGGGCTTGGGATTACCTTTTTTTTGAACGCGCCGTACATCTGATTGTTTCCTTGCCGGGATCGCAAACGAGGAAGGCAAAGGAGACATCTTCCGGAGTCGATTCGAAAGTCACTATTATTTCCAAACCAGACAATTCTGGAGGAATATCATCATGAAATCGGACCTGGATGATCAAATATTTGATCCCGAAGAACTTTCTCCCTTTTGGGCAATTTCGTATTCATTCTCATTGATTGAAGCTCGATAAAACACGCTGCCGACAGATGATGAAAAAGCGTATATTTTCTGGTATCCAGCCGACAGGTAATATCCATATTGGCAACTACCTGGGTGCTATTAGGCAGTGGGTAGTTTCACAAGCGGAAACCGATAATGTTTTTTGCATTGTCGACCTGCATGCCATCACAGTCCCTCAGGATGCCAAAAACCTTAAAACCAAAACTCGTGAGGTTGCCGGTCTTCTCTTCGCAGCTGGAATAGACCCCAAGCTATCAGAAGTTTTTGTACAATCAGACATCCCGGCACACGCTGAACTGGCCTGGATTCTGAACTGTTTCATCCCCATGGGTTGGATGCAGCGAATGACCCAGTTCAAGGAAAAATCTCAAAAACAGAAAGAGCAGGTCAGTGTCGGCCTTTTCGATTATCCTGCATTGATGGCCGCGGACATCCTTCTATACCAAACCGATCTTGTTCCGGTGGGAGAAGATCAGAAGCAACATGCGGAAATGGCTCGTGATGTCGCCCAACGCTTCAATTCGATCTATGGCTTAACTTTCAAGATGCCTGAACCGGTCATTGCCGAAGAAGGAGCGCGTATCATGGGCCTGAATGATCCTGCGAAAAAGATGAGCAAGAGCGAAAAACAGGGAAACGATGCCATCGGCTTGTTGGATTCCCCAGAAGACATCCTGCGAAAGATCCGGGGAGCAACCACAGATTCACTCCACGAGATTCGATTTGACAAAAACAGGCCTGGCATCAACAATCTCCTCACCATCTATGCGCTTTTCAGTGGATTAAGCCACACCGAGGTCGAAATACGATTTGAAGGAAAAGGGTATGCAGTTTTGAAGCAAGAACTGGCAGATATAATTATTGAAAATCTTAAGCCTCTGCAATCCCGCTATCGGGAATTGATGAAGGAGCCGGCTCATATAGATCGAATGTTAACCGAGGGTGCATCCAGAGTGCGACCAATTGCTGAAAAAACCTTACGGACCGTAAAGGATAAAATAGGCTTGGGGTAAATAGAAATGGGACATGCTCCCAGCCCTGAGATTAATTGGACAATATAAGAGTAGAGTTGTATATAGAAAGGAGATCGAAGATGAAAATCACGAACTTACATGGCAAATGGAAATTCAGTGATAAAGGCCCTCATGCTGAACCGCTTTATGTGGATGAAAACGGCAGGGTAATTCTTTTTACGCTCAAACCCGACCAGTCCATAAGAGAGCATAATGCTCCCAGTTCACCGTTTTATATCGTTGTTATTAGCGGGCGTGGCGTTTTTGCGGGTCGGGATGGCAAGGAGCAGACTGTCGGTCCTAACACCCTTCTGATGTTCGAACCCGGTGAAAACCATTCCATCCGCGCCCTCGAAGAGCTGGCCTTTGTTGGCTTCCTGCATGGGGCGCCGGGTTCACAAACCTAATCCATTCGATTTCATATCTCCAGGAGGAGGAAAGAATGGACTCTCAAAACCAAGATACAGGACGGCTCTCACCTTGGTGGCGAAATGCCGTCATTATTGTGATGATTGTCGGTTTCTCCATCCTGATCGGGGTGACGGTCAGTGCCTACCGTGATGCACCGCCTGTTCCGAACCGGGTGGTAGGGCCTGCCGGCCAGGCCATCTTCACCGGCGATGACATCCGGGCTGGCCAGCAAATATTCCTGAAATATGGTCTGATGGAGAACGGGTCTGTATTAGGCCACGGAGCCTACCTGGGCCCTGATTTCTCGGCTGCGTATCTGCACAACCTGGGGGAGGTTACCGCAGGTGCGATTACAGAACAGCGCTATGGGCAGAACTACGCGACATTAGACGCTCCAGGCCAGGATGCTGTTCAGGCTGAAGTCGCCCTGATGCTCAAGCAAAACCGTTATGATGCTCAGGCCGGTGTACTGACATACACCCAGCCAGAAGTCGATACCTTTCAAGCCCAGCAATCCGTCTGGGTTGATTATTTCTCCACACCCGGTGGCGATGCCGGACTGCAATCAAAACTAATCAGCAATCCAGAGGAAATCCGTCAGCTGACAGCCTTTTTCGCCTGGACAGCCTGGTCCTCGGTTGCCGAGCGCCCAGGACGTTCCTATTCATATACCAACAATTTCCCATATGATCCCTTGGTCGGCAACCAGCCTACCAGTGATGCCATCCTATGGAGTGCATTGAGTTTAGTTTCTCTGCTTGGCGGTACAGCCATCGTATTGTTCGCCTTCGGCCGGTTTGATTTCCTGGGATGGAAAGGGAAAAGGGAACATATTCATCCGCAGATGTTACCAGGTGGGGAAATGACTGCCAGCCAGAAGGGCACGGTCAAGTATTTTCTTATCGTTGCCGTTCTACTCTTACTGCAGGGCTTATGTGGGGCGCTGATTGCTCATTACCGCGCCGATCCCAATTCCTTCTACGGGCTGGATTTGTCGCGCCTGCTTCCCAGCAACATTGTCCGCACCTGGCACGTGCAGCTTGCGATCTTCTGGATCGCTACCGCTTATGTGGCTGGAGCACTTTTTATCAGCCCGGCAGTAGGCGGAAAGGAGCCCCGGAAACAGGCACTTTGGATAAACATCCTTTTTGCAGCTTTGGTGGTGGTTGTGGCTGGCAGCCTGCTGGGAGAATATCTGGGGGTCAACAACTGGCTAGGTAACCTTTGGTTCTGGATCGGAGATCAAGGCTGGGAATACCTCGACCTCGGGCGGGCCTGGCAGATCTTGCTGGCGATTGGCTTGGTGGTCTGGTTGGTGCTCCTGATACGAGCGATTGCACCGGCCCGCAAAAACGAGGAACGCAAAGAGGTTGCTTCGCTATTCATTTACGCTGCGGTAGGCATTCCGCTGTTTTACCTGCCAGCCATGTTTTATTCGAGCATGACCAACTATACAGTGGTTGATACCTGGCGCTTCTGGATCATCCACCTGTGGGTGGAAGGTTTCTTCGAATTGTTTGCGACCGTGATGGTGGCGATCATTTTCTATTTGCTGGGTATGGTTTCCCGTCAAACGGCTGCCCGTGTGATCTATCTGGATGCGATCCTCTATATGGCGAGCGGTATTGTCGGCACCGGTCACCACTGGTACTGGAATGGGCAGACCAACATCACGATGGCGCTGGCAGCCATGTTCTCTGCTCTGGAGGTCGTGCCGCTGACCCTGCTCACCCTGGACGCCTGGGATTTCATCAAGCTGACGCGCGGCAAGTGCGATATCTGCGGACAGGAGATTTCCATCCCCCACAAGTGGACCTTTTACTTTCTGATGGCGGTGGGCTTCTGGAACTTTGTTGGGGCAGGCGTTTTCGGGTTTCTCATCAATACTCCGATCGTGAGTTATTATGAAACAGGTACGATGCTGACTCCCAATCACGGCCATGCAGCACTGATGGGTGTCTTTGGGATGCTTGCCATGGCCTTGATGATGTTTGCCATCCGTCAGGTGCTTCCAGACGACCAGTGGAAGCGCGTCGAGAAATATATCAAAGTATCCTTCTGGGGCCTGAACATCGGTCTGGCGCTGATGGTCGTCTTATCTCTATTCCCGGGAGGAGTGCTGCAATTCAGGGATGTGCTGGTCAATGGATACTGGCACGCCCGCGGCCCAGCCTATCTGGATACCAGCCTGGCCAAATTGGTCGAATGGGTCCGTTTGCCCGGTGACCTGATCTTTGGAATCGTAGGTGTTCTGCCGGTGGTGCTGGCAATAGGAATGACTTATTGGTACACCCGAAAAAAACAAGTTCAATAGGACAACTCAAAGTCATGGAAACGATTTTATGCCTCTCCTGACCCGCTGGTTCATCAGAACATCTTTTGTATACCTGGGGATAGGCCTGGCTATTGGGATTCTTCTGGCTGCGCAATCCCTTTGGAGTTCGATGTTGCCGCTGGCGGTCTTTTTTTCAGGCTATATCCATCTGCTGACTGTTGGTTGGCTGACACTGCTAATTTTCGGCGTGGCATATTGGATGTTTCCTAAGTATTCTCAGGTTCAGCCTCGCGGAAATGATGCGTTGAATTGGGCAGCTTTTATCTTGCTGAATTTGGGACTAGTGATGCGGCTGGTAGGTGAACCGCTCGACATCCTTCGCCGGAACGCGTTCTGGGGTTGGCTCTTGGTGTTTTCAGCTCTCCTGCAGTGGTTGGGTGGAATGGCTTTCATCTTAAACTTGTGGAAACGGGTAAGAATGAAGTAAATGCCTCGCTTGAGTGTTTGGTTCATACGCGCTTCTCTGCTATACCTGACCATTGGCTTCACCTTCGGTGCCTTAATGCTGGCAAATGAAGGATTTGCTATTGATCTTCATATTGACCACCTTTTGCCAGCCCATATGGAATTTCTCCTCCCGGGCTGGATAATGCAACTCGCCCTGGGTGTAGCTTACTGGATTCTGCCGCGTTATGTGAAAGGCCTCCCGCGTGGTAATGAAGCAATGGCCTGGCTGTCCCTGATATTCCTCAATACTGGAATCCTATTGGTGACAATCAATACTTTTTTTCCATTGGCTTGGTTTGTTGTCTTGGGAAGGGTATTTGAGGCAGTGAGTATTCTTGCATTTCTATTGGTGTCTTTGCGGCGGGTTCGACCATCTAGATAATTTATTCTTTTTATCGGTTGGGGGTTTATATTGCTGAACCGAGGGAGATAGGTATTACGCCCGAACTGTTTAGCAAATTGTTTACGCCGTGTTTGTTGAATAACTCCCTCATGACGTTCTACCACAACAACTTTGCAAAGGAGCAAATGCGGCAAGACAGCTTGTGGGGAATTATGCCGATAAAGATCGTGAATTCCACGGCCAATATTGATTTGGGGATTGCATTGGTAAACGGGATAATTTCTGCTGGGTCGCTTACAAGAGATTCCCTGTTGGCGTTGCCGTCCTTTCTCCAGGATATATCTACAAGCAGTGAACTTTGTTTAATAGAAACAACTAAATACGGATAACCCACCTTGAATTCAAGGATGGATCATGCGCACATAATTTAGATTCTCTGAGTTGCGAGTCTGCAAGGAGATGATATTAATGCCAAAAGAGTGGTAGGAAAACACGCAGCAATGTATCAACCAATAATCCAAGGATGAACAAATTCCCGAAGTTGCGATTGTGCACGAAAGAGACAGTCGAGAACCAGCGCGGCCAGATTGGATAGCCTTGCGGCGGTCCAGCCGGACGCGGCTTTGACAACCGCTGTATGGCTTTCCACGCGTCTTTGGAAGCCAGGAAGACGAGTAACATTGCTGGGGTGAAAAAGCGCGATAGGAAAATCAGGTATAGGATGACTGCGTAGGCGAGTACGATCACCATGATGTTAAGGACCCTGGCCGCTGTTTCACCGATCAGCACCGGAAGCGTCGTGACACCTTTAGTTTTATCTTCCAGACGCTTGTCGATGTGCTTGCCGACATTGATACTCGCCACGCACAATCCAAACGGGACGGCTGCCAAGGCAACGTTCCAGATCCAGTGCTGAGTCAGTACCAGGTACACGCCCGCCACCATGATCGGTCCCCAG
>DASVKG010000137.1:0-5479 GCA_036385495.1 Anaerolineales bacterium | reverse complement strand
TACATGGCTCAGAATGGCATGTTACTCATCAGCGAGACCCTCCCAAGCGAGGATATCCGATCCAATTGGATTGCCAGCATCCAACCTGATCTAACATCTGCCCTCCAGCGCATCTTCCCAGACCTGGTGGCGGGCAAAGGTGGACAGGTGGCTCCGACCCCTTTGTTCCTGGCTGATGTCAACCCTGACCTGCTCAGTGATGCCAAATTGCGTCTCGCTCAGGATGTACTGAATGGTCTCCAGAATGGGACTATAGGTACGGGCGTCAATCCCTAGGATAATTTCAGGGAACTGTCTGCCTTTGAAGAAGCAGCATGAAGTTCAATCCAAATTCCCCTAATCGCCATTCTGAACCTTCTGGTGCGCTTTGGTGTGTTCCTTGGATCTCTGATATCAGGTTATCGTTTGACATGACTTTTCCGCTGTGATACACTGCTGTTCATCATTGCCGCCTCTTGGATTTTATTGTGAGGCGGTTTTCTTTATCAGAATCCCATGTTTATGCATAGTTGAATTATTCATGGAGAAAGTATGACTCAACGCAAATACACCAACCGTCATTTCCTGGACGCGTTGGAAAAGAAAGTCCTTGTCTTCGACGGCGCGATGGGTACCAACCTGCAAAACCAGAATCTCACCGCTGAACATTTTGGCGGCGAAAAACTTAACGGCTGCAATGACTATCTCGTCATCTCTTATCCCGAAGCCGTGGAAAAAGTCCACCGCTCCTTCCTCGAAGTTGGCGTCGACGTGATCGAGACCGACACTTTCCGCGCCAACCGCCTGACAATGGCGGAATATGGCTTGCAAGACCGCGTCATCGAAATCAACCAGGTTGCGGCGAGTCTCGCACGCAGACTTGCCGACGAATATTCCATGCGCACCGGGGCGGATGGCTCGCGAAGCATCCCAGAAGGGAGACATCCGCTACTACAAAGATTTGTGGCCGGTTCCATTGGGCCCAGCGGTAAACTGCCCTCCGCCAACGACCCCGAACTCTCCAACGTACACTTTGACGAACTTGCTGATATCTTCCGCGAGCAGGCCCTCGGTCTTATCCAGGGTGGCGTCGACTTGCTTCTGATCGAAACCTCCCAAGACATTCTTGAAGTCAAGGCTGCCATCACCGGTATCCAGAAAGCCTTCGAAGAGACCGGCATTTATCTGCCGATCCAGGCGCAGGTCACACTCGACACTGCCGGACGCATGTTACTCGGCACTAATATCGAAGCTGCGCTGACCATCCTTGAAGGCATGCCGATCGACGTCATCGGCTTGAACTGCTCCACCGGCCCCGAACATATGCGCGAACCCATCCGCGTCCTCGGCGAGCAGTCAACCCTGCCGGTTTCTTGCATCCCCAACGCTGGTCTGCCACTCAATGTGGATGGCCAGGCAGTCTACCCGCTCGAACCCGAACCCTTCGCCAATGCACTGCTTGAATTCGTCGAGAAAAATAACATCTCCATTGTGGGTGGATGCTGCGGGACGACATCGGCTCATTTGAAGTTGCTGGTTGAGAAGCTGGATTCCCGTCCCCACCCTCCCCGCCCAACTGAACCTACCTCGCGCCTTTCTTCATCGATAACTGCCATTACCATGCGACAGGCCCCGCCGCCCCTGCTGATCGGGGAGCGCTGCAATGCCCAGGGCAGCAAAAAGTTCAAGCGCCTGCTGCTTGCGGAGGACTACGACTCCATCCTTGAGATCGCCCGCGAACAGGTCGCATATGGCGCGCACGCCCTCGACATCTCCTGCGCCGTTACCGAGCGCCCCGACGAAGTGGAACTGATGCGCAGGACAGTAAAGAAACTGGAAATGGGTGTTGAAGTTCCGCTGGTGATCGACACCACTGAACTGGACGTGCTCGAAGCTGCGCTCAAGACAGCCCCCGGGCGATGTCTCATCAACTCAACTCATCTCGAATCTGGTCGCGATAAAGCCGACAAGATTTTTACGCTGGCCAAAATCCACAACTCCGCCGTCATTGTCCTGACCATCGATGAAAACGGCATGGCCAAAACGGCTGCCCGCAAATTGGAAGTCGCCAAACGGATTTATAACATCGCCGTCAATGACCATGGTCTGCGCCCCGACGCGCTTGTCTTTGACACCCTGACTTTCACACTTGCCACCGGCGACCCCGAATTTGCTGAATCTGCCATCGAGACCATTGAAGGCATCCGCCTGATCAAGCAGAACCTGCCCGGTGTGTTCACTTCGCTGGGCGTCTCGAACCTGTCGTTTGGCCTTGCCCCGCAGGCCCGTCCCGTTCTGAACTCGATCATGCTCTATCACTGCGTGCAGGCTGGGCTGGATATGGCCATCATTAATCCCGCACAAGTCACCCCATATGCAGATATTTCCGTCGAGGAAAAAGAACTATCCGAGAATTTGATATTTAACAAACACCCCGATGCCTTGCAGTGTTTCATCGAGCATTTCGAGAATGTTTCGCCCATCTCCGTCGAAAACGACGCCATCGACCCGACCGAGGGCATGACACCCGAACAGCGCCTGAACTGGCGCATCGTTCACCGCCACAAGGAAGGCGTGGAAGCGGATATTGACGAAATCATCAACCGCGGCGGTTTCCCCTCACGGCACGAATGCGCCGTCCACACTCTGAATACCGTTCTCCTCCCAGCTATGAAAGAAGTCGGAGACAAGTTTGGCGCGGGCGAACTGATTTTACCCTTCGTACTCCAGTCGGCCGAAGTGATGAAAAAAGCCGTCGCCCATCTTGAGAATTACCTCGAAAAGGTAGAGGGCGTCACCAAAGGCACGGTCGTCATCGCCACGGTCTACGGCGACGTGCATGACATCGGCAAAAACCTCGTCAAAACCATCCTTGCCAACAACGGCTACACCGTCATCGACCTCGGCAAGCAGGTCCCGGCTGAGACGATTATTTCGCGGGCTGTCGAAATCAATGCCACTGCCATCGGTCTCTCGGCACTACTGGTCAGCACCTCCAAGCAAATGCCGCTGATCATCAACGAACTCCAGCGCCGCGGATATAAAATTCCAGTGTTAGTGGGCGGCGCGGCCATCAACCGCCGTTTTGGTCGCCGCATCCTGTTCACTGAGAATGGTGCCGCATACGATCCCGGTGTATTCTACTGCAAGGATGCCTTCGAAGGCCTCGATACGATGGATCAGCTCATCGATCCGCAGCGAAAACCTGTGTTGATGGAGCAACTCCGCAAAGAAGCCGATATGGAAATGGGAAGAGCTTCCCAGATTCCTGTCCACCGCCAGACCGAAGGCACGCGTTCGAACATTATCCCGGCACCGATCAAGCTGCCTCCCTCCGGGAAATGGGGCCTCCGTGTTGTCAAAGAAATGCCGCTCGAAATGGTACTGCAGCATCTCAACATCAACGAGTTATATCGTCTGTCCTGGGGTGCCAAGAACACACACGGCGCAGAATGGGACAAACTCAAAACCGAATTTGATGCCCGCCTCGAAAAGATGACCAAGGTGGTACTCAAGGAGCGCTGGCTCAAACCGCAGGCAGTTTACGGTCTGTTTCCCTGTCAGGCCGATGGCGATGATCTGATCATATATAAACCTGAGAGCCTACGAGCAGAGGATACCCCCGAAGCGCTGACCCGATTCCACTTTCCGCGTCAGCCCTATGACGAGCATCTGTCCCTGTCTGACTATTTTGCTCCGGTCGACTCTGGTCAAATGGATACAGTCGCCTTCCAGGTGGTCACGGTTGGTCTGGCTGCAACCGAGAAATTCGATAAGCTCCAATCGTCCGGCGATTATAGCGAGGCGTATTTCACGCACGGTTTAGCCGTCCAGACCACGGAAGCCACAGCTGAATATTTGCACCGGCATATCCGCCGCGAGTTGGGTATCCCCGCGGGGCAGGGCAAACGCTACTCCTGGGGCTACCCCGCCATCCCTGAGTTGGAGGACCATCGCAAGGTCTTTGACCTGCTGCCGGTCGAGAAAGAACTCGGCATGCAGTTATCACCCGCCTTTCAGCTCATTCCCGAGCAGTCCACTGCCGCGATGATCTTGCATCACAAGGATGCCAAATACTACAGCACTGGCGAAAGCCGTGTGGATCAGTTAATGAAATAGGGCGAAATGACAAATACCAAATTCTTTGATCAACTGGCAAAAGGAACTCTCCTCGCTGATGGAGCAATGGGGACGATGCTCAATGCGCGCGGGATCAGTTTCGAGAAGTGCTTCGATGAACTCAATCTGACCAATCCTACGGTTGTCGAGGAAATCCATCGTGAATATATTGAAGCCGGCGCGCAAATCATCCTAACGAATACCTTCAGCGCCAACCGCTTTAAATTGGAAAAACATGGCCTGGCGGAAAAACTCGATGAAATCAACCGCGCTGGAGTAGAACTGGCTAAACGAGTTGCAGCAGCATCTTTCAAGGATGTACTTATCGCCGGGGATGTGGGTCCGCTGGGCGTGCGTCTGGCTCCCTTTGGGCGGGTCCAGCCCGAACAGGCACGCGCAGCTTTCGCCGAGCAGATTTCGGCGTTGTGCTTCGCCGGCGCAGATTTGATTGTCATCGAAACGATGAATGATTTGTATGAAGCGCGCGAGGCTGTGCGCGCCGCGAAAGAAGCCTGTAACAAGCTGGTGGTAGTATCGGCCACGTTCACCCGCGACGACCGTACCATCCTGGGCGATAGTCCTGAAAAAGCTGCCCGGGTATTGACCGAATCTGGCGCGAACGTTATTGGCGTCAACTGCTCCGGTGGACCAACCCAGCTCCTGCGCATTCTCAAGCAAATGCGCCAGGCTGCACCGCAGATGAAATTCTGGGTCAAGCCAAATGCTGGCTGGCCGGAGCAGGTCAATGGGCGCATCATGTACCCGGCTGACCCTGAATACTTTGGCGATTACGCCCTTTCGTTTCGTGCTGCCGGCGCATCCATTGTGGGCGGGTGCTGCGGGACGACTCCGGCTCACATTGCATCCATGCGCAAAGCTCTGGACTCATCTCCTTCACTGACCAATGAAGTCCAAATAGCGGACAAGGTCGAGCCGGTGGAAGTTGTTGACGATGAATTGAACCCATCCCAACTGGCGCAAAGATTGGCAGCCGGGAAGTTCGTCATCGCTGTTGAAGTGGACCCACCGCGTGGTCTTTCGACCCATAAACTTATCGCGGGCGCCTCACTGCTTCAGGAAGCTGGAGCGGATGTGATAGACGTGGCCGACAGCCCGATGGCGAGCATGCGCATGTCGGCCTGGGCAGTATGCGACGTGATCCAGGATAAGGTGGGGGTCGAGACGACGCTCCATTTCCCCACGCGCGGGCGCAACCTGCTGCGCGTGCAGGGCGACTTGCTGGCGGCGCATGCCCTCGGTATTCGTAATGTGTTTGTCGTCATGGGCGATCCCACCTCAATAGGCGATTATCCCGAAGCGGCGGATAATTATGATATTGTGCCTTCGGGGTTGATTAAACTGATAAAACAGGGCTTCAACA
>DASVKG010000136.1:0-2686 GCA_036385495.1 Anaerolineales bacterium | reverse complement strand
GCATACTCGATCAACTCTTCCTGCTCGATCATATGGGCGAACTCGTCCTTCGACAAAAAGAAGTAATCCACCCCATGGGTCTCGTCTTCACGCCGCGGGCGCGTGGTGGCCGTTACCACGAAGTGCATCGGCAGGTTGCGCTCCTTCAGGCCGTGCAGGACGCTGTCCTTGCCCACACCTGACGGCCCTGAAATGACGATCAACAGAGGCCGGGGGTTGTGAAGATTGAATTCGGAATCAGGCATGGCTGTATTGTACCAGACGGCGAATGAAGTAAAATACAGGCTGCTGCACAAATGGTTACCCCCAAATCGTCATTTTCCCTGGCTTTTTGGCCGTTCCACCTCAATTATTTTTGCAAGGAGCACTGAGCCCATGCCGATTTATGATTATGTTTGCCTGAACTGCAAAACGCGCTTCGACGTTTTTATGACTTACACCGAGTACGGCAAGCAGTCTGTGACCTGTTCTAATTGTCGGAGCAAAAACGTCCGCCGGCGGGTTCCGCGCGTGCGCGTGGCCAAATCCGACGACAGCCGCATGGATTCACTTGCCGGTGATTTCTCCGATCCATCTGCCCTGGCTGGTCTTGAAAACGACCCGCAGGCCATGGGGCGCATGATGCGCAAAATGGGGAACGAGATGGGAGAGCAGCTGCCGCCCGAATTTAAC
Source organism: Anaerolineales bacterium (assembly GCA_036385495.1). GTDB lineage: Bacteria > Chloroflexota > Anaerolineae > Anaerolineales > Villigracilaceae > UBA877. The sequence goes on along the minus strand of DASVKG010000136.1, from coordinate 2,014 downwards.
GATGTGGTCGACCGTTTGGAGAAGGGTCAAAGCCCGCAGGATATCGAAAAGGAGTTGCCGGACCTGGGAGCAGATGCTGGCGGCGGAGAGCCGGATTTTTGAAATGCAAACGGGCGACCCATTGAGTGAGTCGCCCGTTATATTATTGATCGAACTATTTTGCGGGGACGATGTCCAACACCATTTCGGTCTGGCTGCGGGTAAGGGTGAACTGCATGCTCCCGGCGGTGGTTTGCGCCTGCCCTCCCACGGGGAGGCTGCCATAATTCTGGGTCATCCAGTTGATGACGGTGAGTTGCGCACCCGACGGCAGGAACGCGGCGATGAGCACGTCGATCAGACCGACCGCCTGGTCCACAGTCGCCTGTTGATCATTGCGCGGCAGGGAAATGGTTAACTCACCGATATTACAGGGATCACCGATGAACTGGGCGGAAAACCCGCTGGCAATGTCCGGGAAGGAAGCTGTCAGGCTCGGGCCTAGCGTAGCCGTTGAGGCAGGTTGACCATTGACGGTCCCATCGGTAAAAACGAACTGTTGGGTGACTTGCAGGACGGATTTTACCTTGTCCAGGGAGATCCCCAGGCCGCCTGCCGCGGGCGTGGCGGGGCAATTTGTGGAGGGCGTTTCGATAGCTGCAAGATCGGTCGGAAGGCTGGTCAACACCCCGGGGAGCTGGGTGGCAAGCCCTTGGATTCCGTTGGTCAAGCCGCAGGCTAATAAAAATATCATTACGAGGGGAATGGCAAGAAAACGAAATTGGCGCATAGGTTCATCTCCATTTTAGATATATTATATCCTAAATCATTTGTTTGGCAAAGTTGTCAGCCAACCAGACAGCAAAACGCCTTTCCGATCATTGGATAGGCGTGCTGGTTTTGAACAGTTATCAGATAAGCTGGGCATTCCTGCCGGGCAATTACACAGTGATCGGCTCCCCCGGGGGAAGATTTTCCTTATCCTTCTCTTTGTGCAGGATCCCAATTTCCCCGGAAATTATTTTTCCAGGTTTTTCAAGATGGTTGTCTGGAGTTGTTTTTGCACTTCATCCCACCCTTTGCCTGCATCCACAACCACCCACCTCTCCGGCTCCTGTTTCACCATGGTCAGGTAACCCGCCCTCACGCGCTGGTGGAACTCAAGTTGATAAGCGTCCAGCCGGTTCCATTCGCCGCCTTTGTCCCGGCGCTTTGCTCCGCGCGCCAGGCCGATCTCCACATCCACATCCAGCAGCACGCTTAGGTCCGGGACCAGCCCGCCGGTGGCGTACTTGACCAGGGCCCGCACCTGCTCCAAGTCCTGCTGGTGTCCATAGCCCTGGTAGGCGATGGTTGAATCGGCGTAGCGGTCAGAGATCACGAGTTCCCCTGCCTCGAGCCGCGGCCGGACGACCTGCTCCACAAATTGCGCCCGCGCTGCCTGGTAGAGCAGTGTCTCAGTGCGCGGATTCATTTCGGCATTTTTCAGGCTGTGCAGCACCTCACGGATCTGCTCGCCGATGGAGGTTCCTCCCGGTTCTCGTGTGGGGAAAACGGTGTAACCCTTCTCGCGCAGGTATTCCACGAGATTGGGAAGGTGGGAGGTCTTTCCGGAGCCTTCGGGGCCTTCTAATGTGATAAACATTTATTTGGATGCTCCCCGGGATTTGTCATCTAACGGAAGACCATCGAGCGTAGACTATGGATGCTGCCTCCACACGCTCCACGCTCGACTGTCCATGGTTTATTCCCGAAAAATCCTCACATGCCTTCTGGGTTCCTTCCCATAGGAGTGACTGATCAGTTCGGCATCCCGCGCCAACTCATGCTGCAGGCGGCGCACCATTGACGGCCCGGGCGGCAGGTCCACCCAGCGTTCGCCGTTCAGGACGGCGGAAATGGCGGCCTGGGCCTGCAGCTTGACATCGTCCAACTCGCCTTCTGCGGGGACTACTTCAGACAGGTTGAACAGGTCGCTCAGGAACTGTTCCATCTGGCTGACCGTGTTGGCTCGCAGTACAAAAATTGGCATGCC
>DASVKG010000135.1:0-14755 GCA_036385495.1 Anaerolineales bacterium | reverse complement strand
GTGGCTGCGTTTACCACAACCATTTCGGGTGCAAAACCGTCTGCGAGACGCGCCAACGCATCACTGCCACTGGTGGCCAGTTCAACAACGAAACCTTTTTTCCGCAGGGCTTCAGTGAATGTGGGATGATCTGCGTGCTTGCCCTCTATGAGCAGAAGTGTGGTGTCATTCATGATTTATGATTCAGGTGGATTATTTGTGAATTTCAAATATTATACACCAATCTTAAAAAAGCGCATCATTCCTAAATCCAATCTTACTATTTTGAAAACTGGCCTCCAGGCTTTGGTAATCATCCACAAAAGGAAAACCGGTTTCATCAAACTTGAGGCTGGCTGCCACGCAACTACGCAGTTATGCCGCCCAAAAATGTGGGAACACCATCCGGATAATTACGTCCAGGATCATTCCCAGCATGAACCAGGTTCCAAAGGCGCGGTTATTAACAAATGCCTGCGGAGCAAAGTAAAGCGGCCAGCCGCCCTGCCCGTCGGGAAAGTCTTCCGGGCGCGTCTCTGGCTTGGGTTTCAGGAACTGCGGATACATTTTCAGGAAAGTGGGAATTGCCACCAAAACCACCAGGAGCACCGGCGTGAAATAATGGGTGATAATAAGCACGACCACCAGTAGGAAAGGCAGCGCCATCATCGCTAAAACTGCGTAACGGGAAGCCTTCTCTCCAATCAGCACTGGCAGGGTGTAGATCTTCTTGGATTTGTCGATCAGCAGCTTGTCAATATGCTTTCCAAAAATGACCGTGGTCACTCCCAGCACATACGGTAAACTTGCCCATATTACATTCCACGACCAGACATGGGTCAGCACATAGTATCCTCCGCCAACCATAAGCGGGCCCCAGACGATCAACACCGCGACCTCACCCATTGCAATGTATTTCAATGGCCACGTATAGAACAGGACAAAGAAAGCTCCCAGCGCAAGCAGCAGCCAGGTAAGTCCTCCGCCGCTGATCACCACCAAGTATATGCCACATGCCAGCGCCAGCAGGCCGGTAATGGCGAAGTAAGTCAGGTGCTGGCGCTTGGTCAACAAACCGTCAGCCACCGGTTGAGGGCCGTACATCGTGCGATAGTAATTATCTTTATCCACGCCCCGGGTATAGTCTGTGTAATCATTGAAGATGTTGTTAGCAGCGTGCGCCAAGACCAATCCAAGGGTCAGGATGAACCATGTGAGCAGATTCACCTTGTTGTCGTCGTGCCAGGCAAAAAGTCCGGCAAGCACCGCCGAAAGCAGGGTCATAACCAAGACAGCCGCGCGCGTGCTGATGAGCCATTTCGAAATGACATCAAGGCGATCCCATTCTTCTTTGGAAACGTTCGGGATCACTGTTAATGCCTTCTTCCACATAGAAAAGTTCATTATTTTATCTCCTTAATGGAATTCGGCCCATTATACTCGAATATGGGGGGCCGAAATATATTCCATGTGCTTGTGAGTTTTGTCACACAAACGAATGACTTCCCCCACTGGTAGATAACAGCCGAAGAAAACATACTACATTTAGAGTTTCACCCTGGCCCGATTTGTACTCCGCGGCTCGGGAATCATTTCACGAGGTGGAGCGATGCTATGAATGAAAAAGTGATTGTGAACGATCCGCCCTCCGCAGGCCCGGTAGTGCACGAAGATCTCTCGCTGTTGCACGATGTGTCCCTGCTTACGCCTGGAGATTCACATATTGAAATGTGCATCCAGTGCGGAACTTGCGGCGGTTCCTGCCCATCTGGTTCCGCCATGAACCACACCCCGCGCGCCATTTTCGCCATGCTACGTGCCGGAATGCGTGATGAAGTAATGAAGAGCAACACACCCTGGATGTGCGTCTCATGCTACTATTGCACCGTGCGCTGCCCGCAAGACATCCACATCACGGACGTAATGTATACACTCAAGAATATGTCCTTGAAATCAAAAATGGTGCAGGATTCGACCGCTTCTGATTTTTCCAGAACCTTTATTCATTACGTGGAGAACTATGGGCGCAGTTTTGAAATCGGCCTGGCCGGGATCCACAGCGTCACCCACCTGCGCCTGGCTGCCCGCCTGCCGAGCATGGCGCCCATGGCACTTGGTATGTTGACCAAGAAAGGCATGTCTCCCTTGCCGCCCAAGCACATCAAAGGAATGAAAGATCTGAAGAAGATCTTGAAACGCGCCAAAGAACTGGAGGCATCATGAGTGACTATCTTTTTTATCCCGGTTGCTCGATGGAAAGCAGCGCCAAGGCCTATTACCATTCAGTCATGTCCGTCTGTAAGGCACTGGATGTTAAACTGAATGAGATTGAGGATTGGAACTGCTGTGGCGCCACTGAATACCTCTCCCTGGATGTAACCCCGGCTTATGCTCTGATCGCCCGCAACCTGGCCTTGGCCGAACAGCAAGCTAACGGGGCAACAACGGTCGTGGCCCCTTGCTCTGCATGCTACCTGAACCTTTCGAAGGCAGATCATTACATGCACGAGAACAAGGCCTTCGGAGAGAAGATCAACGCAGCCCTGGCCGCTGGCGGTTTGCATTATGATCCCGGTCAACTGGTTGTCCGCCACCTTCTGGATGTTGTCATCAACGAGGTTGGGTTGGACAAGGTCAAGGGAAAAGTGGTCAAACCGTTGGGTGGTTTGCGCGTTGCACCATATGTTGGCTGCATGTTGCCCCGCCCGGATTACAACAGCCGCTACTCGGATTCCGAACACCCTTATGAATTGGATGACCTGCTCAAAGCCTTGGGCGCCGAAGTGATCGACTTCCCACTGAAAACTGCGTGCTGTGGTGGTCACATGACCCAGATTGGTCCCGCCACCGCCTTTGAACTCATCCGGAGGCTAATTTCCTCCGCCGATGATTATAAGGCAGACGTGATTGTGGCTCTGTGTCCGATGTGTCAAATGAACCTGGATGCTTTCCAAGGGCAGGTGAACGGTTATTTCCATACGAATTACAAAATGCCGATCCTGTTCTTCACCCAATTGATGGGATTGGCATTTGGCGAAAAACCCGAAAATCTCGGCTTTGGCTCTGAATTTGTCAGCGCACATGAGGCAATGAAACGCATCGGGGTCCAGACTCCGGTGCCCGAAGAAGCCAAGCCTGCACGGAAAAAACCAGCCGGTCTGCCAATGCCCCCGCTGCGGGTGCGCGCCGGTCTGAAATCCGCTACAGGTAACAAGGAGGCGACTGAATGAGCGCCCAAGAGAAGAAACCCAAAGAACGCGTTGGCGTCTATATCTGCCACTGCGGCACTAATATTGCCGGTGTGGTCAACGTCGCCGAGGTCAGCAAATGGGCCGGTGAGAACCTGGTCAACCAGGGCGTGGTTGTCTCACGCGACTACAAATTCATGTGTTCCAGCCTGGGGCAGGAACTGATCCAGAAGGACATCAAAGAGCAGAAGTTGACCCGCGTGGTCGTGGCAGCCTGCTCGCCCCACCTGCACGAAAAGACTTTTCGCAATGCCTGCAAAGGTGCAGGCCTGAACCCCTACTTGTGCGAACTGGTCTCCATTCGCGAACAAGACTCGTGGGTGCATACTGACAAAGTTGCCGCCACCGAGAAAGCCAAAGCTATCGTTGCGGGCGGCGTTTCCCGTGTGGTCTACCACGAACCATTGATCCCGCTGAAAGTCCCCATCCACCCCGCCACATTGGTTGTCGGCGGAGGTATTACCGGTATCCAGGCTGCACTCGAAATTGCAGACGCTGGATTCCCGGTCTATCTGGTGGAGCGCGAACCGTCCATCGGCGGGCACATGGCCCAGTTCGATAAAACCTTCCCCACCCTGGACTGCTCGGCCTGCATCCTGACCCCAAAAATGGTGGATGTCGGCAACCATGCCAACATCACCATGCTGACCTATTCCGAGGTCCAGAAAGTGGAGGGATACGTCGGCAACTTTGCCGTCACCATCAAAAAGCGCGCCCGCTACGTCAAGACCGCCGACTGCACCGGCTGTGGTATTTGCTGGGAGAAATGCCCGAAGAAAGTCATTGACGACCACTTCGAGGCCGGTCTCGGCTACCGCAAGGCTGTCTACACTCCGTTCCCGCAAGCCGTGCCAAAGTACCCGGTCATTGACGACATCAACTGCACCTACTTCCAGAAAGGCACCTGTAAGGCCTGCGAGAAGTTCTGCCCGACCAACGCCATTGATTTCACCCAGAAAGACGAGATCATAACCGTTGAGGTCGGTAACATCATTCTGGCCACCGGTTGGGACCTGTTCGATGCCCGCCGTGTTACGAACTATGGTTACGGGCGTCTGGCGAACGTCTTCACCAATATGGAGTTCGAACGCATGAGCAACTCCGCCGGTCCTACAGGCGGCAATATCGTCCTACGGGATGGCAAGACCACACCCAGGAGTGTCGGGATCGTTCATTGCGTGGGCTCGCGTGATAAGAACTACAATAACTACTGCTCTGCTATTTGCTGCATGCAGAGTCTGAAATTCGCTCACCTCGTCCACGAAAAGACCGGCGCAACCGTGTATAACTTCTATATTGATATCCGCACACCGGCCAAGGCATATGATGAGTTTTATCAGCGCATCATCGAAGAAGGGACCCTGTTTGTCCGTGGCAAGGTGGCCGAAGTTACCGACGCGGCCCGCAATCCCGGCGAAGAAGGGAAACTCATCATCCAAGTCGAGGATACCCTGGTCGGCAAACAGCGCCGCATCCCGTTGGATATGGTCATCCTGTCCGCAGGCCTTGAACCCCGCGCCGACTCAAAGGCACTTGCCAAGATCTTCGGCATTTCCTGTTCGGTGGACGGCTGGTTCATAGAACGCCATCCCAAGCTGGACCCCGTCGCGACCATGACCGAGGGCGTTTACATTGCTGGGTGCGCGCAAGGTCCGAAAGACATCCCGGCCAGTGTCGCGCAAGGCGCAGCCGCTGCGGCTCGCATCCTGGGTAAGATCCAGCAAAAGGAGATCGCCCTTGAACCAGTACGCGCCACGATCCACGAGGAACATTGCTCTGGTTGCCGCATCTGCAATACCATGTGTCCGTTCAATGCGATCCTCTTCCACGAGGATAAAATGGTCAGCGAGGTCAACCCGGCCTTGTGCCAGGGGTGTGGAACCTGCGTGACAGCCTGCCCGGCAGGCGCCATCACCGGTACAGGCTTCAGCAACGAGCAGATCCTGTCGCAAATCGATGGCCTGCTGCTCTTGACCCTGGACAAGAAAAAGGAGGCTGTAGCGTAGGCAGTAAAACGTAATTTTTGAGCAAAATTAAGTTACGGATTACGAATTACGTCAGGAGAATACCTATGACTGATATACCTGAAACCAAACCTTTTGAACCTGTCATCATCGGCTTCACCTGCAACTGGTGCAGCTACCGCGCCGCCGATATGGCCGGGATTGCCCGTATGAAATACGCGCCCAATGTGCGCTTGATCCGCCTGATGTGCTCCGGCCGTCTCGACCCTACCTTCGTCTTCAAAGCCATCGCCGGCGGTGCAGACGCGGTACTGGTCTCCGGCTGCCATCCGGGCGATTGTCACTACTCTACACAGAACTACAAGGCCATGCGCCGCTTCCATTTGATGAAGCGCGTCCTGACCCAGATGGGCGTTGAACCCGGACGCCTTAAGTTGCTGTGGGCCAGCGCCGCTGAAGGCCAGATCTTTGCCAACGAGATCAACAAGTTTGTCGAGGAAGTCCGGGCACTCGGGCCATTGAATTGGAACAAGGCCGGCATCGAGATCCCGATAGAAGCGGCAGTAGAGGAGGTAAAGGCATGAGCAAACCTAAATTTGCCATGTACTGGGCCGCATCCTGCGGCGGCTGCGAGATTGCCGTTCTGAATATCCATGAGAAGATCCTGGATGTGGATGCCGCCTTCGACGTGGTCTTCTGGCCGGTCGCAATGGACGCCAAGTACAAAGATGTGGAAGCCATGCAAGACGGCGAGATCACCCTTTGCCTGTTCAATGGCGGGATGCGCAACAACGAGAATGAACATATTGCAAAGTTATTGCGCAAGAAATCCAAGATCATGGTCTCCTTTGGCTCATGCGCCTGCGAAGGCTGCATTCCCGGCTTGGCCAATTTCAGCTCTATCAAAGATGTGGTGGACACTGCCTTCACAACCATCACCACCGACAACCCCGACAACCTCCGGCCTCAGACCAGCTATACCATGCCCGAAGGCATCATCACCATTCCGACCCTAAACCCGATGCTGAAAACTCTTGACCAGGTTGTGGATGTGGATTACTACATGCCCGGCTGCCCGCCCGAATCGCATCAGATCGCAGCGGTAGTGGATCTGGTCATTGCCGCCCTCAACGGAAAAGCCGAACTGCCTCCCAAGGGCGCCACGATTGGCGCCGGGAACTCCACCGTATGCGATGAATGCCCGCGCAAGCGCCACGAAAAGAGCATCAAGGCCTTCGGCCGCATTCAACTCATCCATGCAGACCCGGACCTTTGCCTGCTCGAGCAGGGCATCCCATGCAACGGTCCCGCCACCCGCAGCGGATGCAATTCCCGCTGCCCGGTAGCTGGGGCACAATGCATCGGCTGCTACGGTCCCGCCGAAGGCGTGGTGGATTATGGTGCCCGTCTGATCGCGGCCTTCGCTTCAGTCATTGACAGCGACAAACCCGAAGAAATCGACCGCATCCTCGACGGTCTGGTGGACCCTGCCGGACAGTTTTATCGGTTCAACCTGGCTGGTTCTCTGTTGCGCTCCAGCAAATCCGCGCAGAAAGGATAATTCACAATGCAAAGGATCACAATTGACCCCATCACCCGGTTGGAAGGCCACGGTAAGATCGAAATCTTCTTGAACGAACAAGGGAATGTAACCAATACCTACTTCCAGATCCCGGAATTGCGCGGTTTCGAGCGTTTCTGTGTCGGACGCCCGGTTGAAGAAATGCCCCTCCTGACCAACCGCATTTGCGGCGTTTGCCCGGAAGCGCATCATATGGCTGCCGCCAAAGCCGCCGATGCAGTCTATCATGTGGAAGTTCCGCATACCGGCAAGATGCTGCGCGAATTGCTTTATAGCGCCTTCTACTGCACAGATCACACCACCCACTTTTATGCCCTAGGCGGTCCGGATTTCATCATGGGCCCGGATGCACCCGTTGCCGAGCGCAATATACTGGGCGTAATCCACAAAGTCGGTTTGGAAATCGGTGGCAAGGTCATCCAAATGCGCAAGTACGGCCACACGGTGGTTGAGATCATAGGCGGGCGCAAGGTTCACCCGTGCACATCAATTCCCGGCGGTTTAACCAAGGGTATTAATGAAGAACAGCGCAAGGAAATCGAAACGATGGGCCGCTGGGCAATCGAGTTCGCCCAGTTCACATTGAAGGCCTTCAATGACATCGTCCTGAGCAACAAGACTTACCTGGACCTGATCGTTGGTGACATCTACACCCACAAGACCTACTACATGGGCATGGTGGATGAGAACAACAAGGTCAACTTCTACGACGGTAAAGTTCGCGTGGTCGGACCGGATGGCAAAGAATATGTCAAGTATGAGCCGAAAGACTATGCTGCAAACATTGCCGAGCACGTCGAACCTTGGACATACTTGAAATTCCCATACCTGAAGAATGTCGGTTGGAAAGGCTTCGTGGACGGACCCGATTCCGGGGTTTATATGGCCACTCCGCTCTCACGCCTCAACGCGGCCGATGGCATGGCGACTCCCCTCGCCCAGGCCGAATACGAGAAGTTCTACAGCACCCTGGGTGGCAAGCCTGTCCATCAGCGCCTGGCCATCCACTGGGCCCGGCTCATCGAACTGCTTTACGCGGCCGAACGCTGGGTGGAACTGGCCACTGACCCGGAAATTACTTCGCCCGACTTCCATGCCATCCCGACTGCCACTCCTACCGAAGGCGTGGGCATCGTCGAGGCCCCGCGCGGCACTCTTACCCATCACTATTGGACCGACGAGCGCGGCGTGGTGACCAAGGTCAACCTGGTGGTCGGCACAACAAACAATTACGCCCCCATCACGATGTCTATCAAAAAGGCCGCAGACAGCCTCATCAAGAATGGCATTGTCAATGAGGGCTTGTTAAACATGGTCGAAATGGCCTTCCGCGCTTACGACCCCTGCTTCGGCTGTGCCACCCATTCCCTGCCTGGCCAGATGCCTCTGGAAGTCACCATACATGATGTAGAAGGCAATCCGGTCAATGTCCTGAAACAGTTCTGCGAATAAATTTCATATTGGAAGGTTGAAGGCCAAGAGATCTTCAACCTTCCAACTTTTTAACATATATCATGAAAACTCTGGTGATCGGACTCGGCAACCCCATTTTAGGTGACGACGGAGTCGGCTGGCGCGTGGTGGAAGAAATTGCGCGTAAAACGGCTAACCGGCAGGATGTCGAGGTGGATTGCGTCTCACTGGGTGGACTGAGCCTGATGGAACGGCTGACCGGCTACGAGCGCGTTATCCTGGTGGATTCCTTTTCCACCGGAGAAAAACCAATCGGCACCGTCAGCCAGTTCAAGCTGACCGAACTGCCGGATCTGTCTTCCGGTCATACTACCGCCGTCCACGATACCTCTCTTCGCAACGCGTTAAATGTCGGTCGAACCATGGACATACTCCTGCCCAGCGACGAGGATGTTCATATTGTCGCCATTGAAGCCGAGAACGTTTACGATTTCTCCGAAATATTGTCCCCGCCGGTGGAAGCGGCAGTGCCTTTAGCGGTAGAGGCTGTGCTACAATTAATTCAATCAAATTTAGGAGAGAGATATGATTTCCATTGAGCTCTTAAGGCGTTATCCTTTCTTTGCCCTGCTTACGGACGACCAGCTCAAGGCGATTGCCATGATTGCTGAAGAAAAAATTTACCCAAAAGAAACCCTGCTGGTCAAGGAAAACAGCCATGCCACCAAACTCATCCTCCTGCTCGAAGGTGATGTGGACCTGATTTATAGCGGGGGTGGCGAAGGGGCTATTTCCAATGCCCTGGTCGGGTCGATCGCCCCGGGTGAAATGCTGGGGGTGTCATCGATCATCGAGCCGTATGTTTATATTTCGTCAGCCCGGGCGACTGTCCCTGTCAAGGTAGTGGAAATTGACGGGGTGGGTGTCCGTGCCCTGATGCAGGTGGATAAAACGCTCGGCTTCGGATTGATGAATAACGTGGCGACCGCCGTATTGGAACGCCTGAAATACACCCAGGTGGAACTGGCTGCCGCCAGGGCCTGATAATCCAGCCGAGTGAGCAATCTTGTTCTCGCTAATTTTCCGCGCCCCTTGGCGCGGTTTTTATTAACTTTTAAGGGGTTCAGCGGAGGGAAGCAACCAGTGGAGGAAAATGCCGTATATTAATTAACAAAACCGGTTCTCTTTTATGGAGGCTGAAATGAACGAGATAATCACGCCACAATCGGGAAAAGATCATACCAGTGCCGTCATTATTGCAACGTCGATTGTCTTATTGACTTGCATCCTTTCCTGCGCAGCTGTTTTGATCATTCTAATCATGAGAACGCCTTGAAACAACTATTAACTCCAAAGCGCCCCGAAACAATTCGGGGCGCTTTGGAGTATTTGGATATTGATCAACCTTCGCTGGTCATAATGAAGAGTGGTTTCATTTCGAAGTTTTCATACTTGGGTCGGTACCGTTCTGTGTCATAGAAATGATCCACATTGACAACCTTTTTGGTTCCGGTTACAACGTCCAGGGGCATATTGTCATAGCGGCCATTCTTGAGCACCACCAAACGCCCATGGATGGTTTTTAGGAGCAAGTCGAGAGCCAGGTTGCCAAATGCCATTGGGACGATCGAATCAATCGCATCCGGGTCTCCGCCGCGTACCATGTAGCCCAATTTCTGGTCAATGGTATTGATTGTCCTGCCATTATTGTGGTTTGCAGAAAGCTCCTTAATCCGGCTTGCCACAAGGTCGCCAATTCCGCCCAATTTGGCATGCCCGTAGGCGTCTGTTGAGCGGTCAGCAAAGACCATCTCCCCGCCTTCGAACATTGCGCCCTCCGAGACCAGCACCACCGAGTAACGGCTCGGGTTATGATTGCGGTCATAGGTCATCAATTCGGTCAATTTATCGATATTGAACTTGTATTCGGGGATCACGCAACGATGTGATGCACCTGCCATGGTAGGCAACATGGCTGTAAAACCAGCATAGCGCCCGAAGACTTCCAAGACCAAAAATCGTTCGTGTGATCCTGCGATAGTACGCAGGCTGTTGGTCAGAGCTATCGTGCGTGTGACGCAGGTGCTGAAGCCTATACAATAATCGGTACCCGGTACGTCGTTATCCATCGTTTTAGGAATGGCAATTACTTTTAATCCCTCCTGATAAAGGTGCACGGCATAGCTGAGTGTATCATCTCCTCCAATTGGGATCAGATAGTCAATGCCCAGCCAATCCAGGTTTTTCATAACCTCGGGAGTCAAGTCGTTCTCGTCAGCATTGTACTTGTCCTTCAAGTGCACTGGTACATTATCTTTACTCATCTTGCTCGGTTTCGTACGCGAGGTATGCAGGAAGGTACCTCCGGTACGTCCCGCTTTATTGACAATTTCCTCAGTTAGGAATTGGTAGTTGTTGCTGTTATCGGCATCTTTTTCCCGGATGATTTCTGTCACCCCCGCCCAACCGCGCCGCAGGCCAACCACTTGATACCCTTCGCGGATGGCGCGAATGGTAACCGCGCGAATGGCCGGGTTCAACCCCGGTACGTCGCCCCCTCCTGTCAGAATGCCAATTACTCCCGATTTCTTTTTGCTCATCTTCTTCTCCTTAATAAAATTACGAGTGCAATTGGCGGTAATTATAATCCTCGCGAGTATAATTACCAAGAAAAGAGAAAACGCGAGAGCTATGCCCTTGGATAATTCCGGCCCATTTCTTACCGATCCAAATAGTCAGGAACACCGTCTGCCAGCGCAAGCTGCCATCATCGGGCGCGCCATGGAATGCGATATCGTCATCGCCAGTAAAAGCATTTCACGCGAGAACACCCGCATTCGCCGTGAGGGGCGCCATTGGTTTGTGGAAGATTTAGGTTCCACCAACGGGACTTACCTGAACGGGGAACGGATCATCACGGCGATGAACCTGCGGGACGGCGACAGCATTAAGGTGGGGGATGTGACCTTTATTTTCCACGACCCCGATACGACCACGCGCGAAAATCCTGTCCCCGACCTGGAAGTGGACGCCACTGCTGGAGTGGTACGGGTCAACCGCAAAGCGGTCAGCCTTTCACCCAAGGAATACCTACTCCTGGCCTATCTCTATGAACGCCGATGCCAGGTCTGCTCAAAAGATGACATCGGACGCGCTGTCTGGCCGGAATACGAAGCCAGTGGGATATTTGATTATCAGATCGAAAACCTGGTGCGCCGCCTGCGGACACGCATTGAATTCGACCCGGCCAACCCGCAATTGCTTTTCACCGTGCGAGGGCTGGGATATAAATTGATGACAGCCTAAGTTATGCAAACCCTTGTCCTGATCGAAAGGATTGGTCTAAAACAATGTAAGTCCTTTTTCAGACCTAATCCAGCCGAATTGATAATCTCCACATCGCAAGTCAGTAGCCCGATATTAGCCAGTTGATAGGTTGATTCCGGCCGCCTCAGGTATCATCTGGTTCGGATGAGACCTATGGCCACAAAACACACGCAGAAAAACAAAATGGCTCCCATATATCTGGAAGGACAAAACCTCGGCAAATACCGCATACTTGAGCCGTTGGGCCGGGGTGGGATGGCTCAGGTTTATAAAGCCTACCACCCACAGCTTGACCGCTACGTGGCGATCAAGGTCCTGCGCTCTGACCTGGTGGAAGAAGTGGAGTTCCTGGCTCGCTTTCGGCGGGAAGCGCGGGCAGTTGCCGCTTTACGGCACCCTCACATTGTCCAAATATACGACTTCGACGTGCAGGATGACCTGTACTATATGGTCATGGAACTGCTTGAAGGCGATACGCTCAAGGCATATTTAAATGCCTTGCGAGTACGCGGCGAACGCCTGCCGTTTGGTGAAACCGTGCGCATCTTCATTGATGTGCTGGATGGGTTGTCCTACGCCCATGGTGAAGGCATCATCCACCGTGACCTGAAACCAGCCAATATTATGCTCACCAAGCACGGCCAGGCAGTGCTGACCGATTTTGGCATCGCCCAGATCGTCGGGGGGACACAGTACACCGTCGCAGGTGCCTTGATGGGTACTTTGAGCTACATGGCACCCGAACAGGGCTTGGATGGTCACTGCGATGTTCGCAGCGATATATATTCCATGGGAATTGCCTATTACGAGGCTATGACCGGCACTGTCCCCTTTGATGCCGATACACCGCTGGCAATCTTAATGAAGCACATCAACGATCCCCTGCCCATGCCATCCAAGATTGACCCAAATATCCCGGAACCGTTCGAGCGCGTGGCGCTTAAGGCGTTGGCAAAACGCGCGGATGGCCGCTTTCAGAACGCAGCAGAGATGGCCGAGGCTATAATGGGTGCCGCCCAGGAAGCGGGGATCCAGATCCCGGACACGATTACCCTCCCGCAGACGGAGTACTGTTCTTCGGTCGGGCACGCAGCGGTAGCCGTTTTCTCCGGGCCAGCGCGCCAGCAAATCCCTGACGCCGGCTTTGCTTCCGGCGATACCGATGTCACGACTGGCAGGAACCTCGGCCATCTCAGGGCAGGCACCAGCAACTTTCTCAACCAAGTAAAAACCATATTCACACCTCCAGCTGATTTATCCGTAGTACGAAGGCAAAGTGTGCGAGGCGCGGTACTTTGGTCAGTGGCCGGGATAGTAATTGCCAACATGCTTATGCTCTGGTTGAGCGGGATCTTCGGCTGGAAGATATTCGGGCACACCTGGCCGATGGAACTGGTAGTGGTTGGAGGTTTACTGGTCGCCGTGACGAGTGCCCTTCCCAGTGTCTGGTTGCTTATTCCGGGAGGGATCGTGCTTGGTAATGGTTTCCTGTTATCTTATTACGCAATGAGTGGAAAATGGCAGCATTGGACTTTTCTCTGGCCGCTGGAACCCCTCCTCGTGGCTGGTTCAATTATTGCCCCTTTCCTGCTAAACCATCGCGACGCTGCCGGCCTTTGGCTGACACGCCGTATCGGCAACATCCTGCTCATTCTGTCTTGGATCGTTTTCGTTGTCTCGCTGCTCATTGGAATACTTACCAACTAATTCAGGGACCTATCATCAGGATTCATTAAATATTTACTGGAATCACAGGCCGCCAGTTCTATTCGACGCGACCCAATCAAAATAAAGAACCAAAAGGAGGTTCAAATGCAAAGGAAAACTTCTCTTCTTTTCGGGGTGACCCTGATCCTGCTGGGTGTTCTGGCTCTGGCCGGAAACCTGCTCATCAGGGCGGTCGGCGCAGGAATTCTGCTCGGTTTCCGCGCCTGGCCCATTTTCGTGGTGGGTGCCGGGTTATTATTCTGCCTGCCCCCATTTATCTTCTCAAAGATCCGCGGCTTGAGTGGCTTGTTCATCCCAGGAATCCCGACCTTGACCACGGGAGTTTTGCTATTCCTCGCCAGCATCACGGGGAACTGGTCCACCTGGGCTTATTTGTGGCCGCTGGAAGTGATCAGTGTAGGGCTCGGTTTCCTCCTGATGGCGATTTTCCTAAAGGTGCCCTGGCTGATGATACCAGCCTCGATAATCGGTCTAACCGGCCTGGTACTGCAATTCTGCGCTGCCACAGGCTTGTGGAGCTCCTGGGCTGTGCTGTGGACTGTCGAATCATTCGCTGTGGGCCTTCCGTTGCTGCTAATAGGCATGTATAAGAAGATCGAAGGTTTGAAAGTGGCCGGTATCATCCTGTGCGGTTTCGCCGGACTGGCTTTTGCCGCAATGTCCTCCCTCCTGGTCACATCGCTCTGGATCACGCGCCTGATTGGTCCTGCAATTGTGCTGGCGTTGGGCATCTTGTTAGTCCTTTCGGCTTTGTTTAAACGCTCCACCAATCCCCCGGGCAATTAATCCCTGCTCTTGTAAAAAAACCAAGACCGCAAGCGAGGTACTCGCCTGCGGTCTTGGTTTAATCCGCGCTTACCAGCATCCTGGACCTGCGTTGTGCCAGAAAGCCCTCCAGCCCGAAAAGGATCAGTGCCACCCAGACTACACCAAAACCAATGAGCCTACGATGGTCAAAAGGCTCTTTGAAAATCAACACTCCAAGTAGGAATTGCATGGTAGGGTTGACATATTGCAAGACGCCGATCATGGTCAAAGGGATGCGCTGTACTGCAGAGGCAAACATAAGCAATGGGACTACCGTTACCAAACCTGCGCCAACCAGCATCACGTCCAGGAGCGGAGATGTATGCATGAACGCGCCTGCCCCGGTGAATTCAGAGAAAATTAAAAATCCAAGCGCCGGCAGGAACAGGATGCCTGTCTCTAGGGTCAATCCGTGGAGTGAACCCAGCGGTGCCATCTTCTTGACCAATCCGTAGAATCCAAATGAAAATGCCAGCGTGAGCGCCACCCAGGGCAGCGAACCGTAAGCAAAGGTGAGATAGAGCACACCTGCAGCAGCCAGCCCAATGGGGAGCCACTGGAGCGGTCGCAGCCGTTCGCGCAAGAAAACCACGCCCAGAAGTACGACAAGGAGCGGGTTGATAAAATAACCCAAGCTTGTCTCCACGATGAACCCCGCCCCCACCGCCCAAACATAAGTGAGCCAGTTGATGGCGATTAGCACCGCT